>JAWKYB010000005.1 GCA_041396705.1 Alphaproteobacteria bacterium
CCTGGGACGTGGTGCACGTGCCGGACCATTTCCGCGGCGGCAACGTCGAAAGCAATTGCCTGCGAATTGCGTTGACCGACCCAGCCGCGTGCGTCTTTCTCGACGGGATCTGGGAGACCCTGGTCAACAAGCGCCATTTCCTGGAATGGGCCGAGGCCGAGCTCCGACGCCATCGCAGCAAGAGCGGCACGGAGCTGGACCTGACCTACAGCTCGCGCCGGCTCGCCGCACTGTTCCAGGCCGGGGCCCTATCCGTCTCGCCTGCGCGTTATGCCGGCCGACAGCAACGGCTGATCTCGTATTTCCGCCGGCGGCGGCGCGCCGTCGTCTGGATGGCGCTGCCGATGCCGCCAGCCACGCACCTCGACGGACTGCACTACGCCGGACATTACCAGTGCATTCCGGAATGGGGCGACTGCCTCGCCGCGGTGAATGCGGCCGTAAGACCGATCTCGGACGCTCTCGGCGCCCGATGGTTCGACACGCACGCGCTGATGCAGTCGCATGGCGGAGCCAGCAGCTGCCTGATCGACCAGTGGCACTTCTCGCGGCATTTCCACCAGGCGATCGCAAATGAACTGCAGCGCCAGCTGGACGCGATGCTGGCCGAAGCGGTGCTGTCGCCCGATCATCCGTCCCACCGGTTCATGCTGCCGCGCCCGGTCGACGACACGCCGCTGACGCTGGCCGGCAGCCCTGACGACGCCGCTGGGTGGCGTGCATCGCACCCGGGCGCGAACGTCGTCGGTGTGGCGGGCGATCCCGATGTCGTCGTCGAGACGCCCGTCGTGGTGTTGCTGGGCGACGAGGCCGGGCGCGAGGAGCAGGCCGCCCAATGGCTCGCCCGCCTTCCGGCAACGTCGATTCTGCTGTTTCCCGAGGAATTGGAGCCGCTGCGCAATCCGCCGGGCAACGAAAGGGCCGAGTTTGCCGAGCGGAACCTGAGAGCGTGACCCGACCAGCCATCCCTTTCTATCGACCGAGCTTCCCGGCGGCGGTGCGCGGTCGGATCACGGCCGACATCGAGGCGATCCTGGCCGGCGGCACGCTGATGATGGGCCCCTACAAGGATCGGCTGGAACGGGGCTTCGCGGAGCTGTGCGGAACGCGTCATGCGGTGTCGGTCAACAGTTGCACCACCGCGATCCTGATCAGCCTGATGCATTTCAAGGCCGCCGGCGGCGAGGTGCTGGTTCCGGCCGGGAGCTTCGTCACCGACGTTGGTGCGGTGATGATGGCCGGCGCCACCCCGGTGCTCGTCGACATCGACCCCGAGACGCTGGCGCTCGATCTCGACGATCTCGCACGCAAGCTCACGCCGCGCACGCGCGGCATCATATGGGTGCACCTGGCCGGGGTCATCGCCAGCAATTGGCGGGAGATCCGGAGATTCGCCACCGACAACGGCTTGTTTCTGATCGAGGACGCCGCCCACGCCCACGGCGCCGAGATCGACGGACACACCGCCGGCTCTCTCGGCGACGTCGGCGTGTTCAGCTTCTACCCGACCAAGGTGGTCACCGGCGGCACCGGCGGGATGCTCACCACAGACGACGAGGCCTTGAAGCTGTTTGCCGAGCGGGTCCGGATGTTCGGCAAAGACCCGGCCAGCGGCGACATCGTCGAGTTGGGCAACGACTGGTTCCTGGACGAAATTCGCGCATGTGTGACCTGGCATCACCTACAGGACCTGCCGCGGCAGCTCGCCCACCGGCGCGCGCTCGCGGCGCGGTACGACGCGGCGCTGGCGAACCAACCGGGAATCCGGGTGCTGCCGCTCCCCGAGAACTGCAGGCCCTCGTTCTATCACTACGTCACGCTGCTCGACCCGAGCGTCGACTACGACGCAATCGCTGGCACGCTGCAGCAGCGGCACGGCATCGCGACCAAGCGCATCTATCGGCCCCTGCACCACGAACCGCTGTTCCGCCATCTCGATGACGGACGGCTGCGCATGACCGAGTCCACGCTGTCGCGATCGCTCTGCCTGCCCATGTTCGCCGACATGCCGCTCGACGATGCCGACCGGGTCGCGGCTGCGCTGATCGAAGCGCTGCGCGCACGGCAGTGAAGCGTGTCCTGGTCACCGGTGCCTCCGGCTTTGTCGGGGCGCACCTCGCGAACACCCTGGCTGCACACGCGGAATGCGAGGTCCTCGCCGTCGGTGGGCGCGAAACACCGCGGATCGCGAACGCCAGGAACAACGTTGCAGGCGACCTCGCCGAGCCCGAATTCGTGCGTTCCCTGTTCGCGTTCGAGCCGTTCGAGGCCGTGGTCCATGCGCGTACGCGCATCAGCACGGATACAGACCCAGGGATCGTTCCCGCGCTGGTACGTGACAACGTCTGCGCAACCGCAAATTTGGCAGCCGCGGCGGCCGCTGCACGCTGCCGCCGCTTCATCTATTGTTCGTCGATCGCCGTGTACGGAACCGACCGAAAGGAGGACGCGGCGTGCGAAGCGACGTCGACGCCGACACCCGGTCGCCCTATGGCTGGAGCAAGCTGGCAGGCGAGCAAGCTGCGCATGCCGCGCGCGGCGATATGGCCGTCGCTGTGCTGCGGCTCGCCGGCGTGCACGGCGTCGGACGGACGAGCGGCGCGGTGTTCGCCAGTGCTGCGCGCCGCGCTGGCCGGCGACCCTCTCGCGGTGAATGAGCCTGAAAGTCGGTTTCGGTTCGCGTTCGTCGACGATGTCGCGGACGCGATCGTCGGGCTGCTCGACAAAGAGCCGCCGCCCAGCGGCATATTCAATGTGGCAGGCGCCGAGACCATGACGCTACGCGAAATGGCCGAGCGCATCGCCGCATCGCCGGGTCGGCAAGTGAGATTGCGGTCGCCGCAACGCTGTCACATCGCCGCAACGAGGTTCTTTCCTGCACACGACTGCAGCGCGAGATCGGCTATTCACCGGCGCCGTTTGCGACCCACGTCCAGCGCATGATCGCCGATCTGCGACGGTGAAAGACACCCCCACCGTCGCCATTCATCAGCCGAACCACCTGCCCTGGCTCGGCTATTTCCGCAAGGTCGCGCGGGCGGACGTGTTCGTATTTCTCGACGATGCGCAATTCTCCAAGGGCAGCTACATCAACCGGGTCAGGGTGCTGGCCGGCGGGCGGGCGCGCTGGCTGACGGTGCCGGTTTCGGCGTCGCTGGGCCAGCCGATCTGCCGCACGATGATCGCGCCGGGCGACTGGCGCGGCGCCCACCGCGAGCGGCTGCGCGCCTACT
The DNA here is from genome assembly GCA_041396705.1 of Alphaproteobacteria bacterium. NCBI lineage: Bacteria > Pseudomonadati > Pseudomonadota > Alphaproteobacteria > Alphaproteobacteria bacterium. The sequence goes on from JAWKYB010000005.1 coordinate 3,234, forward strand.
ATCGCGACGCTCCGCATTTCGACACGGTGTTCCCGGTGCTGGCCGCGCTCGTCGATGCGGCGGCCGCCGATACGATCGCCGACGCGAACATCGGCATGATCCGGTCGCTCGCCGACCGACTGGGACTTGCGCCGGAGTTTCGACTGTCTTCGCAAATGGGCTGCGCGGACGGCGCCGGCGATGCACGACTGGCCGCCTTGGTCGCGGCGGCCGGCGGGCGCATCTATCTGTCCGGCGGCGGCGGCGCCAAGTATCAGGACGAGACCACCTTCGCCCGGTCCGGGATCGCGCTGGCCTATAACGACACGCAGTTCCCGGCCTACGACCAAGGCGGCGCTCCGTTCGTGCCCGGGCTTTCGGTGGTCGACGCGCTGTTCCGGATCGGGTTCGCGGCAACCGCGCGGCTGATCCGCGGGCAATGAGCGGGCCGCTGGCGGTGCTCTGCCTTGACATCGAGGGCGGCCACGGCGGCTCCTCGCGCAGCCTTGCCATCGCGCTCGGCCACCTCGATCGCAGCCGGGTCGAGCCGACCGTGTGGATGCGCCGCGCGAGCTGGCTGCAGCAGCATTACGCCGGCCTGGGCATCGCCAGCCGCGTCCGGCCCGACCTGCCCAAAGTCAGCGCCCTGCCGCGATTCTCGCGCAACCTGGCGGTATTCGTCCGCTTTTTCGCCGTCGACTGGCCGCGCAGCCGCGGCTTCCGCACCGACCTGCTGGAAGCCGCCGACGCTGCCGACGTGGTCCATTTCAATCATGAGGCCACCTTCTGGCTGGCACGCTGGCTGCGGCGACGCCGGCCGAACCTGCCGCTGACCATGCACATCCGCACCAACCTCCATCGCTCCGCCTTCGCCCGCTGGCAGTGCGGCGTGGTCCGGCGCGCGGTCGACGCCGCCGTGTTCATCACCGCCAACGAGCGGACGACCTTCGCCGCACATGCGCCGTTGCCGGCGCGTCACGCGGTGATCCTGAACCCGGTCGCGATCGCCGACAGTCCCGCCGCGCCGCACCCGGCGCTGTGCGACGACGGGCGGTTCCGCATCGGTGTGCTTGCCAACTACTCGCCCGGTCGCGGACTCGACCGCCTGGTCGCGATCGCGGCGGCGATGGACGCGCGCGACCGCGCCGGCGTGCGCTTCGTCGTCGCCGGCGACATGGGCGGGCCCGACGGCGGCGCGCTCGCCGCCCAGGCGCGCGCGGCCGGGGTGGCCGACTGTTTCCAGTTTCTCGGCCATGTCGATGCGCCGGAGGCCGTGCTGGCCGGCCTCGACCTGCTGATCAAGCCGACGCGCGAGGCGAACCCGTGGGGACGCGACATCATCGAAGCGATGGCGGCCGGCGTGCCGGTGATGTCGTTCGGCACCGATGCCACCTTCGTCGAGACCGGCACGACCGGCTGGTTGTTCGACGGCTTCGATGCCGGGCAGACCGCGGCCGCCCTGACCGCGGCTTCGCACGACCGGCCGCTCTGCGCGCGGCTCGGCGCGCAGGCCCGCGCCCGCGTCGCCGCGCTGTGCGATCCGTCCCGCCAGGCGGGCGCGCTGGCCGCGCTCTGGAACGAGATCCGCGACGCGCGCGCGGCGGAGCGGCGGCAATGACCGCCGCGCCGCCGGTGCCGGGCAACCTGGACGACTATGTCGCGCTGCTGACCGAGCTGGCCGGGCTGGGCTATCGCGCCTGCGGCTTCCTCGACGCGGAGCCCGACCGGCCGGACCTGATCCTGCGCCACGATATCGACATGTCCGTCGACTGCGCGGTGGCGATGGGCGAGGCCGAGGCCGCACAGGGAATTGCCGCCAGCTATTTCGTGTTGTTGCGCAGCGAACTCTACAACGCGTGGTCGCCCGCATCGCGGGACGGCCTGCAGCAGCTCGGCGCGTTGGGCCACGAGATCGGTCTGCATTTCGATGCCGCGCTCTATCCCGGCGAGATCGCCGCGCTCGATCGTGCCTGCGCCGACGAATGCGCGCAGCTGGAAGCCATCCTGGGCCAGCCGGTCCGGCTGGTCAGCTTTCACCGCCCGGCCCCGGCCCTGCGCGGCCTCGACCGGCCGATCGGCAGCCGCCGCCACGCCTACGAGCCGCGGTTCTTCGAGGCGATCGGCTATTGCAGCGACTCCAACGGCGGTTGGTATCATGGTCCCCCGCTGGCCCATGACGCGGTGCGCGCGCGGCGCGCCCTGCAGCTGTTGACCCATCCGGTCTGGTGGGTGGCGCCGGGTGCGACGGCGGCCGAGCGGCTGGACCGAATCCTGACCGAGCGTGTCGATGCCCTGGACCGCGCGTTGGCCGAGAACTGCAGGGCGCACGAAACCGGCTGGCGGGAGCGACAGGTTGGTCGATAGCAGCGCAACACGGCCCGGTTTCGCCCTGATCGGCGCGGCCGGCTATATCGCGCCGCGGCACATGCAGGCGATCCGCGACGTCGGCGGCGACCTGGTCGCGGCGCTGGACCCGCGCGATTCGGTCGGGATCATCGACCGCTACTTCCCCGACGCCAGCTTCTTCGTCGAGTTCGAGCGCTTCGACCGCTTCATCGACAAGCTGCGGCGCAAGGGCGCGCCGGTCGACTACGTCAGCATCTGCTCGCCGAACTACCTGCACGATGCGCACGTCCGCTTTGCGCTGCGGTCGCATGCCGACGCCATCTGCGAGAAGCCGCTGGTGCTGACCCCCTGGAACGTCGACGGCCTGGCCGAGATCGAGCGCGAGAGCGGCCGGCGGATCAACGCCATCCTGCAACTGCGGCTGCATCCGGCGATCGTCCGGCTGCGCCAGCGGTTGGCCGCCGCGACCGTCCGCCACCAGGTCGACCTGACCTACATCGCCTCGCGCGGGCGCTGGTACGGCGTGTCGTGGAAGGGCGACGAGGGCAAGTCGGGCGGGATCGCGGCGAATATCGGCGTGCACTTCTTCGACATGCTGGTCCACCTGTTCGGCCCGGTACGCCGCAACCTGGTGCATCGCCGCGAGGCGAGCCGCGCCGGCGGCTATCTGGAGCTGGAGCGGGCCGACGTGCGCTGGTTCCTGTCGGTCGACCGCGCCGACCTGCCGGCCGACACGCCGCCGGGCAAGAGCACCTTTCGCGCCATCGCCATCGACGGCGAGGAGGTCGAGTTCTCTACGGGATTCGAGGACCTGCACACCCAGAGCTATCGCGCCATCCTCGACGGCGGCGGCTTCGGGCTGGAGGACGCGCGGGCGGCGGTGGAGATCACCTCCGCGATCCGCTTCATGGACCTGACGCCCCACGCGGGCGAGGTCCATCCCAGGCTGCACGCGGCGGGCGGATGACCGTGACGGCACCGGCGGCCGCATCGCGCTTCGTGCACGAAACCGCCTGCATCGACGACGGCGCCGAGATCGGCGACGGCACCCGCATCTGGCACTTCTGCCACGTGTCGCAGGGAGCCCGTATCGGTGCCCGCTGCGTGCTTGGGCAGAACGTGTTCGTCGGCCCCGGCGTCGTCATCGGTGCCGGCTGCAAGATCCAGAACAACGTATCGATCTATCAGGGAGTGGAGCTGGCGGACGAGGTGTTCTGCGGGCCGAGCTGCGTATTTACCAACGTGCTGACGCCGCGCGCCTTCATCGAGCGCAAGGCCGAGTTCGCGCCGACCCGCGTCGGCCGCGGCGCCACCATCGGCGCCAACGCTACCGTGGTGTGCGGGGTCGCCATCGGCCGCTATGCCATGGTCGGGGCCGGCGCGGTGGTCACCCGCGACGTGCCCGACCACGCGCTGGCGGTCGGCAACCCGGCCCGGTGCATCGGCTGGGTCAGCCGTGCCGGCGAGCGGCTCGGCACCGACCTGGTCTGCCCGCGCACCGGCGAGCGCTACCGGCTGGAAGCGAATGACCGCCTCGTTGCGGAGTGAACCGATGACGTCGCCACAGCCGACGCCCCAGCCGACGATCGAATTCGCCGGCCTGAAGGCGCAGCAGGCCGCCCTCGGCCCGGCGATCGCCGCCCGGATGGATGCCGTGCTGCGGCACGGCCAGTACATCATGGGCCCGGAAGTGGCCGAGCTGGAATCGGCATTGGCCGCCTTCGCCGGCGCGCGGCAGGCGGTGGCGCTTTCGAGCGGCACCGATGCGCTGGTCGCCGCGATGATGGCGCTGTCGGTCGGTGCGGGCGATGCCGTGTTCCTGCCCTCTTTCACCTTCCCGGCGACCGCTGAGGCGCCGCTGCTGCTGGGCGCCACGCCGGTGTTCGTCGATGTCGACCCGCAGCTGTTCACCATCGATCCGGCCGACCTCGCCGCACGGGTGGAGGCGATACGGCGTGCCGGTCGCCTGCGGCCACGCATGGTGATCGCGGTCGACCTGTTCGGGCTGCCCGCCGACTACGACGCGCTCGCGCCGGTCGCCGAGGCCGCCGGCATGACGCTGCTGGCCGACGCCGCGCAGAGCTTCGGCGCCAGCGTCGACGGCCGGCGGGTCGGCACGCTGACCGGCATCACCGCCACCAGCTTCTTTCCGGCCAAACCGCTGGGCTGCTTCGGGGATGGCGGCGCGTTGTTCACCGACGATGCCGCACTGGCCGACAGGCTGCGCAGCATCCGTGCGCACGGCCGCGGCGCCGCCAAATACGACATCGACCGCCTCGGCCTGAACGCCCGCCTCGATACCTTGCAGGCCGCCGTGCTGCTGGCCAAGCTGCCGGCCTTCGCCGGCGAGCTGGCGGCGCGCGAGCGCCTCGCCGCCAGCTACGACGCCGGGCTCGCCGATGCGGTCGTCACGCCGGCCCGCCGGGCAGGCGCCGTCAGCGCCTGGGCGCAGTACACCATTCTGTCCGACCGCCGCGACGCGTTGCGCCGGCACCTGGAGGCGGCCGGCATTCCGAGCGCCGTCTACTACCCGCGGCCGACGCACCTGCAGCCGGCCTATCGCCGTTTCGGCGACGGCCCCGGTTCGCTGCCGGTCAGCGAGGCGTTGTGCGCACGCGTGCTGAGCCTGCCGATGCACGGCTATTTAAGCGCCGATGCCGCGGCGCGCGTGATCGACGCGGTCAGGGACGCGGCCACCGCATGATCCGTGTCGCGTTCGTGCTGCCGTCCTTCGCCGGTGGGGGCGCCGAACGGGTGATGATCACCGTTGCGAACGCGCTGGACCGCACCGCCTTCGCGCCGCGGCTGATCGTGCTCGACCGCGCCGGCCCGCTTGCCGGCCTGGTGGCCGACGACGTGCCTGTCGCCGCGCTGGGCCAGCCCCGGCTGCGGCGCGCGCTGCCCGCCCTGCGGCGCGCGCTGGCCGACGAGCCGACCGACATCGCGCTGGCCACCCTGGGCTATCTCAATGTCGGCCTGCTGGCGCTGCGGCCGCTGCTGCCGCGCCGCATCCGCCTGGTGGTGCGCGAGGCCAACATGCCGCTCAGCGGCACCGGCGGCCATGTCCGGCGCGCGCTCGGGCTCGGCATGCGCCTGCTCTACCGCCGCGCCGACCGGGTGCTGTGCCCGGCGACACGCATCGCCGACGAGCTCGTCGCCCAGTACCGTGTGCCGCCGTCGCGCGTCCGCGTCATTCCCAACCCGGTCGACGTCGGACGGCTGCGGGCGCTGGCCGAACCGCCGCGCCGGCTGGCCGGGACCGGCTTGCGACTGGTGGCGGCAGGACGGTTGGTGGAACAGAAAGGGTACGAGCGCCTGGTGGCGCTGCTGCCCGCCCTGCCGCCGGACACCCGCCTGACCATCCTGGGCGAGGGCCCGCTGCGCGAGGCGCTGACCGCGCAGATCGCGGCAGCGGGGCTCGGCGACCGGGTCGTGTTGCCCGGCTTCGCGGCGGCGCCCTGGGCGGACTATGCCGGGGCCGACGCCTTCCTGTTGCCGTCGCTGTGGGAGGGGATGCCCAATGCGGCGCTGGAGGCGCTGGCGGTCGGCACGCCGGTGATCGCGACGCCTGAGGCCGGCGGTATCGGCGAGGTCGCCGCTGCCGCGCCGCCCGGCGCGGTCACACTGGCCGCCGCCGGCGCGGCGTTCCGCGCGGCAATCGCGCAGAGCCGGCCGGGCGACGGGCAGATGCGGCCGAGCCTGCTGCCCGACCGCTTCGCGCTCGCGACCGTGATCGCGAGCTACCAGGCGGAGCTGGCCGCGCTGGTCTGACCGCTTGCACCCGTGCCGGGTCGACAGGGGGTGCCCGCTTGGGCGCCTTTTCCTTTTTGACGGCGCCGGACGATCCGGCGGCAACGATGGGGCCTGTTGGATCGCCGCGGCACCCATGCTAAGGGATCGGCCCACCCGCCAAGACAAGGCCATCGATGACCGGCTGGAGTGCCCTTCGCGCCCGCTATCGCGACCTGCGAGACGCCGCCGACCGGGGCGTGCCGCTCGCCGACGCCTGGGCCGCCTTCGGCACGGAGGCGCGTGCGGTCGCAGGGACCTGTCCGGAGCATCTGACGCTGCTGCTTGCCGAGATCGAGCGGCGTTTCGCCGGCATTGACCGCGCGCAGGTGGCGATCCTCGACCACGGCTGCGGGTCGGGCGTCACCGTGATGGTATTGGCAGCGCTCGGCTACACCAACGTGCGGGGCGTCGACGTCGGTGGCGACCCGTCGACGCTGAACAGGATCGCCCGGTCGGCGCTGGGCCATGCCGACGACCGTTTCCAGATCTACGACGGCGACCGCCTGCCGATTGCCGACGCCTGCATCGACGTGGTGCTCAGCCAGCAGGTGCTGGAGCATGTGCGCCCCGCCGTGTTCGAGCGCTATTACAGCGAGGAGGCACGCGTGCTGCGCCCCGGCGGCATCGCCTATCACCAGGTGCCGCACCGGCTGGCCCCCTATGATTCCCACTCGCGGACGTGGCTGCTGCACTATCTGCCGCGGCCGCTGTTCATGGGCGTGCTGCGGCTGTTCCGCAGCGACGTTGCGACGCTGGAGTCGCACCTGTACCTGCGTTGGCCGTGGCGCCACCGGCGCATGGTGCGGCGGGCGATCGGGCCGTGCACCGACCTGACCCTGAGCCGGCTGAAAACAGTGCGGACGCTGGAGACCTATGAGGGCGCGCGCAGCCTCAGGCGGCTGATCGATCGCAGCATCGACCTGCCGCTGATCGGCGGGGCCATCGGCGGCGCGCTGACCTGGTTCGTCCAGATCGACACGGTCGCGGTCCGCCGCAACGAGGCATAGCGGACGCCGCTGTCACGCCGGGCGCTTCGCCCCGGCATTTGCCGACAGGCGCCGGGCCGGGTTGCCGGCCACCCGCTCGCCCGCACCGACATCGCGGATGACCACGGCGCCGGCACCGACCGTCGCGCGGTCGCCGATGACAATGCCCGGGGTGACGCAGGCGCCGATCCCCACCATGGCGCCGCGTCCCAGCACGACGCCGCCGGCCAGTGCCGCATTCGGCCCGACGAAGGCGAAGTCGCCCACCTGCGCATCGTGATCCACGGTCGCGCAGGTGTTGACGATCGCGTGCGCGCCGATCCGCGCGTCGGGATTGACGATGGCGCCGGCCGCGACGAAGGCGCCCGGCGCGATATGGGCGGACTCCGCGATCACCCCGGCGGGATGAACCACGGCGGCGAAACCGAGCCCGCGCGCCGCCAGCGCATCCGCCACCCGCGCGCGCACGGCGTTGTCGCCAATGGCGACGATGCAGGCGAGGCCAGGATGCATGTCGGCCAGCGCGACGAGCGCATCGTCGGGTCCAACGACGGCGATGCCGGCCACCATGGAGCCGGCCGGCACCGATGCATCGACAAGGCCGACCAGGTCAAACTGACCACTGCGCCGCGCGGCATCGATCACCACCCGTCCGTGACCGGATGCGCCGACGATCGCCAGCGGCCTTGCCTGCCCGCTCACCGTGCGACCGGCCCATGCAGGCGGCCGGCAGCCTCGGGACGCAGGTTCATGTGCCGGCGCCGCCGGCAGCCGGCGCCGGCTCCAGCTGCTCGTCGGCCGCGTAGTCGCGCGTGGCGCGCTGGCCGCCGACCACGTCCCAATAGAGCAGCGGCGACACGCCGTTGCCCGGACGCTTGGTGGTGACATTGTCGAGCGAGAACGGTTCGCCGGCGCGGATCGGCCGGGCCGCGACCAGGCTGCCGCGCGCCGGGATGCGGTTGCGCAGCTCCATGTCGAGCGGCACCTTCTCGCCGCTGCCCAGCGCCTTCTCGACGTCGCGCACCTCCTGCACCATCGCGGCCAGCTCGTCGGGCTCCAGCGAGGCCACATGGTCCGGTCCGGGCAACCGGCGCGACAGGCTGAAATGCTTCTCCAGCACCGTGGCGCCCGCCGCGACCGCGGCAACGGCGATATGCCGCCCCTCGCTGTGGTCCGACAGGCCGACGCGCAGGCCGGTCGCCCGACCAAGCGTCGCCATTGCCCTCAGGTTGGTCGCCTCCGGCGGCGCCGGGTACTGGGTGACGCAGTGCAGCAGCCAGGTGCCGGCCGCCAGCGGCGCCGCCCAGTCCGCGGCCGCGCGGACGGCGGCGAGCGCGGCGCGACCGGCCGGCGTTCCCTGCGGGTGCCGCGCCGCCCACGCGATCAGGCTCAGGCATTCCAGCACCTCGTCGAGGGTGCACATGCCGGTGGAGACGATCAGCGGCAGCCCGGTGCGCGCCGCGCGCAGCAGCAGCGGGCCGTTGACGATCTCGCCCGACGGGATCTTGAGGCGCGCCACGCCCACTTCCTCGGCGAGGAAGGCGACGCTGGCCGGGTCGAAGCCGGACGACATGAACTCGATACCGACCGTCCGGCACAGGTCGCGCAGTTCGAAATGCGCGTCGCGGTCCAGTTCCAGCGCCTTCAGCATCGCATGCTGGTTGTCGGCGCCGCGCATGTTGCGGCGCTGGTAGTCGGCCGTGGCCGCGCTGGCCAGCACCAGCTTGGCCGTGTCGAAGGTCTGGAACTTGACCGCATCGGCGCCGGCCTCGGCGGCCGCGTGCACCAGCTCGCGCGCCATCGCCAGGCTGCCGTTATGGTTCACGCCGGCCTCGGCAATGATGAATACGGGTGTGTCTTCGACAGCGCTCATGGGTTTCCGGGTATGCAGGGGTCGCGAAGGTCGGGAACGACGATGTCGTGGAATGGCTTGCGGCCACCCGGCGGCGGCTCGGCCCGGGCCAGCGCTTCGGCGATCCGGCGGCCGATCGGCCCGGGCGCGCCATAGGGATTCTCGCGGCGGGCGGCGCAGGCCTGCATCGCGGCCCCGAGCGCACGCCGGATCGCCGCCGAGATGGCCGCGGACTCCAGCGGGCAGTCGATCACGCTGGGCGCGCGCAGCCGGCCGTCCTGGCGGCCGCCGATGTTGACGGTCGGCGTGCCGGCGGCCGGTGCCTCGATCAGCCCGCTCGACGAGTTGCCGACCACGGCGTCGGCGAGGGCCAGCGCGCTCAGATAGCGCTGCTGGCCGAGCGACGCGACCAGCGCGATCCGCGCGGGCTCGCGCGCGGCCATCGCATCCAGCCGTGCGTTGATCGCACGCCCGCCGGCGTCGGCATTGGCGCGCGTGACTAGCAGGTGGGTGCCTTCGACCTGGAGCGCCGCGTCGATCACGCATGCGACGGCCGCCGCCGCATCGTCGCCGCCGCGCGTCTCCGGATGGAAGGTGACCAGCAGCAGCGGCGCCGGCAGGGCATGGCCGACCGATCGCTCCAGCTCCGTACGATCGAGCAGCGGCAGCCGGGTCAGCGCCTCCAGCCCCGGCGCACCGACATCGATCACCCGCTCGGGCGCCTCGCCCAGCTGCACGACGCGGCGCCGATAGGGTTCGGCGGCCGTCAGGTGCAGCACCGCCATCTTGGTGATCGCATGGCGAATGCTGTCGTCGACCGCGCCCAGGCTGATCTCGCCGCCATGCAGGTGCGCGACCGGAATGCCGAGCAGCATCGCAGCCTGTGCCGCCGCCAGCGCCTCGATCCGGTCGCCCGGCACCAGCACCCAGTCGGGCTGCAGCCGCGCCAGCGCATCCGCCAGCCCGATCGTGCCGAGCCCGGTCGATTTCGCCATCGCCAGCGGGCTGTCGCCGGCCAGCAGCATGTCCACGGTGGCGTCGACGGTGAAGCCGTCCGCCTCGATCGCACGGATCGACCCGCCGAACTCCGGCAGCAGGTGCATCGCCGTCGCGATCACGCAAAGCTCCAGCCGCGGGTCGGCGTCGATCTCCGCCATCGCCCAACGCAGCAAGCCATAGTCGGCGCGCGTGCCCGTGACCGTGCAGACCCGGCGGCGGCGATACGTTTCCTCGCTCATTACGGCGAATATACACGGCCATCGCCGGTGCCACCACGCACCGCTTGCCTGCATGCGATCGGCGGTCGCAGCTAGACCCGGCCGCGGCTGTCGCGCAGGTGCCGCGCCGCACGCACCGCCACGGCTGCGATGGTCGGCGTCGGGTTGACCGCCCCGGCGGTGGCCAGTGCGCTGCCGTCGACCACCAGCAGGTTCGGCACGTCCCAGCAGCGGTTCCACCGGTCCACCACGGAGGTCGCGCGGTCGTCGCCCATGCGGCAGGTGCCGAGCAGGTGCCAGGCCGGCGGCCGGTAGCGGCCGGTCAGCGGATCGACATAGTCGACCGTGCGGTGCGCGAACGAATCGACGGCGCCGGCCAGGTCCTGCAGCCGCTCCCTGGCGAACGCCATCATCGCCCAGTCGTTCGCGTGCGGTGCGTATTCGATGCGCGGAACCGGCAGACCGTCGGCGTCGCACGCGTCGGCCGACAGGGTCACGCGATTCTCCGGCCGGGGGATGTCGTCGCCGATGGCGAAGGCAACGAAGCCGTGGCCGAAATGGCGGCGGAACCAGTCGTGGTGGCCCTCGCCCCAGGGTGCGCCACCGGGCGCCAGGAAACCGAGCGACTGCAGGCCGGCGCCTTCCATGCCGACGCAGTTGAAATTGAAGCCGTTGACGAAGCCGCGGCCGGTGTCGGTCTCGGCGAATTGCTGGCTGATCACCGCGCCCAGCGAGCCGGTGTGCGACGCCAGCGGCGCATCGACCCACATCTCGGTGCCGACCAGCGTGTGATGGGTCAGGTTGCGGCCGACCTGGCCCGAGCTGTTGGCAAGGTCGCCGGAGGCCAGCAGCAGCCGCGGCGTGCCGACGCCGTTGCAGGCGAGCACGACGGCCTGCGCCCGCACGCGCCGCCGGCAGCCGGCCTCGCGGTCGGCATAGACCACGCCGGTGGCGCGGCCGGCGCGGTCGGTCTCGACACTGAGCGCCCGCGCCCGGGTGCGCAGGCGCGCCCCGGCGCGCAGGGCCTTGGGCCAGACCGAGAGCGCGACGTTGCTCATCGATCCGCGCGGACAGCCGGCGATGCAACCGCCGCAGCCGTTGCAGCCCGGCCGCCCGTCATAGTCCTGCGAGATCACCGCCGCCGGCATCGGCCACCAATGCCAGCCGAGCCGGTCGAATCCGGCAGCCAGCCGGCGGCCGACCGCGCCGATGGGCAGCGGCGGTGTCGGATAGGCGGCGACCGCCGGCCCGCCCGGGTCGCCCGCCAGCCCGCTGACGCCGAGCAGCCGGTCGGCCTCGTCGTAGAACGGCGCCAGTTCCTCGTAGGTGATCGGCCAGTTCGGCGCGAGCCCGTGTTCGTCGCCCTTGCGGAAGTCGGACGGCCGGTAGCGCGGCCACAGCGCGGTGTAGATCACGCTGGAGCCGCCGACGGCGTTCCACATCAGCGTGGCCTCGCTGTCGGTCTCGACCGGATAGTCGTCCTCGCCGCGGCGGGTGTTCGGCTCCGGATGCCACGCCGTCGAGCGCTGCCACTCCCAGTCCGCGTCGAAGTGCGGGAACGCGCCCGGCGCCACCCGCCCGCCCTGCTCCAGGCAGACCACGTCGATCCCCGCCTCGGCCAGGATCAGGCTGGTGATCGCGCCGGAAACCCCGGCCCCGACCACCACGACATCGGCGCTGTCGCCGTTTTGCTCAGCCATCGTTCGCCGTTCCGCGGCCGGAAAGGGCGAGGCCGGCGAGATCGACGCGCGCGACGTCTGCGGTCGCCAGACATCGGCCGCGGCGGTGCGACGGGGCGTCGATGGCCGGGTCGAACGGCGCCACCGCGTAGCCCCCCGGCAGCAGCCGCGTGTTGTAGGGATGACCCAGCGCCCGGATCGCCGCGTGGACCAGCGGACTTTCGTAGTAGCCGAGGTACACCGCCTTCAGCACCGCCGCGAACAGGTCCGGCTGCGCCGCCTGCACGGCCTGCAGCACCGCGGCGCGCTGCCGGCCGGAAAGCATGTGCAGCGGACCGCCCGCTGCGGCCAGGGCCTCGACGACGCGCCCGATCGCACCGTCCCCGACCAGCCGGTCGAGCCGCTCGACCAGCCTGGCCTGGGCACCGACCGCGCTGGCCGGCGGGAATGCCCCGTCGCCCGGCACCAGCGCGTCGACCAGCGCGACCAGCTCCGCGGCCGGCGTCACGGCGTCTGCGCGGTCGGCCATCGCCGCGTCAGCCGAGCAGCTCGGCCAGCTTCACCGCCCGGCCCTCCTGCAGCGACTTGACCGTCGCCTGGATCATCGCGGTGGCCACCAGCCCGTCATGGCCGGTCGCCTCCGGCACGGTGTCGGTGGCGATGCAGTCCGCGAAATACTTGATCGACTCGTAGAAATGGGCGAACGGCTTGCCATAGCGCGTGATCGCATGGCTGGAGAACGGGTATTTGTAGCGGTCCGACGAGATCGCGATGCCCGGCGTGCTGTCCAGCTCGATGCAGCCCTTGCTGCCGTACAGCGTGAACTTTGCGTCGACCACGGTCGGATAGCTGTTCGGGATGATCCAGCAGGTCTCGAAGGTGACGAAGCTGCGCTCGAACTGCACCGAGGCCTGGACCGCGTCATAGGCATCGATGCCCATGCCGGCCAGCACCCGCTTCGACCCGCGGGCGAACACCTCGACCGGCTCCTCGTTCAGGATCCAGCGGGTGATGTCCATCGTATGCGGGAACAGGAACCATTCCGGGCCCGATGCGGAGCCCCACGACAGCATCTCGGTCGGCACGTGGATGGTGTCGCTGAGCCGGGCGTAACCCATCACCGCCTCGCCCAGCTCGCCGGTCTCGACATAGTGCTTGGCGCCCATGTACTGCGGGTGCCAGCGCAGCTGGAAATCCACCATCAGCTTGGTCCGCTTTTTCTCCGCCGCCGCGATGATCGCGCGGGCGTCGCCGATGTCGGTGGTGAACGGCTTTTCGATCAGCAGGTGCTTGCCGGCCTCGATCAGCCGCAGCGCCGGCGCCTTGTGGGCATGGTCCGGCGTGGCGATGCTGGCGCCGTCGATGTCGCTGTTGGCCAGCGAATCGATGTCGGTGGTCCAGGCGCAGCCGACCTTGTCGGCCAGCGCCTTGGCCCGGCCGGCATCGAGGTCGCAGATGCACGCCAGGTCGACCAGCGGATAGTGCGCATAGGCCATCGCATGGTTCTCGCCCCAGATGCCGGCGCCGACCACCGCCAGCTTCACCTTGTCCTTCGCCATCCTCACTCGTCCTCCCCTTGCCGGGTCGCGTTTCGACCCTGTGAACACATCCTCAGAGCCGGGCTTCGCTGTCGGCGTCGAACAGGCGTGCGCGCTCCGGCGGAAACGCCAGCGCCACGGTCTCGCCGATCCGCGGCGCGGCGTCCGGCGCACAGGTGGCCTTGACGGCGAACGCGCCGATCTTGACGTCGACATAGGAAACCGGCCCGACCGGCTCGACCAGGAACACCTCACCGTGCACGGACTCGCCGGTGCCGCCCACCTGCATGTCGGTGGGCCGGATGCCGAGCACGACCTGTCGCGGCAGCGCGCCGGGCTGTGCGTTGCGCAGGATCGACGCCGGCAGGCGCACCGTCTGTCCGGCGAAGCCGCAGACCAGCGCCCCGCCGGCGGCCTCCACGTCGGCATCGACGAAATTCATCGCCGGGCTGCCGATGAACGAGGCGACGAACAGGTTGTCGGGGTCGCGGTAGACGTCCATCGGCGGGCCGATCTGCTGCAGGCGGCCGGCGCGCATCACCGCGATCCGGTCCGACAGCACCATCGCCTCTTCCTGGTCGTGGGTGACGAAGACGGAGGTGACGGCCAGGGTGCGCTGCAGGCTCTTGATCTGGGTGCGGGTCTTGATCCGCAGCCCGGCATCGAGGTTGGACAGCGGCTCGTCCATCAGGAACACCGACGGATTGCGCACCACCGCGCGGCCGACCGCGACCCGCTGGCGCTGGCCGCCGGACAGCTCCGCCGGCCGGCGGTTGAGCAGGGCGGTCAGGTCCAGCATCTCGGCCGCGGTCTCGACCTGCTTGCGGATCTCCGGCCCGGCCACCCGCTGCTGGCGCAGGCCGAAGCTCATGTTCTCGCGCACGCTCATGTGCGGATAGAGCGCATAGTCCTGGAACACCATCGCCACGTTGCGCTGGTGCGGCTCAAGGCCGGTCACCGGCCGGTCGTCGAACACGATCTCGCCGTCGGTCGGCAGCTCGAGGCCGGCAATGCAGGCCAGCGCGGTGCTCTTGCCGCAGCCGGACGGGCCGAGCAGGGTCAGGAATTCGCCGTCGGCGATGGCGATGTCCAGCGCGTCGACCGCGGTGACGTCGCCGAACATCTTGGTCAGCCGACGCAGGCTCACGCTCGCCATCCGTCCCTCCTCCTCATCCCTTGAGCGAGCCGGACAGCATCCCGCTGACCAGGAAGCGCTGGAACAGCAGCGCCACCACGACCGGCGGAATGACGGCAAGCACACTGGCCGCGAACATCGGGCCGAAATCGTAGAATCGCAGCTGCACCAGGAAGCCGGCGATCACCACCGGAATGGTCTGCGCATTGGGCGAGCCGGTGAGGATCAGCGCGAAGATGAACTCGTTCCAGCTGACCAGGAAACAGAAGATGCCGGTGGCCACGATGCCCGGCCGCGCGACCGGGAACACCACCTTCCAGATCGCCTTCCACCGGGTGCAGCCGTCGACCAGCGCGGCCTTCTCCAGGTTGGGCGGCATGGATTCGAAGTAGCCCTTCATCATCCAGATCGACAGCGGCAGGATCAGGCTGCAATAGGCGATGACCAGCGCGGTGCGGGTGTCGATCAGGTCCAGCGCCCGGAACACCATGAAGAACGGCAGGATCAGCGCCAGGCTGGGCGCCATCCGGGTCATCATCAGCACCCACAGCGTGGTGTTCATCGTGCGGCTGTGCTGGTTGCGCGCATAGGCATAGGCTGCGATCGAGCCGAGCAGCAGGTTGATCGCGGTGACGCAGGACGCGACGATGAAGCTGTTCATGATCGAGCGCGGCACGCGCGTGGCCTGGATCGAGGACTGCCCGTCCTCGACCCCGCCGGGGAACAGCACGAAGCGATAGTTCTCCAGCGTCAGCGAGCTGGGGATCGAGGTCGGCGGGCTGCGCACCAGGTCGGCCGAGGTCGACAGGCTCATCAGCACCAGCCACAGGAATGGGCCGAACGACCACAGGAAGATCAGCACCGCCACCAGCGCCAGGAAGACCCGCCAGATCGCCCGCCGGGTCGCGCCGGAGAACAGCACGGTCCGGTTCAGTGCCGGCAGGCGCACCAGCCGCGACGCCGCGCCGGTGCCGATGTCGGCCACCCGCACCACCAGCGTGTCGGCCAGCCGCGCGGCGCGCTCGGCGCCCGTCGCGCCTTCGCCGCGGCGGGCCGGCTTGGGGAAGAACAGCTTCAGATAGACCCAGGCCAGGATCAGGCAGACGATGGTCAGCACGAACAGGATCGCGGCGCCCTCGCCGAACTTGAAGAACTGGTACGCGTAGGCGTAGCCCATCCACGAGAACACGGTGGTGGCGCTGCCCGGCCCGCCCTTTGTCATGATCCAGAACAGGTCGAAGGCCATGATCGAGTTGATCGAGGTCAGGATCAGGATCAGCAGCATCATCGGCCGCAGCCAGGGCAGCGTGATCTTGACGAAGCGCTCGATCGGGCCGGCGCCGTCGATGCGCGCCGCGCGGTGCAGGTTGTCGGGCAGCGACTGCAGGCCGGCCAGGATCAGCAGCGCCGCCAGCGGCGCCTGGTTCCAGATGTGCACGAAGGCGACGAGGTTGAAGGCCATGTCGCCGTCGGCCAGCCAGTGCACCGGGCCGTCGACCAGGCCGAGATCGAACAGCAGCGCGTTCAGCGTGCCGTACTCGCCGTTGAACATCCAGCCCCACAGGATGCCGACCGCGACCGGCGCCATCGCCCAGGGCACCAGCATCGCGCTGCGCAGGAAGTTGCGTCCCGGGAAGCGGCAGTTCAGCGCGAGCGCCATGCCCATGCCGACGATCAGACCGCCGATCACGGTCACCGCGGTGAAATAGGCGGTGCGGCCCAGGGCGGACAGGAACTCCTCGTTGGGCAGGATGTCGAGGTAGTTGTCGAACCAGACGAACACCCATTGCTGGGTCAGCTGGTTGATGCGGTGCAGGCTCAGTACCAGCGAGTAGACCAGCGGCAGGCCGAAAACGACGAGCACCACCAGCAGCGCCGGCACCGTCAGCAGCACCGGCATCAGCAGGCGCGGCCGGTCCCGGCGGCGGCTGGGGCGCGCCGGTATCGCCGAGGGCGTCACGGTTTCGACGGTCATGGGTCCTGTTCCACCGGTAGCGGGGCTTCAGGCGGGGGATGCGGCCGGCACGGCCGGCCGCATTCCGGCCACGGGATGCCGCGGCCGCCGAGGCGGCCGCGGGATCGGCGCATCGCCTATTCGGGATACAGGCTCTTCACCTCAACCGCCTTGGCGTGCAGCTTGTCGATCAGTTCGTCGGTCGACTGCTCGCCGCGGATGTAGTCCTGGACCTCGCCCATCATGTACCAGTCCCACTCCGGGAACCACATGGTCTTGGCCACGTCGCGGGTGGTCGCGGTCTCGAGCTGCTGGGTCGCCACCGCCATGTCCTTCCACTGCGAGAAGGATTCCTGGACCTCCGCGCTCTCGATCACTTCCTTGTGCGGCGTGCCGAGGCCGAATTCCAGCGCCCAGCGGCGCGCGACATAGTAGTTGCCGTCCTTGGCCTTGCCGCCGAAGAACTGCATCAGGTCCCAGGCGCGCAGTTCGTCGATCGGGTTGGCGCCCATCTGGTAGACGGCGGTCCAGATGAAGGTCGAGCGGGTCTTGCCCGGCATGATCGCGTTGCGGCAGGCGCCGGCGATCTGCGACATGTCGGGGGTGTTGAACACCTTCTGGTCATACTCGTGCACCACCATGTAGGTGTGCTGGCCGGTGGCGAAGTTCGGGACCGCCTCGCCCTGCAGGGTCATGATGTCGGGGACGACCAGTTCCTCCTCGTACATCTTGCGGTGCATCTCCAGCACCGCGCGGAACTCCGGCCCGAAGTCGGGGTCGTTGTTGGCGTCGAACACCTTGGCGCCCTCGGAGTACCAGATCGCGAACAGGCTCCACGACAGCGTCGGCCACTGGCGGGTCCAGGCGCTGATGTAAGGATATTCCGCGATGCCGTCCTTCTTCAGCTTGCGGCACTGGTCCATCAGCTCTTCCCACGAGGCCGGCGGCTCCAGGCCCGCCGCATCCAGGTGGTTCTGGTTGCAGACGAAGGAGTTGAAGCCGGTGTAGTAGGGCAGCCCGCCGAGGCTGCCGTCGGGCAGCGACATGTTGCGTACGTTGACGTCATACATGTTGGCCTTGATCGCATCGAGGCCCGGCAGCCCGTCCAGGCTGCGCGTCCAGCCGGCGCGGTTCCAGCGCAGGATGCGGTCTTCTTCCGAGTACATCATGTCGATGTGCTGGCCGGCGATCAGCTTGGTCTCAACCACGGCGTGATACTCGCCGGGCACCAGCTCGTAATTGACGTTCTCGTCGTAGAGGTCGCGGAAGATGCCGACATTCTCTTCGACGATCTGCGGGTTGTATTGCCAGCCGACGAAATGCAGCGGGTCGGCCGGCGCGGCAGCCGCCCGGCCAGCCAGACCCGGCGCCGCCAGGGCGCCGGCGGCGGCCAGGCCGCCTTTCAGTACGGCTCGCCGCCGCAGCAGGTAGTCCTGAAGGCGTTGTTCGCGATTCATCCTTTCCTCCTCCCGGTTGGATTAGCGAAAACCCCAGGCCTGACTGGCCGTCTTGCGCCGGTATCTGCGACTCCACTCGTTGCCGGCGGACGCGGCGCCGCTTTCGTCGGCGCCGCAATACCCCTTCCTCCGTTCGTCTCCCTCCGTCGCTCGGCGGATCGCCGGCGTCAGGCGTTGGCCACGTCGGCAGGCGCACCACTGTTCAACGAGGCGAACAGCGCATCCAGCACGCGCACCGCCTGCAGCGAGCGTTCGACCGGTTCGACGAACGGCCTGCCGGTAAGGATCGCGTCGGCGAAATGCACGATCTCGTCGCGCAGCGCGCCGACGATCTGGCCGTTGACCTCCGGCCAAAGGTGCGTGTCCGGCTGGGTCACCCCGTCCGCGCCGATGAACTGCAGGCCCTGGTCGTAGACGTCGAGATGCGCGGCGCTCTTCTTGCCGACGACGTCGAAGCCGACGGTGTAGCCGGACGGCAGGCCCTCCGGCCACGACCAGCAATAGTCGATGCTGCCGATGGCGCCGTTGGCGAAGTTGACCACGGCATAGACCGCGTCCTCGATCTCGTTGCCGAGCTTGCGCACCTGTTGGGCGTAGACCCGGGTGATGTTGGCGCCGGCGCACCATTGCAGCATGTCGATGTCGTGCACGCCGAGGTAGTACATGATCGAGCTGGACGCGCCGAGACGCTGCGGCAGCGCCCGCATCGTGTTGCGCTTCGCGCGCAGGTTGATGATCTCGCCGAAGTCGCCGCGCGCCGCCGCCTCGCGCATCTGGGCATAGCGCGGATCGAAATGCAGCACGTGCGCGACCATCATGCGCACGCCGGCATCGTCCACCGCGCGGACGATCTCCTCGGCCGCCGCCGCGGTGTGCGCCAGCGGCTTTTCCAGCAGCATGTGCTTGCCGGCGCGGGCCGCGGCGCAGGCGGGCGCGACGTGCATCCGGTCCGGCACGCACACGCTGACCGCCTCGATGTCGGCGCGTGCCAGCAGCTCGTCGGCCGAGCGGTGATAGGCCACCCCCATCTTCTCCGCCATCGGCCGGCCCAGGTCCTCGTTCAGGTCGGCGACGGCGACGAGGTCGATGTTCGGCGCCTCGTGATGGATGCGCGCATGCAGCCCGCCGATGAAACCCAGCCCGATCACCCCGGTCCGCAGCCTTCGATCCGCCATCGTCTCCCTCCCCCGCTGCCGCTCCGTGCCGTCAGCTCACGGCCGGCCGTTCCGCCACACCCAGATCGAACAGGAACGCGCGCTCCAGGTCCGGCTCCAGCGCAATCCGGTCGCCGATCCGCGCCCGGAATTCCGGCGCGACGATCGCGCGCAAACGCTCGCCCTCGCGATGCTCCGCGATCAGGATCGATTCCTTGCCCAGATGCTCCAGCGCGAACACCGCCCCGGCCAGCGTGCCCGGCGTCGCGCCGGCCACCGTCATGTGCTGCGGCCGCACGCCGAGCGCATAGGCGTTGCCGGGCCTGAGCGACGACGAAGCGCCGAGACGCGCCGGCAAGGGCGCCGCGAAGCCGTCGCTGACGAACACCGGCTTGCCGTCGCGCGGCTCGACCGTGCCGTTGAGGAAGTTCATCGGCGGCGACCCGATGAAGCCGGCCACGAACATGTTGCGCGGCGCGTTGTAGATCTCGTCCGGCGACCCGATCTGCTGCAGCCGGCCCAGGTTCATCACCGCGATGCGGTCGCCCATCGTCATCGCCTCGGTCTGGTCGTGGGTGACGAAGACCATCGTCGTCGACAGCCGTTTCTGCAGGTTGACCAGTTCGGCGCGCAATTCCAGCCGCAGCGCGGCGTCGAGCGCCGCCAGCGGCTCGTCGAGCAGGAACACCGCCGGCTGGCGCACGATCGCCTTCGCGGTCGCGACGCGCTGGCGCTCGCCGCCCGACAGATGGCTCGGCAGCTTGTCGAGCAGATGGGCGACATGCACCGTCGCCGCCGCCGCCATCACCCGGTCCCGGATCTGCGCGGCCGGCAACCCGCTGCGCTTCAGGCTCATGGCGATGTTCTCGCGGGCGCTGAGATGGGGGTAGAGCATCGACGACTGGAACACCATCGCCACGTTGCGGCCGTGCGGCGGCTCGCCGGTCATGTCGTTGCCGTCGAACCGAACGACCCCGCCGGTCGGCCGTTCCAGCCCGGCGATGCAGTTCATCGTCGTGGTCTTGCCGCAGCCCGACGGGCCGAGCAGTACCAGCAGCTCGCCGTCCGCGATCGCCATGTCCAGGCTGTCGACCGCGGTCTGCGCGCCGAACTGCTTGGTGAGTTTCTCGAGCGTAATGCTGGCCATCCTGTGCCTCAGCGGACCGGGTCGACGAGGTTCATTTCGGTGATGTGGCGCTGCAGGAAGAACACCACGAGCGCAGGCGGCACCAGCGACAGGGCCAGGCTGGCGGCCAGATGGGCCGGCTGCGGGAACTGGTTGAGAAATCCCGACATCGCCGCCGGCAGCGTGACCGCGTCGGACCCGGTGACCAGCACCTGGGCATAGACATATTCGTTCCACGAGAACAGGAATGCGATCACCGCACCGACCGCCAGGCCGCTGCGGCTGAGCGGGATCACGATGCGGATCAGCGTGTAGACGCGGCCGAAGCCGTCGATGCGGGCGAGCTGCTCGACCGGCGGAATGTTGCGGAAATAGCCGATCAGCATCCAGGTGACGAACGGGATGGTGATGGTCAAGGTCACGATGATCAGGCCGAGCCGGGTGCCGGCGAGATCGAGCTGGACGTAGAGCGCATAGAACGGGATCAGCGTGGATACCGGCGGCAGCGCAACCGAAAGCAGGATCGCGAACAGCAGCTGGTTCTTGAAGCGGAACTGCAGCCGGGCGAACACATAGGCCAGCGGCGTCACCACCAGCATGGTGATCGCGGTGACGATCACCGCCACGACCAGGCTGTTGATCAGGCCGGCCACGATCTGGTTGGACTGCCCCGACGCCGGCAGCTCCAGGCCCGAGGCGGTGACGTAGTCGTAGCCGAAGATGTTGAAGAACGCGCCCGGCTGCGGGTCGGGCGGGAACAGCGGCGGCGGGAACAGCGAGAATTCCGCCGTGGTCTGGAACGCCATCTTCACGAACCAGTAGATCGGCAGCACCGACCACAGCAGCGCCACCAGCAGCGCCAGCCAACGCCAGGGCGCAGCGCCGCGGTCGCTCATGGCCGGCTGGCCTCGCGCTTGCCCCACACGAAGTAGAGCAGGAAGGTCGATCCGACGATCATGAACAGCAGCAGGAAGGACATCGCCGCGCCCTCGCCCAGCTTCAAGTCGCGGAAGCTGATCTTGTAGAGCTGGTAGGTCAGCGTGGCAGAGGACGTGCCGGGGCCGCCGCCGGTCATCACGAAGATGTAGTCGAACAGCTTCAGCGACAGCACCGTGGTGATGCAGGTGAAGACGAACAGGGTGAAGCGGATCGGTGGCAGCGTGACGTTGCGGAACGTCTCCACCCCGCTCATCTGGTCGATTGCGGCCAGGTCGTAGAGCCGCCGCGGGATGGTCGACATGCTCGCATAGAGGAAGAAGGCGACCAGCGGCGCCATGTTCCAGGCGTTGCCCACCGCCAGCGCCTCGATCACCCAGGTCTGGTTCAGCAGGTTGACCGGCTCGTCGACGCCGAAGACGTGCGCGACGGTGGTGCCCAGCCCGGTCTGGCCGCGGACCAGGTAGAAGAACATGATGCCGGTGCCGTACAGCGACACCGACCACGGCAGCAGGATCAGCGTGCGGATCAGGCCGATCCAGCGCCGGTTGTGGCGCATCACCAGCGCCAGCGCCAGGCCGACCAGCATCGCCAGCACGACGCTTTCCACGGTGAAGCGGACCGACACCCACGCCGACCACCAGAAGTCGCCGTCGGACAGCACGTCGACATAGTTGTCGAACCAGACCAGGGTGGCGCGATAGCCGCCGAAGAACTTGACCCGGTTCAGGCTCAGCCAGACCGCGTAGACCAGCGGATAGGCCACGATTACGACCAGGAACAGCAACACCGGCAGCGACAGCAGCAGGGCGAACTGCAGGTCGCTCAGCTCGCGCGTGCGCGCCCGCAGGCCGCGGCCGGCGCTGTCGATGGAGGATTGCGCCCGAGCCATCGTACGGTTGCCCGGCGGCGTCGCCGGCGCGACGGGCACTGTCGGCCCGCCGCGCCGGCGACGTGCCGTTCAGATGCCGTATTCTTCGTTCAGTTCCTCGATCTTCTCGTTCATCGCCGCGACCAGCTCGTCGACGTCGCCGTCGTTGAGCAGGAACTGCGGCAGCTCTTCCTTCATCCAGGAATTGAACTCTTCGGACCAGACCACGTTCCAGATGCCTTTCGGATACGGCGCCGCGGCATAGACCTCGAGCAGGGCGTCGCGATCCTCCGGCCGGACCAGCGAGGCCAGCATCGTCTTCTCGGCAAGCTCGCCCTCCATCACGGACCGGTAGCCGGAGAACAGCATCGATTCCTGCATCCAGCGATTGCCGACATAGACGTCGCCGTTCTGGTCCTTGTAGCCGTACCAGTTGGCGGCAGCCATCACGTCATGGGTATGGTCGTCGCTGCGCTCGCGCGCGCTCATCAGATACATCGCGCTGTCGATCAGGCCCCAGCTCTGGCCCTGATAGGGCAGGAAGCTGTCGTGGCCGGCGATCTGCGAGTTGGCCGGATCGTTGAAGTAGCGCAGGTCGTAGGACTGCTGCGGGCTGAACACATAGCGGCCCGAGCCATAGGCCTCGATATAGGCGGACTCGTTGTAGCTCAGCACCTCCTCGGGGATGACGCCGGCATTCCACAGCCGCTTCCACGCGCGCAGCGTGTCGCCGGCCGGGCCGTCCGCCGTCAGCATCGGCGCATGGGTCTCCGGGTCGGCCACCTGGCCGCCGCGGTTCATCACCTCGAACGCGAAGGCCCAGCTGATCCCGTACCACTCGCTGAACCAGTGCGGCAGCAGCGGCTGCGCGATGCGGGC
The DNA here is from genome assembly GCA_041396705.1 of Alphaproteobacteria bacterium. Taxonomy (NCBI): domain Bacteria; kingdom Pseudomonadati; phylum Pseudomonadota; class Alphaproteobacteria; species Alphaproteobacteria bacterium. The sequence continues at coordinate 26,135 of JAWKYB010000005.1, forward strand.
GTCGTGCATCGCCAGCACCATGTCGTAGAGCGCGTCCCAGTCCGCCGGATAGTCGGCGGCGGTATAGCCGGCCGCCTCATAGGCCTCGAGATTGACGTGGACCATGCCGCGGACCGAGACGAAGTAGGACAGGCCCAGCAGCTTGCCCTGGTGCGACCAGGCGTCGAGGATGTTGGGATACATGTCGGCGCGGATGTCGGCCGCGTTCGGCAGGTCCTCGGCCGGCTTGATCCAGCCCGCCTCGAAGTAGCGCACGGCCTGGGACGGGTTGGCGTAGAGGATGTCGAGCTCGCGGCCGGCGATGAAGTTCTGCTCCATCAGCGACGGGTAGTCGCCGGTGACCGTGGCATAGTCGATGTGACCGCCCATCTCGCTGTTGTAACGGTCGATATTCTCCTGGACGATATCCGTGCGGTACTGCCAGCCGCGGAAGTAGATCGTCTCATCGCTGATCGGCGCCAGATCCTGGGCGGCGACAGCGGTCGAACCGGCAATCAACGCGGTGCCGAGCAGCAACGAACGGACGTGCATGGTGGCCTCCTCCCCTGTGCAGGCGCGTCAGCCACCGTGTTGCATCGCCCGAACAGGACGCGGGCGTGGCCTCAGCGCGGTTCCGCGCCGGCACGGCAATGTCCGGGAGAGAGCCTGTCGGTCCGAATTCGGCGAAGCCTTGCTGTGGCCTTCCTGTCCCCGCCTGACCGCGCCGTCTCGGTCGGCAGCGTGTCTCCCCTCCACGCCAGCGCCAGCGACGGCAAGCGGGATCGTAGGCACGTCGTAACGTTTCGGTCAAGCCGGCCCGGCCCGGCGGTGCAGGCTTTTTCTTCTTTCGCGGAGGCGCCGGAATGCTGGCAGATCGCGCCGTTCGGGCAGAAGTCTCACAATGCGAAACAGTCGCCGATCAGTCCTCGCCGGTCAGGATCGCGACATAGTCGGCCAAGTCGCAATTCGCGCCCGTCAGGATCACACCGACGGCGCATCCGGCCATCCGCTCGCGCTCGCGGCCCAGGGCCGCCAGTGCCGCCGCTCCGCCCGGCTCGGCCACGTTGTGCGTGTCGGTGTAGTAATGGCGCATCGCGGCGCGGACGTCGGCATCGGACACCGTGACGAACCGCGCTGCGCCGTTCAGGATGATGGCGAGCGCGGTCTCGTTGGGCACCTTGTTGATCAGGGAGTCGACGAACTTGGTGGCGCGGTTGGTCGGAACGGCATGGCCGGCGTCGAACGACAGCTTGTAGGTCGGGGCGCCCTCCGGCACGACGCCGATCAGCCGGGCGCGGTGGCCCAGCGCGTCGCGGGCGGAGATCAGGCCGCACAGGCCGGAGCCGAGGCCGACGGGAACATAGACGGCCTCCAGGTCGGGTGCCGCGCGCAGCAGCTCCAGCCCGTAGGAAGCCACGCCGAGGAACAGCCACGGGTGGAAGGATTCCATCATGTGCAGGCCGCGCGCCGCAGCGAGGTCGACGGCGTGGGCGCGTGCGTCCTCGAAATACTCGCCATGCTCGACCAGCTCGCCGCCGAAGGCGCGCATCGCGCGCTTCTTCTCGATCCGGGTCGAGGTCGGACAGACCAGCACCGGATGCAGGCCGAGGCTGCGCGCGGCCAGCGCGATGCTCTGGCCGTGATTGCCGGTGGTGGCGGTGACGACCCCGCGGCAGTCCGGCTCCGCCCGCTTCAGCCGGTCCATGTAGACCAGCCCGCCGCGCAGCTTGAACGCGGCGATCGGCGTGTGGTTCTCGTGCTTGACCCAGACGTCGCAGCCATAGCGCTCGGCCAGCAGGGGCCAGCGATGCTGCGGCGTCGCCGGCATGTGGCGATAGACCACCTCGGCGGCCGCCTCCAGCGCGGCCAGATCCGGCAGCGTCACAGTCATCTCGACCTCCCCTCCTCGCGCATGCGCGCCGCGACGCGCTCGCCGATCATCACCGCGGTCAGGTGGGTGTTGGCGCGGCAGTCGGCCGGCATGATGGAGCAGTCGGCGACGCGCAGGCCGTCGAGCCCGCGCACCCGGCAATCCGGGTCGACCACCGCGCGCGGGTCCTCGTAGGCGCCCATCCGGCAGCTGCCGGCGGCATGCTGCCCGTCGCCGCAGTCCTCCAGCAGCCACCGGTCGATGACCGCATCGTCCGCACGGTCGAAGGCGTCCAGCGGCAGGTCGGTCACGCCCCAGGTGAAGCGCGCGACGATGCGCTGAAACGCCGGGTGCCTGCCGAAGGCCGCCACCCGGCGCACGCCGTCGCGCAGCCGCGCCATGTCGCGCGGGTCCGACAGCATGTCGAAATCGACCGCCGGCTGCACGGTCGGGTCGGGCGACGCCAGGGTCAGCGCCCCGCGGGAAAACGCCTGGTAGAGCATCATGTACAGCCCGGCTTCGGACCACTGCGCCGCGTCGACGAAGTTGAAGCCGCCGTGGTTCATGCCGATCAGGAACATGTCGCCGGCGCCGCCGCCGTGCAGGCCCGAGCTGTAGCGCAGGCAGGTGTTCGAATGGCGGATCGTCTCGTCCCAGACCCGGGCCTCGTCGGTCAGCGCCAGCGACAGGCGGGCGACCGGGTGCTCGAACAGGTTGCGGCCGACGCCGCGCAGGTCGTGGACCACGTCGATGCCCAGCGCGCGCAGTTCGTCCGCCGGGCCGACGCCGGAGCGGAGCAGGATCGCCGGCGAGTGGATCGCGCCGGCGGCGAGCACCACCGCGTCGGCGCGCAGCTCGGTCGACCGGCCCTGCAACCGGACGCGGACCCCGACACAGCGCCGGTCCTCGAACAGCAGCCGTTCGACCAGGGCGTCGCCGGCGATCGCGAAGTTGGGCCGGGCGCGCGCCGGTTCCAGATAGGCGTCGTTGGTGGTGACCCGGGCCAGGTCGCGGCTGTTGCTGCAATAGGTGCTGATTCCGTCGGCGTCGGGCGCGTTGTGGTCGTCGCGGAACGGGTAACCCAGATCCCGCGCGGCCGCCCGCATGGCGAAATCGACGGCGCCCCAGCGTGTCTCCGGCGCGCGGGTGATCGGGATCGGGCCGCCGCGGCCATGGTGATGCGGGTCGGTGTCCGCCAGCGGATCGTCCTCGATCGCCCTGAACCAGGGCGCGACGTCGGCCCAGCTCCAGCCGGCGCAGCCCATCTCGTGCCACTCGTCGAAGGCTTCCGGCGTGCCGCGGATGGCGAACAGGCCGTTCACCGCGGAACTGCCGCCGACTCCCTTGCCGCGCCAGTACATGCGCCGGTCCTGCCGCCGCGTGCGCCGCGCCGTCAGATCGGGATATTGGTAGGCGCGCTGCATCGCCTCGGGCAGCAGCACCGCGAATGGGTTGATGCTGCGGATCTCCGCCGGCGTCTCGGCCGCGCGATAGTTGCGGCCGGCCTCCAGCACCAGCACGCGCCGTTCGCTGTCCTCGGACAGGCGGCCGGCCAGCGCGGCCCCGGCCGACCCCGCGCCGACAACGATGCAGTCCCACCGCACGTCCGCAAGATCGCCGCTTGCCATCGACCGTCCCTCCCCGCTGACGAGGAAAGGCTAGCAGCCTCGCCGCCCTCGCGCCATCGCGCCCGCCATCTCCAGCATCCCGGGGCGCAGCGGCCGGGCGGAGCGGTCCGTCCTTGCGTCCGCCGGGCCGGCAGGCCCATTCTGCCGCCGACGAACGACCCTGAACGACGGGAGGGGCATTGCGCCAAATGACCGCCAGCGACCGGACCCTCGCAGCCTGGTGCGAGCTGCGTCACTACGACATCGTCGAACTCCGGGACGGCGAGACGAAGGCGTTGCGCCGGCGCGCACCGAAAGAGCGGTTGCTGATCACCCTCGGCACCGTCCAGCTTGTGCTGCCCGACGCCACGGTGATCCTGAAAGAGAACCAGTTCTTCGATCTGCCCGATGTCGACGCCTGGCGCCTGCGCGGCTGCGCGCCGCAGGCGCAGGCGGTGCAGCTCTCCGGCGACTGGGGCCGCGATGTCGGCGGCTGCGGCATCTTCCGCGTCGCGCGGCAGGACCAGCCGACCAACATCGGCGATCCCGTCGCCTACCCGAAGGCGACCTCGGTCGACAATCACTACCACGACTGCGACGAATACTGGATCGTGCTGGAGGGCAGCGGCTCCGTGCGGATCGGCGCCCGCGACATCGCGGTGGGCCCAGGCGATTGCGTTGCGATCGGCATGGGCCATCATCACGACTTTCCCCTGGTCGACGCGCCGGTGAAGGCCGTGTTCTTCGAGACCACGCTGCAAGGCGAGCGGCGGGTCGGCCACCTCTGGACCCATACCCACGGAGCGCCCGCGCCCGTGGCGGAGCGCGTGTAAGTCCATGGCCAAGAAAGTGATCCATGTCGGCGTCGGCGTGTTCGGCAAGCGCTGGTGCTCGGAATTCCTCGCGACCAATATCGCCGACGGGACCATAGAGGTGGTCGCCCTGGCCGACGTGGCGCCGGCGAACCTCGAGCTGGGGCGCAGCCTGCTCGGCCTCGACAGGTCGGTCTGCTACACCGACCCGGCCGAGGCCTTCGCCAGGCACAAGGCCGACTTCTGCACCATCGTGGTGCCGCCGAACCATCACGAGCAGATCGTCGACCTCGCCATCGCCCACGGCGTCGACATCCTGTGCGAGAAGCCGATCGCCGACACGATGGCCGGCTCGATCTCGATCGCCCGCAAGGTGAAGGCCGCCGGCCGCAAGATGGCGGTGACCATGAGCCACCGGTTCGACCAGGACAAGACGACGCTGCGCGCGATCATCCGCTCCGGCCGTCTCGGCAAGGTCAATACCGTGAGCTGCCGCTATGCCGCCGACCTGCGCGAACACATGGCCTGGGGCGCCCTGTTCCGCCACACCATGGCCGACCCGCTGATGATCGAGGGCGCGGTGCACCATCTCGACCTGGTCGCCGACTTCGCCGGCGCGCCCTGCGAGACTCTCTACGCCAGCACCTGGAAGCCCGACTGGGCCGCCTATGCCGGCGACACCGACGGCATGGTCATGATGACCTTCGCCAACGGCGTGCGCGGCGTCTATGAGGGCACGTCGAGCGCCGCCGTCGGCCTGAACGACTGGACCAGGGAATATGTCCGGGTCGACTGCGAGCTCGGCACCGCGATCCTCAACAGCCGCGAGATCGAGGTGTTCACCCGCGAGCAGCTGGTGCGCCAGCGGGCGCGCGAGGGACAGGGCCACAGGATCCAGCTGATCACCCAGCCGAAGTGGCTCAACACCTGGCTGATCGAGAAATTCTGCGCCTGGCTCGACGGCGGCCCGGAGATGGAGACCAACGTCGAGGCCAACATCCAGGCCTCGGCGCTGATCTTCGCCGGCATCGAGAGCGCGCGCACCGGCCGGGTGATCCGTCTCAGCGACTACATCGCCGCCCATGGGTGAGGCGCAGCGGGCGCCTCATTTCAGCGCACCGGCGGTGAGCCCGGCGACGATGCGTTTCTGCAGCAGCAGGAACAGCGCCAGGATCGGCACGACGAAGATCGACGAGAACGCCATGATCATGTTCCAGTCGGCGATCTCGGCGCCGACGAAGCTGTAGATGCCGACCGTGGCCGGCTGCAGCTTCTGCTCGGTCAGCATGGTCAGCGGGTAGACGAACTGGCCGTAGGCCTGCACGAACACGATCGCGCCGACCACGATCAGCGGAATGCGCATCAGCGGCAGCACGATCAGGTAGAAGGTCTTGAACAGGGTGCAGCCGTCGACCAGCGACGCTTCCTCCAGCTCGATCGGCACCTGGCGGAACATCGGCCGCAGGATCACCAAGGCGAAGGCCAGCGTCTTCGCGGTGGTGGCCAGCACCACCGCGCCGAAGGTGTTCAGCATGTCCAGCGTGCGGAAGATGATGAACACCGGCGTGGCCAGCAACGCCTCGGGAAACACCTGCAGCAGCAGCACGGTGATCAGCGCCACGTCGACCAGGCGCGTGCGGATGCGGCTCATCGCATAGGCGCCCATGGCGCCGAGGATCAGCGTCAGCGCGGTGGTCGGCACCGCGATGATCAGGCTGTTGCGCACATAGCGCAGCACGTTTTCGCGCCCCAGCACGTAGTCGAACGAGTCCAGCGTCGGCCGATCCGGGATCAGCGTGGGCGGATTGGCGAAGATCTCGCCCGAGGTCTTGAAGCCGGAGACGAACATCCAATAGATCGGAAACAGATAGGCGACGACGCCGACCACCCCGATGCCGGTCAGGATCCAGGGGTGGACCATGGGATCGTCGAAGGAGCCGCGGCTGTAGCGCCTCACGTCTCGCGCTCCTTGCCGACCGTGCGCACATAGATCAGCGCCACGGCGAAGACGATGAAGAAGGCAAAGGTACCCATCGCCGCGCCGAGACCGAAGCGGAACTCCTTGAACGACTTCTGGTAGGCATAGAGCGGCAGCACGTTGGAGCTGTCGATCGGCCCGCCTTCGGTCATGGCGAAGATCAGGTCGAAGGCACGCATCGTGTAGATGATCACCAGGCAGGTCACCGCCAGCAGCGAGGCCTTCAGCGCCGGCAGGGTGATGAAGCGGAACCGCGCGAACACGCCGGCGCCGTCCAGCGCCGCCGCCTCGTAATGCTCCTTCGGGATGCCGGTCAGCGCCGCCGCGATCAGGATCATGCTGAACGGCATGCCGAACCAGATGTTGGCCAGCGTCACCGACAGCAGCGAAAAGGACGGGTCGGACAGCCAGTGCACGCTGCCGCCGATCAGCGGGATTGCGGACAGGAAGTAGTTGATCACGCCGAAGTCGCCGGCGAACAGCCATTTCCACAGCGCGCCGACCACCAGCGCCGGCAACATCCAGCCGGCGAGCAGCAGCCCGCGCATCACCGGGGCGCCGGGAAAGCGCTGGGCGAAGAACAGCGCGACCATCAGGCCGATGCCGACTTGGGCGACGACATTGGCGCTGACGAAAATGATCGAGTTGAGGAACACGCCGCGGAAGATCGGGTCGTCGACGGCGGTCAGGTAGTTGTCGATGCCGACGAACGGACGCGACAGCGAGGCGATGTTGCCGAGCTTCACGTCCTGCACGCTCATCATCAGGTTGTAGATGATGGGAAAGCCGACCAGCACCACCAGGTAGCCCACCGGCAGCGCCAGGAACAGGTAAAGCAGGGGCGAGCGTTTGTGCGCCATCGGCCTCGGCAATCAAGCGGTCGTGTGACGTTGGGCGGTGCCGGCTGTCGCGACAGGCGCAGCGGACGGATCGCGGGTCGTCCCGCCCGGTCCGGCGCGGGATGGAGGCCTGCGCGCGGCGCGCCTGCCTCCCGCCCTTGCGGCCGTGCTACTGCACCGTATCCGGCAGCGGCTGCTCGGCCAGGATCGGCGCGATCGCGTCCTGCGCGCCCTGCAGCGCCTCGGCCGCGGTCTTGGTGCCGGTCAGCGCTTCCTGCAGCGCGATCGCCAGCGGCCGCGAGATCTCCGGCCAGCGCGGATGCGGCCCGCGCGCCCGCGCGCTGGCCAGCTGCTCGCGGAACACCGCATAGGCCTGCGGCCATTGCGGGTCGGCAACCGTGATCGTGGTCATCGGCGCCAGACGGCCGGACGGCCAGGCGATGTCGAGGAATTTCGGCACCGACATGAACTCGATGAACTGGAACGCGCCCTCGACATGGTCGGCGCCGGCCGGAATGACATAGTCGAAGCCGCCGAGCGAGGAGGCGTGGATGTCCTTGCCGTCGCCGCGCACCGGCAGCAGCGCCACCCGCCACTCGAACTGGGCTTCCTGGTCGATCTTCGGCAGCTCCCAGGGCCCGCCGACGACCATTGCCGCGTTCTGCGCCTTCCAGGTGTTGGTCGCCTCGTACTGGCGCATGTTGATGACGTCGGGCGAGGTCAGGCCCTCGTCGATGAAGCTCTTCCAGAATTCGAGCGCCTCGACCGCCTCCGGCGAGGCCAGGTCGGTGATCGAGCCGCCGTTCTGGTAGAGGAACGGCAGCCACTGGAACGGCCCTTCCTCGCTGTTGTAGGCGCTGTAGGCGAGACCGTAGACGTTGTGGTCCGGATCGTTCAGCGCTCGCGCGGCCTGCTTGAGTTCGTCCCATGTGGCCGGCGGGTTGTCGGGATCGAGGCCGGCCGCACGGAACATGTCGACATTGTAGTAAAGCGCCAGTGTGTTGGCGTCGCGCGGCACGCCGTAGTAGCGGCCGTCCCAGGTGACCGAGTTCATCGGGCCGGGAAAGAACACCGCGGGGTCGATGGCGTCGGAGGCGGCGATCAGGTCGGTCAGGTCCTCCAGCGTGCCTTCGGCGGAGAAGCTGGGCACCAGCGGATTGTCGATGGTGACCAGGTCGGGCACCGAGCCCGTGGCGATCGCCTTGACCAGTTCGGTCGCGATGTCGGGGCCGGGCACGATGCGCGCCTCGACCACGTATTCGCTCTGGGAGGCGTTGAACTGTTCGACACCGGGATAGATCATGTCGGTCTCGAGCGTGAACGGATGCCAGAGCTCGATGACTTCCTGGGCAGTCGCTGCGCCCGGCGCGATCGCCATGGCTGCGGCAGCAACGCACAGTGCGGTTGTTCGCTGCACGGCGTTTCCTCCTCCATCCTGTGGGGCGGGCATCCCCTTATCCTTGTCGTGCCCAGCCGCAACAATGCGGCCTGACCGGACCAGCGCAAAGCGATTTTGGAAACGGCGCGGGCCGGTCGGGGCCGTTCCGCCACGCGCCCCGGCGGCGTCAGGCCAGCCTGCCGTTGTGCCTGAGCACCATGCCGACGGCGCCGAGGCAGGAGTCGTTGTCGATCAATGCGCCGCAGACGATGCGGGTCTGTGCCGCCGGCGGGACCGCGTCGCGCTTGATCAGGGTGTGGCGGTCGTAGCTCTCGGTCAGCGGGTCGAGCAGCAGGTCGCCGGCCTTGGCCAGCCGGCCGCCGACCACGATCAGGCCGGGGTTGACCACGGTGCCGATGATGCCGAGGCCGCGCCCGGCGACGGCTGCCGTGTCCGCGATCAGGCGGCGGCAGCCGACGTCGCCCTGGCGCGCCATCGCGATCACCTCGTCGATGCGCGCATGCCTTCCGAACCGGGTCTCGGCCAGCCGCAACACCCGGCCGAAACCGGCATAGAGCTCCAGGCAGCCACGGTTGCCGCAGCGGCACAGGTCGCCGTCGGGCTCGATGCAGATGTGGCCGAACTCGCCGCCGGCGCCGGCAACGCCGGAGACGATGCGCCCGCCGTTGACCACCGCCCCGCCGATGCCCTCGTTCTCCATCTTGAAGAAGACGAAGTCGTCGTGGCCGGAGGCTGCGCCCCACATCATCTCCGCGATCGCCGCGCAGTTGCTCTCGTTGTCGGTCAGCACGGGCCGGCCGAAGATCGGCGCGAACAGGGCGGGGATGTCGATGCCGGCCCAGGTCGGCACCATGCTCGACCGATAGACCCGGCCGCTGCGCGGGTCGATCGGACCGGCGACGGCGACCCCGACGCCCAGCAGGTTCGCCTGCGTCAATGGGCTGCCGAGGCCGGCGGCGGCATAGGCGCGCGCGCACAGCGCCTCCGTCGCCGCCACCGCCTGGGCGGTGGTGAAGTCGTGCGGCAGCGACATCTTCTCGTTGGCCAGGATCGCATGGCTGACATCGGCGACGATGGCCTGGATGAAGTCCAGGCCGACCTGCACGCCGATGCAGGTGCCCGCCTCCGGATTGAGGACGACCCGGGTTGCCGGCCGTCCGACCTGGCTGCGGCCGCCACCCCTGGCGGCGGCGTCGACGATCACGCCCTGCCGGCGCAGCTCGGCCAGCGCCACCGACACGGTCGATTTGGCCAGCCCGGTGATGCGCACGATCTGGCCGGCGCTCAGCGCGCCGCGTTCGCTCAGCGCGCGCACGATCCGCGCCGGCGGGCCGTCGCCGTCGCGGCCGGTCAGCAAGCCACTTAGTTCATTCATGAACGCTCATCGGCCGACATGGTGCAATTGACAGGGGAATAAGTTCATAATAGAACAAATTCCAACCGGGTTCCAACCCAACATGTGCGCGGCAAGCAAGAACAGGGCCGCGGGCCGTCGATCGACGGTCGGGATCCGGGCCATGGAGGGAGGGAAACCCATGCGACTTCTGCCGACAGCCAGCCTGGGCTGTGCGACCGCCGTCCTGCTCGCCGCCACCGCCAATGCCGAGCCGCGGGTGCTGATGCTGCACCAGTGGGCGACCGGTTCCGATGCCGCCGCCATCGCCAAGCTCGGCGAGATGTTCGAGGCCGCGGGCGGCATCTGGGAACAGACCGCCATCGCCGGCCACACCGCCAACACGCTCGCCAAGCTGCGCGCCGACGTCATCGCCGGCAACGCGCCGGCCGCGGTCCAGCTCAAGGGCCCCGAGATCGCCGAGTGGAACGAGACCGGCATGACCGCCAATCTCGACGACCTCGCCGCCGCGGAGCATTGGGAGGACGTGGTTGCGCCCGAGTTGTTCCCGGTGATGAAGCCCGACGGGCACTGGGTCGCCGCCCCGATGAACATCCACCGCATCAACTGGCTGTGGGCCAACGTCGGCGCGATGGAGCGCGCCGGCATCGAGGCGATGCCGCAGACGTGGGCCGATTTCAACGCCGCCTGCGACAAGGCGGTCGCCGCCGGCATCACCTGCCTGGCCCATCTCAGCGAGGACTGGACCGACGCCACCAGCTTCGAGGTGGTGGTCTACGGCATGGACATCGATCTCTATCGCGCCGCCTTCGTCGAGGCCGACGTCGACGCCATGCGCTCCGACGCCATGATCGCCGCGTTCGAGCAGTGGCGGAAGATGGTCACCGAGTACATGGACCCGGGCATCGCCGGCCGCGACTACGACACCGCATCGAACATGATGGGCAACGGCGACGCGGTGTTCTTCATCATGGGCGACTGGGAGGTCGGCGTGCTGACCGCCGCCGGCTTCGAGTACGGCACCGACTACACCTGCGCCCAGGCCCCGACCGACTGGGACGGCGCCGGCTTCATCCTGAATTCGGATTCGGTGGTGTTCTTCCAGCAGTCGGACCCCGACTATGTCGAGGGCCAGCGCCTGCTCGCCAGCACCATCCTGTCGCCGGAATTCCAGACCATCTTCAACCAGGCCAAGGGTTCGATCCCGGCCCGGCTCGATGTCGACCTGTCCGAGGGCTTCAACCCGTGCCAGCAGCTGTCGCAGCAGGAACTGCAGGGCTCGATCGAAGCCGGCACCCTGGTCCGCTCGATGGCGCACAACATGACGGTGCTGCAGAAATTCCGCGGCGCGATGATGGAGGTGATCACCGAGTTCGTGAACACCGACATGTCGGCCGAGGAAGCGGCCAACCTCATGGCCGACTCGGTCGAGGCGCAGATGTAGGATCCGCCGAGGGACTGCCGTCCGCGCACCATCGTGCGCGGACGGCGCGTCTGCGGGATCGGCGGCATGGCGGTATCGGCAACGGCTCCGGACATCGGCGCCCGCACGCCGGGCGCGCGGCCTGCGCTGGGCGCGCGCATGGCAGGCTGGGTGCCGTTCCTCGTGCTGGCGCCGTCGCTGGTCGCGAGCTTCGTCTACGTCTTCGGCTTCACCGGCTGGACCGCCTACATCTCGCTGTCCAACTCGTCGCTGTTGCCGACCTACGACCTGGTCGGGTTCGAGCACTATGAGTCGCTGTGGGCGAACCGGCGCTGGAACATCGCCTACACCAACCTGTTCGTCTTCTCCGGCTTCTACGTGATCCTGTCGCTGGCGCTGGGCCTGCTGCTGGCCATCCTGATCGACCAGCGCATCCGCGCCGAATCCTTCTGGCGCACCATCTATCTCTATCCGCTGGCGGTATCGTTCGTGGTCACCGGCACGGTGTGGAGCTGGCTCTACGCGCCGGACAGCGGCATCCAGTTCCTGGTCCGCGCGCTGGGGTGGTCCGAGTTCGAGTTCGCGCCGGCCACCGACCGCGACTGGGCGCTCTACGTCATCGTGGTCACCGGCATGTGGCAGGCCTCGGGCTTCGCGATGGCCTTGTTCCTGGCCGGGCTGCGCGCGGTCGACCCCGACATCGTCAAGGCGGCGCGGATCGACGGCGCCAGTTCGTGGCGGCTCTACCGCAAGGTCATCCTGCCGGGCATCGGCCCGATCTTCCTGGCCGTCGTCGTGGTGCTGCTGCAGTTCGCGATCAAGACCTTCGACCTGGTCGTCGCGCTGACCGGCGGCGGCCCCGGCATCGCCACCACCTTCCCGGCGATCTACGTCTACGACCTGATGTTCCAGCGCGGCCAGATCGCCGAGGGCGCCGCCGCCGCGATCATGATCCTGCTCGCGCTGGCCGTGGTGCTGGTGCCGTATTCGATCTGGCTGGTCTGGCGACGCCGGCGGGACAGCGGCCATGGCTGACGCGACCATCGACGCCGCCCTGGCCGACGAATGGGATCCGGACGCTGCGGCCGCCCGACGCCGCAGGCTGGTCACCCGCATCGTCATCTACGGCATCCTCGGCGTCTTCGCCGTCTACTACCTGTTGCCGCTGGTCGTGGTGGTCCTCAACTCGTTCCGCGACCTCGACGAGATCGCCGCGAACGGCCTGATCGCCTGGCCGCGCAGCTTCAACTTCGACGCCTGGGGCCGGGCGTGGTCGAGCTACTGCATCGGCGGCCGGTGCGAGGGCATGCAGGCCAACTTCTGGAACTCGCTGAAGATGACCGTGCCGGCGACGCTGCTTTCGACCGCGGTCGGCGCGATCAACGGCTACATCCTCAGCAAGTGGCGGTTCCGCGGCTCGGAGATCCTGTTCACCTGCATGCTGCTCGGCGTGTTCATGCCCGGCCAGATCGCGCTGATGCCGTGGGCCTTCATCCTGGGCAACCTCGGGCTGTCGAACACCACCTACGGGCTGATCCTGGTCCACGTGGTACAGGGCATCTCGTTCACCACGCTGTTCTGCCGCAACTACTACCTGTCGATCCCGGACGACCTGATCAAGGCGGCGCGCATCGACGGCGCCGGCTTCTGGCGCATCCTGCGCAGGATCGTGCTGCCGCTGTCGCCGCCGATCCTGATCGTCACCGTGATCTGGCAGTTCACCGGCATCTGGAACGAGTTCCTCTACGCCGTCGTCTTCACCTCCGGCGCCGAGCAGCCGATCACGGCCGCCCTGGTCGCGCTGTCGACCAACGGAACCAACGTCCGCGACTACGATGTGATGAGCGGCGCCGTGCTGATCGGCGCGCTGCCGCCGCTGCTGATCTACTTCTTCGGCGGCAAGTATTTCGTCCGCGGCCTGACCCAGGGAGCGATCAAGTGACGGGCTCACACCCTGCCGTCGCCGCGCGCAGCATCGCGGCGCTGCCCTCCATGGCAATTGTGCGGCTGGGTATCGCCGGACCGGCGGCGGGACCGACCGCCGGCGCGGAGCGCGCGACATGTCCTCGCTGACCGTCCATGCGTTGCGCAAGCGCTTCGGCCAGGTCGAAGTGCTGAAGGGCATCGACCTTGAGGCCGAAACCGGCGAGTTCATCGCGCTGGTCGGCCCGTCGGGCTGCGGCAAGTCGACCCTGCTCGCCATGATCGCCGGCCTGGAGAGCGTGACCTCAGGCGAGATCCGGATCGGCGACCGCCTGGTCAACTCGGTGCCGCCGAAGGACCGCGACATCGCCATGGTATTCCAGTCCTACGCGCTCTATCCGACGATGACCGTGCGCGAGAACATGCTGTTCGGCATGCAGTGCCGCGGCGTCGGCAAGGCGGAGCAGCAGGCGGCGCTGGCCCGCGTCGCCCAGCTTCTGCAGATCGAGGCGCTGCTCGGCCGCAAGCCGGGCCAGCTGTCCGGCGGCCAGCGCCAGCGCGTCGCCATGGGGCGCGCCCTGGTCCGCGACCCGCTGCTGTTCCTGTTCGACGAGCCGCTTTCGAACCTCGATGCCAAGCTGCGCGTCGAGATGCGCACCGAGATCAAGAAACTGCACCAGCGCATCGGCAAGACCACGATCTATGTCACCCACGACCAGGTCGAGGCGATGACGCTGGCGTCGCGCATCGCGGTGATGCATCAGGGCAGCCTGCAGCAGTTCGACGTGCCCCAGGCCGTCTACAACCGGCCGGCCAACATGTTCGTCGCCGGTTTCATGGGCTCGCCGTCGATGAACTTCATCGAGGCCGAGATCGAGGGCGCCGACGGCGTGGCCGCGGCCGCCTTCCCCGGCCCCGGCGGCACGCGGATCGCGTTGCCGCTGCACCGGCGCGCCGACATCGCGCCGGGGCGCCGGGTGATTCTCGGCGTCCGCCCCGAGCACCTCAGCCGCTTCGACGCCGAGGGCCGCGCGCGCAAGCCCGGCATGGCGCGTCTCGACGCGCCGGTGGAAGTGGTCGAGCCCACCGGCTCGGAGACCATCGCCGTGATGCGGCTCGCCGACCGCGAGATCGTCGGCCGCTTCCCGCCCGACGATGCGCCGGCCACGGGCGAGACGGTGGCGCTGGCCGTCGACATGGCCCATGCCTGCCTTTTCGACCCCGACACGCGGCAATTGATCTGAGGCCGCCGCAATGACCTTCGCCCGATATCCCAGTCTCGCCGGCCGGGTCGTGCTGGTCACCGGCGGCGCCAGCGGCATCGGCGCCGACATCGTGCGCGCCTTCGCCGCCAACGCGGCCCGCGTCGTCTTCCTCGACATCCAGGTCGAGGCCGGGCAGGCGCTGGCGGACGCGCTCGCCGACGCCGCCCACCGGCCTTGCTTCCGCGCATGCGACATCACCGACATCGCGGCGCTGCAGCGCACCATCGAGACGACGGGCGCCGACCTCGGCCCGATCTCGGTCCTGATCAACAACGCCGCGAACGACGAGCGCCACAAGGCCGACGCGGTCTCGCCCGACTACTGGGATGCCTCGATGGCCGTGAACCTGCGGCCGCAGTTCTTCGCTGCCCAGGCAGTGCACGCCCAGATGCGCCGCCTCGGCTACGGCTCGATCGTGAACCTGTCGTCGATCGCCTGGCGCCACGGCGCCGACGAGATGGTGGCCTACGCCACTGCCAAGGCGGCTGTGCTGGGGCTGACCCGCAGCCTGGCGCGCGCCTTCGGCGACGACAACATCCGGGTCAACGCCATCGAACCCGGCGCGGTGATGACCGAGCGCCAGCGCCGGCTGTGGTACCCGACCGAGGAGTCGGTCGCCGCCATGGTCGCCCGCCAGTGCCTGAAGCGCACGCTGCTCGGCGACGAGATCGCCCGCGCCGCCCTGTTCCTGGCTGCCGACGACAGCCGGATGATCACCAAGCAGTCGATCGTCGTCGACGCCGGCATCCGCTGATGCACCGCCGTCCCGCGGCCCGGATACGAAAGACCAAGGACCTTCGCCCATGCGCCTCCACGTCGGACTGAACCCCTACGGGCTCACCTATCATCTCGGCCTGCAGGGCCACGGCACGCCGCGGGCCAACCCGGACGGACGCGGGCTGCGCGGCTTCATCGCCATCGCCCGCGAACTGAAGGCCGAGGTGCTCGAGATCTTCGAGCCCTGGCTGACGGCACTCACCGACGACGAGCTGCGGGCGCTGCGCGACGAGCTCGCCGGTCTCGGCATCCGTCCGATCGTCAGCTCCGGCCTCACCATGGGGTCGGTCGAGCACGCGTTCCGCGCGGCGCGCCTGCTCGACGCCACGCTGATGCGCTTCGCGCTGAGCCGCGTCCTGTGCGGCGACCGCAACGCCCAGGGCGACAAATGGCCGGCGATCGTCGCCGACGTCCGCGCCGGTCTCGCCCGCTGGGCGCCGGTGGCGGCCGACGCCGGGATCACCCTGGCGATCGAGAATCACCAGGACTTCACCAGCGCCGAGCTGGTCGCCTTCTGTGCCGAGGCCGGCCCGAGCGTCGGACTGTGCTTCGACATGGGCAACACCTTCCCGGTCGCCGAGGCGCCCATCGACTTCACCCGCGCGGTGGCGCCGTGGGTGCGCTACTGCCACCTGAAGGACTATCGGGTCCAGTTCACCGACCAGGGGTTCCGCCTGATCCGCTGTGCGATCGGCGACGGCGCGGTGCCGTATGGCGAGATGGTCGCCATCCTCGGCGCGCATCACGACGAGCTGCCCGCCGCGTTGGAGCCGGGCGCACTGGAGGCCCGCCACGTCCGCCTGTTCACCGCCGACTGGTGGAACGGCTATCCGGCGAAGGATGCGCGCGCGCTCGCGGCCTGTCTCGCCGCCGCCCGGCACAACCGGCTGCCCGAGGATGCCGACTATCGCACCCCGTGGGAGCGGGGCGAGGATAGCGCCCTGGTCGACTACGAGCTCGCCATGATCCGCCGCAGTGCCGCCAACATGCGCGCGCTCGGCCTGATGCCAATGGAGAACGCCGCATGACAAAGCCGCTTGCCGGCAAGATCGCCTTCGTCACCGGGTCCGGCCGCGGCCTGGGCAACGTCATGGCCCGCCGGCTCGCCGAGCATGGCGCCGACGTCGCCCTGCACGACATCGACCCGCTGGCGCCCGCCAAGTACGGCGAGGCCCGCGACCTCGACGAGGTCGCCGCGCGCTTCGCGACCCTGGGCGTGCGCTCGACCGCAGTCACCGGCAACATCGGCGACCCCGCGGCGGTGGCGCGGATGAAGGCCGAGATCGAAGCCGCGCTCGGTCAGGTCGAGATCCTGGTCAACTGCGCCGGCGGCGACATCGGCGCCAAGGGCGGCAAGCCCGACCCCAACACCGGCCTCGGGATCGCCTTCGAGGACATCAAGGTGCTGACCGAGAACAACCTGATCGGCACCATGTTGGTCTGCCAGGCCTTCATCCCGCCGATGGTCGCCGCCGGCCGCGGTTGCGTGATCAACATCGCCTCGGCCGCCGCCCACCTCGGCTGCTCGCCCGAGGTGGTGTACTCGACGCTGAAGGCCGCCGTCGTCCACTACACCCGCTGCCTGGCCAAGGAACTGTTGACCGAGGGGGTGCGGATCAACGCGGTCAGCCCGGGGCCGACCAAGTCGGCCCGGTTCCAAGCCACCCGCACCGTCGATCCCGAGAAGATGAAGGTCGGCAAGTCCCTGGTCCGCTATGCCGAACCGGACGAGATCGCCGATGCCGTCGCCTTCCTCGCCGGCCCCGGCGCCCGGTTCATCAACGGCCAGGTCCTGCGCGTCGACGGCGGGATCACCCTGTTTCCCGGCTAGCACGGCCGGCGGGAGCCCGGGCCACGCCGTCCGTTGCATCCGTTCCCGATGGCGAGCCCGGCATCGGCGCTTCGCATGTGGCCGCCGGCCGTGCACGCGGTGCGCAACACCGGGGCCGCCACGACACGACCATGACCGCGATCCGCGGCGCGACAGCGACTCTCATTCGATTGCTGAGCCGCAGATGGGCCCGCTACGCCGACGACACGTGCTTGATCTGATTGGTGGAGCCGAGGGGAGTCGAACCCCTGACCTCTACATTGCGAACGTAGCGCTCTCCCAACTGAGCTACGGCCCCAACCGGCGGAGGCGCCCGTGGGGCACGTCCGGCGGCGGATAGATGGGGCAAGCGGGGTTGGCTGTCAAGCGTATGTGGCCGGCAACCGCCGGCCGTGGGACCGCGACACCCGGGGCGGGCGGCGGCGCTTGCGCCGTCACCGGGGCGACGCTAGGGTTCGTGCCGCGTGCCGCCCGGCGCATTCCGGGTGCGGGGCACGCCTGCAGCAGCACCGCGTGCCCGGAGCCGAAACCGCCCGATGAAGACCATCCTCGACGTCGTCCTGTTCGCCATCAACGTGATCTGGATCATCCTGCTGGTCTGGGTGGTGCTGAGCTGGCTGGTCGCCTTCGGCGTGGTCAACATGCGCAACCAGTTCGTGGCGACGGTCTATCGCTCGCTCTATGCGCTGACCGAGCCGGTGCTGCGGCCGATCCGCAGGATCCTGCCCAATATGGGCGCCATCGACCTGTCGCCGCTGGTGCTGGTGCTGATCCTCTATTTGGTCCAGCGGCTGATCGCCAACAACTACATCGACTGGGTCACCTGAGTTCGCGCGGCCGGCCGATCCGATGGGCCGATCCGGCCCGATTGGACCAGCCAAGGACGGCGTCACTGTCGCCGTCCGCTTGACGCCGCGGGCGAAAACACAGGCAATCCACCGCGCGATCGTCGACGGTCCGTCCGGGCCGGCGCTGAAGGCGAGCGTCGCCGCGCCGCCGGTCGAGGGTGCGGCCAACGCCGCCCTGCTGGCGCTGCTGGCCAAGACGTGGCGGTTGCCGAAGTCGGCGCTGGAGATCGTTGGCGGCGCGCACGACCGCAACAAGCTGGTGCTGGTGCGCGGCGACCCGGCCGAGCTGATGGAACGGATCGCGCGCTGGCGCGCCGAGGGGGAGGACCGATGACCGCAGCGATAATCGACGGCAAGGCCTTCGCGGCCGGCCTGCGCACCCGGGTCGCCGGCGCGGTCGACCGGCTGCGCGACGATCACGGACTGACCCCCGGACTGGCCGTCGTGCTGGTCGGCGACGACCCGGCCAGCCAGGTCTATGTCGGCAGCAAGGCGAAGCAGACCGTCGAGGTCGGCATGCACTCGTTCGAGCACCGGCTGCCCGAGAGCACCGGCCAGGACGCGCTGCTGGCGCTGGTCCGCCAGCTCAACGCCGACCCGGCGGTGCATGGCATCCTGGTCCAGCTGCCGCTGCCGAAGCAGATCGACGCCCAGGCGGTGCTCGACGCCATCGACCCGGCCAAGGACGTCGACGGCTTCCACGCCATCAACACCGGCCGGCTGTGGTCCGGCGCCGACGCGCTGGTGCCGTGCACGCCGCTGGGCTGCCTGCTGCTGCTGCGCGACCGGCTGGGCGCCATGGCCGGCAAGCGCGCGGTGATCGTCGGCCGCTCCAACATCGTCGGCAAGCCGATGGCGGCCCTGCTGCTGGGCGAAAGCTGCACCGTCACCGTCGCGCACTCGAAGACGGTCGACCTGCCCGGCGAATGCCGCAACGCCGACATCCTGGTCGCCGCCGTCGGCCGGCCGCAGATGATCCGCGGCGACTGGATCAAGCCCGGCGCCACCGTGATCGACGTCGGCATCAACCGGGTGCCGGCGCCCGACAAGGGCGAGGGCAAGACCCGACTGGTCGGCGACGTCGCCTATGACGAGGCAGCCGAGGTGGCCGGCGCGATCACGCCGGTGCCCGGCGGGGTCGGCCCGATGACCATCGCCTGCCTGCTGCGCAACACCGTCACCGCCGCCTGCCGCGCGCGGAGGATCGCGCCGCCGGCGATGTGAGCCGGAAACCCGCCCGGATTTCCGCCACCCGCCTTCGTGCCACCCGACTTGAGGATTGACGCTCTGCGCCGGGCGTGGCCTGTTGCCGCGATGGCGGTGAGCGAGCCCACCATCACGGATCCAGCGGCGGTCCCGGCCCGGGGGCCTTCGGCGCCGCCGCACCCGCTGCGCGCCTTCTGGCACGACTTCAGCCGCAACAAGGGTGCGGTCGGCGCCTTGATCGTGATCGGGCTGGTCGCCTTCGCCGCGGTGTTCGCCGACCTGATCGCGCCGTTCGACTACGACACCCAGTTCCGCGATTTCGCCAAGGCGCCGCCGGTCTGGCTGGAGGGCGGCGACAGCCGGTTCCTGCTCGGCGCCGACGCCACCGGGCGCGACATCCTCTCGCGCGTCATCCACGGCGCGCGCTATTCGCTGCTGATCGGCTTCGTCGTGGTCGGGCTGTCGGCCACGGTCGGCATCGTGCTCGGCCTGGTCGCCGGCTACTACCGCGGCATCACCGACGTCGCGATCATGCGGCTGATGGACATCATGCTGGCACTGCCGTCGCTGCTGCTGGCGATCGCCATCGTCGCCATCCTCGGTCCGGGCCTGTTCAACGCCGTCGTCGCGGTCGCCATCGTCGTGCTGCCCCACTATGTGCGCCTGACCCGCGCCGCGGTGATCACCGAGAAGTCGAAGGATTACGTCACCGCCTCGCGCATCGCCGGCGCCGGCGACCTGCGCCAGATGCTGGTGACGCTGCTGCCCAACTGCGCGCCGCCGCTGATCGTGCAGGCGACGCTGGGCTTCTCCACCGCCATCCTCGATGCCGCGGCGCTGGGCTTCCTCGGCCTCGGCGCGCAGAAGCCGACGCCGGAATGGGGCGCGATGCTGGCCGACGCGCGCGAATTCGTACTGTCCGGCGACTGGTGGATCGTCACCTTCCCCGGCGTCGCCATCCTGATCACCGTGCTGGCCTTCAACCTGCTGGGCGACGGCCTGCGCGACGCACTCGACCCGAAGCTGAAGAAATAGCGTCGTTGACCGAGACCGCGGCCGACAGCGACGGCGCGGACATCTCCGCGAACGGGGACAAGGCGAAGCCGGCGATCCCCGAATTCGGCTTCCGCGGCATCTGGCGCGGCTACCAGCAACGGCTGATCGACGAGCTGGCCGGCCACATGGACGACCGCCGGCTGCACGTGGTCGCCGCGCCCGGTGCCGGCAAGACCCTGATCGGGCTGGAGGTGGTGCGCCGGCTTGAGCGGCCGGCGCTGGTGCTGTCGCCGTCGCTGGCAATCCGCGACCAGTGGCTGCAGCGGCTGGCCGGCATGTTCCGGTCGGAGCGGGAAGACTGGCTCGCCGGCGTCGGTCACGACCTCGCCGCGCCGGGCTGGCTGACCTCGTCCACCTACCAGTCCGTTCACGCCGCCCTGTCCGGCGTCGCCGTCGCGGAGACGGACGAGGCGGCAGAGGCTGACGAGACCGAGGACGAAGACGACGGCGAACTCGCGACCGCACCGGAGGAAGCCGGCGATGACGGCGCCGGCGATGGACCGGTGGACGGCGGGCTGCTGCGGGCGCTGAGCCGGGCAGGCGTCGCCACGCTGGTGCTGGACGAGGCGCATCACCTGCGCAAGGCCTGGTGGGACAGCCTGCAGGTGCTGGTCCGCCACCTGCGCAAGACGCGCAAGGACTTCCACATCGTCAGCCTGACCGCGACGCCGCCCTACGACGTCGACGCGGCCGAGTGGGAGCGCTACGAGGCGGTCTGCGGGCCGATCGACGCCGAGATCTCGATCCCGGAGCTGGTTCGCCAGGGCGACCTGTGCCCGCACCAGGACTTCGTCTGGTTCAGCTTCCCGAAGCCGGTCGAGATCGGCGCTTTCGAGACCTTTGCCCGCGAAAGCCAGGCCCTGGTCGAACGCTGGGCGACCCGGCCGGAGCTGGCCGCCGCGGTCGCCGGCCACCCGTGGCTCTCCGCCGCGAAGGATGTCGCGGACGACGCCCTGAGCCGGCCGGAACTGCTGGGTGCACTCGCGATTGCCGCACAGGCGAACGGACAGGCGGTGCCGCCGGGCGTCGCCGACCTGCTCGGCGCCGATGCCGCCGCGGTGCCGCCGCCCGCGCCGCGCAACCTGACGGCGTTGCTGCAGGCGGTGCTCGACGGCGACCTCGGCGTGCCGCTGCCCGACGGCCTCGACAAGGCGCTGGCGGCGGATCTGCGCGCCATCGGCGGGCTGTCGCGGCGCAAGGTGCGGCTGAACAGGGACGAGCCGCTGGCGCGCGCGCTGACCCGCAGCACCGCCCGCATCGAGGCGACGGTCGAGATCGCGCACGAGGAGTATGACGCGCTGGGCCCGGCGCTGCGCATGGTCGTACTGACCGACTCGATCCGCGCCGACGCGCTGCGCCGGCCGGACGCCGAGAGCGCGGACGGAATCGGCGCCGGTCCGATCCTGCGCCGCATGATCGCGACCGAGCTGACCGACAAGGTCGAGACGGCGCTGGTCACCGGCAGCCTGGTCGTGGTCCGTGCCGCGGTCGCGGACGCCGTCCTGGCCGCGGCGGCGCGGGCCGGCATGCGCCCGGACGAGATCGCGCTGCGTCCGCTGCCCGCCCTGCCCGACTGGCTGAGCGTCGAGGTCGAGGACGGGCGCCGCGGCGCGCGGCTGGCGACGATGACCCGGCTGCTCGAGGCCGGCACGCTGCGCTGCCTGGTCGGCACCGCCGCGCTGCTCGGCGAGGGCTGGGACGCGCCGTCGATCAACAGCCTGGTGCTGGCGACCTCGGTCCGCAGCTCCATGCTGTCGAACCAGATGCGCGGCCGTGCGATCCGCCGCCAGCCGGGCAATCCCGACAAGACCGCCGCGATCTGGCATCTGGCGACGATCATCCCGCCCGACCTGCTCCTGGCGCGGACCGCCGACAGCGCCTGGGACCGCTTCGAGACCCCGCACGAGGAGATCGAGGCCGAGGGCGTGCTGGCCGCCGCGCCCTCCAGGCTGGGCCGCGATGCGCAGACGATCGCGCAGCGCTTCAAGGTGTTCTCCGCCGTCGGCCACGCCCCGCCGTTCGCGGTCAGCAACGGCATCGCCAGGCTCGGCATCGACGAGACCGTGTGGGATGCGGCGGCGGTGGCCAGGGTCAACCGGCTGATGCTCGCCCGCGCGGCCGACCGGCCGGCGATCGCCGCGGCCTGGCGCCAGTCGGTCGGCGGCGCGATGCGGATGCAGCGGCCGGCCGAGGCGCTGCGCACGCGGCCGCCGACCGGCCCGCGCCTGGTCTGGAACCAGGGGATCGCCGCGCTGTTCGCGCCGCTGCTGCTATGGCTGCTCTACGTGGTCCAGTTCACGCCGGACGTCGCCGACATCGTCGGCGAGACCAACGCGGTACTGTTCGGACTGGTCTGCGTCGCCGGCGGCATCGCCTGGAACGGCCGGCGCATCGGCCGCCTGGTCACCGCCGGCTCGCCGGGCCGGCACCTGCGCCAGATCGGCGAGGCCGTGCTCGACGGCCTGGCCGCTGCCGGCGTCCTGCACACGCCGCGCGAACGGCTCGCGGTCGTCGTCGGCGCCGACGGCCGGCGCCGGATCTGCCGGGTCGACGGCGGTACCCGCCACGACGAGGCGGCCTTCGTCGACGCCTTGGCCGAACTGCTCGACCCGCTGCGCAATCCGCGCCGGATCCTGGTGCGGCATGCGCGGCTGTGGCCGACGCGGCGCCGCGACTTCCATGCGGTCCCGGCCGAGATCGCGGCCAGCGATGCCGCGACCGAGGCGTTCGCGAAGGGTTGGCGGCGGCGGGTCGGCGTCTGCACGGTGCTCTCCACCCGCGGTCGCGACGGCCGCCGGCGGCTGCTGGAGGCGCGGGCCAGGCAATATGCCGCGTCCTTCGTGCCAGCCGCCGACCGCCTGACGGTCTGGGAATAGGCCGACAGGCCGCGCGGCCGGCACGAGGCCGGGTCCGCGCGGCCCGCCCGGGCCGGGTCGCCCCCTCAGCCGCAGCCGAGACCCGGCGCGAAGCTGACGTCGATCGGGTTGAACCGGATCGCGCGGATCGAGGTGTCGCCACTCGGGTTGGAGTCGGTCGAGATGTCGTCGCCGGTGGTGTCGCCCAGCAGGGTGACGGTCGCGACCGGGCCAGGATTCTGCGGTACGACAGGCAGCACCAGGCCGCCGTCCTCGATCGACTGGCCCGGCCCGGCGATCAGGCCGCAGCCGAACGGGCCGCAGCCGGGCGCGCTGTCGTGGCTGAGCAGCGAGAAGCTCTGGCTCTCGATCGCCACCACCGTCCGCCGGCAGCTGTCGTCCTCGAATCGCCAGACCAGGATCGGCGCCGGGTCGATCGCGGTGCGGCTGCCGTCGCCGCCCATCTCGGTCGCGGTGAAATGGACGTTGGCGAAGATCGCCCGCCCGCCGCGGCCGATGCTCAGCTCGACGCCGACGGTCATGCGCGGGCCGTTGCCGCCGAATTCGCGGTCGCCGGCCAGGACCTGGGTCGGCACGATCGGCGTGGTGATGTCGCGCAGCACGATCGTTTCCGCGTGCGCCGCCGCGGAGGCCGCCAGCGCCGCAGCGCCCAGGGCCAGGGAAGTCAGCAGTCTGCTCATTGTCAGGCTCCTTGCGTTGCCGTCCCCACCGTTGGGTCGCGGCAACGCAGCGCCAGGTTCATACCGGCGCAGCACCGCCAGCGCGGCGCGGCACGTGCCGATTGACTTTGCCATCGGCTCGGCTACGGTCGTCGCAGCAGCCGATGAGGCTTGCGGGAGAGTCCGGTCCGTGCGGGATCCCCGTGCGAGGCCGGCGCCGAAGGAGCAACCACCCGGGAAACTCTCAGGCACCAGGACCGCAAGCTGAGGCGACTCTGGAAAGCGGGCCGGTTACGGCTCCACCGACGGGGTAACCCCGACGCGATGGCCGGTCCGCCGGCCGCACGACGGGGCAATCTCTCAGGTCTTCGGGACAGAGCGGGGACGACGCACCATCCCGGTGCGTTGTTCGACCACGCGAGGACCCGATGGCCGACGATGCGCTGAACCGCACACCGCTCCACGATCTGCACGTCGCCCACGGCGCCCGCATCGGGCCGTTCGCCGGCTATGCGATGCCGATCCAATATGCCGGCGGGATCATCAGGGAACACGCCCAGGTACGCGAGAGCGCGGGGCTGTTCGATGTCTCGCACATGGGCCAGGTCAGCATCGCCGGGCCCGACAGCGGCGCGCTGATCGCCGCGCTGGAGCGGGTGATGACCGCCGACCTGCAGGCGCTGGCCGACGGGCGCACCCGCTATGCCCTGCTCACCAACGCACAGGGCGGCATCCGCGACGACCTGATGATCACCCGGCGCGACGCCGGCTTCTTTGCGGTGGTCAACGCCGCCAACAAGCATGCCGATCTCGCCATCCTGCAGCAGGCGCTGGCCGGCGTCGGCAGCGCCACCATGCACGACGACCGCGCCCTGGTCGCGCTGCAGGGGCCGAAGGCGGCAAGCGTGCTGGCACGGCTGGCGCCCGGGATCGAGGCGATGACCTTCATGTCGTTCCGGGCGGTCGACATCGCCGGCGTCCCCTGCCTGGCCACACGCAGCGGCTATACCGGCGAGGACGGCTTCGAGATCTCGGTGCCCGCCGCGACGGCCGTCGCCTTCTGCGAGGCGCTGCTGTCGCAGGACGAGGCCGGGCTGGCCGGCCTCGGCGCGCGCGATTCGCTGCGGCTCGAGGCGGGACTGTGCCTGCACGGCTCAGACATCGACGAGACCACCACGCCGGTCGAGGCCGACCTGGTGTGGGCGATCACCAAGCGCCGCCGTGCCGAGGGCGGCTTCCCCGGCGCCCCGGTGATCCAGGCCCAGCTGCGCGACGGCCCGCCGCGCAAGCGGGTCGGCATCAAGCCGGAGGGCCGCGCGCCGGCCCGCGCGCACACCGAGATCCGCCTGCCCGGCGGGCCGGCCATCGGCGAGGTCACCAGCGGCGGCTTCGGCCCCACGGTCGGCGGACCGGTCGCCATGGGCTATGTCGCCGCCGCCCACGCCGTACCCGGTACCGCGGTCGAGCTTGTCGTGCGCGACAAGCCGCAGCCGGCCGCCGTCGTCGCCCTTCCGTTCACGCCCCATCGCTATTTCAGAGGCTAGGAGCATCGCGCCATGCGCTTCACCAAGGATCACGAGTGGGTTTCCATCGCCGACGGCGTCGCCACCGTCGGCATCAGCGGCCACGCCCAGGAGCAACTGGGCGACGTGGTGTTCGTCGAGCTGCCGGACGTCGGCAAGGTCGTCGCCCAGGGCGACGAGCTCGCGGTGGTCGAGTCGGTCAAGGCCGCCAGCGAGGTCTATGCCCCGATCGACGGCAAGGTCGTCGCGGTCAACGACGCGCTCGCCGACAACCCGGGCCTGGTCAACGAATCCGCCGAGGCCGGCGGCTGGTTCGTGAAACTCGCGCCGAGCGCGCCGGCGCAGGCCGACGCGCTGATGGACCGCGCCGCCTACGACGCCTTCGTCGCGGACGGCGAATGATGCGCTACCTGCCGCTGACCGATGCCGACCGGGCCGAGATGCTGGCCGCGATCGGCGTCGCCGATGTCGACGCACTGTTCCGCGACGTGCCCCGGGCCGGCCGGCTCAAGGCCCCGCTCGACCTGCCCGACCACCAGTCCGAGCTGGCGGTCGAGCGCCACCTGTCGCGGCTGGCGGCAAAGAACCGCGCCGCCGGGGCCGGACCGTTCTTCGTCGGCGCCGGCGCCTATCGCCACCATGTGCCGGCGACCGTGGACTACCTGATCCAGCGCGGCGAGTTCCTGACCGCCTATACGCCCTACCAGCCGGAAATCGCCCAGGGCACGCTGCAGTACCTGTTCGAGTTCCAGAGCCAGGTCGCGCTGCTGACCGCGATGGATGTGGCCAACGCCTCGATGTACGACGGCTCGACCGCCTGCGCCGAGGCGGTGATGATGGCCA
Organism: Alphaproteobacteria bacterium; assembly: GCA_041396705.1. Classification (NCBI taxonomy): domain Bacteria; kingdom Pseudomonadati; phylum Pseudomonadota; class Alphaproteobacteria; species Alphaproteobacteria bacterium. The sequence goes on from JAWKYB010000005.1 coordinate 52,203, forward strand.
ACCGCGTCACCCGCCGTGGCAAGGCGGTGCTCAGCGGCGGCCTGCATCCGCACTATCGCGCCATCGTCGAGACCTATGCCCGCTTCGACGGCTTCGCGCTCGACCCGGTCGCCGCCGACCCGCGCGGCAGCGAGGACCTGGCGGCGCGGATCGACGACGCCACCTCTTGCGTGGTGGTGCAGACGCCGGACCTGTTCGGGCGGCTGCACGACCTCGCCGCCCTGGCCGAGGCCTGCCACGCCAAGGGCGCGCTGCTGGTCGCCGTGGTCACCGAGGCGCTGTCGCTGGGCGCAGTCACGGCGCCCGGCGCGATGGGCGCCGACATCGTCGTCGCCGAGGGCCAGTCGATCGGCAACGGGCTCAATTTCGGCGGGCCCTATGTCGGCCTGTTCGCCACGCGCGACAAATACGTCCGCCACATGCCCGGCCGCCTGTGCGGCCAGACCGTCGACGCCGACGGCCGCCGCGGCTTCGTGCTGACGCTGTCGACCCGCGAGCAGCACATCCGCCGCGAGAAGGCGACGTCGAACATCTGCACCAATGCCGGGCTGTGCGCGCTGGCCTTCACCATCCACATGTCGCTGCTGGGCGAGGACGGGTTGCGCCGGCTGGCGCTGACCAACCACGCCGTCGCCATGCGCCTGGCCGAGGCGCTGGCGGCGGTGCCCGGCGTCGCGGTGCTGAACGACAGCTTCTTCAACGAGTTCACGGTGTCGCTGCCGCGTCCCGCCGCCGCCGTGGTCGAGGACCTGGCGGCCAAGGGCGTGATCGGCGGCGTGCCGGTGTCGCGCCTGCTGCCGGGCCGCGACGACCTGGCCGATCTGCTGCTGGTCGCCGCCACCGAGACCAATGCCGACGAGGACATCGCCGCCTATGCCGCGGCGCTGAAGGAGGTGCTGTGATGGACCGCTCCCAGGGCCGCACGACCAGGGACGACGCGCCAGGCGAACCGCCGCTGCCCGCCACCTTCAGCGGCCACGACGGCCTGCGCCAGGACGAGCCGCTGATCTTCGAGCAGGACGCGCCCGGCCGCACCGCGGTCGACTGGCCCGAGCCGGCGCTCGCCGGCGACCGGCTCGGCGGCCTCGGCCGCCAGGGGCCGGTCGGCCTGCCCGGCCTGTCGGAACCGCAGGTGGTGCGCCACTACACCCGCCTCAGCCAGTGGAATTTCGGCATCGACACCGGCTTCTTCCCGCTCGGCTCGTGCACCATGAAGCACAATCCGCGGCTGAACGAGCGGGTGGCCCGCCTGCCGGGCTTCGCCGACCTGCACCCGCTGCAGCCGGTCTCCACCGTGCAGGGCGCGCTCGAGCTGATCGACCAGCTCGCCCACTGGCTGAAGACGCTGACCGGCATGCCGGCGGTGGCGCTGTCGCCGGCCGCCGGCGCCCATGGCGAGCTGTGCGGGCTGATGGCGATCCGCGCCGCGCACGAGGCCCGGGGCAACCCGCGCCGCCGCGTGCTGGTGCCGGAATCGGCGCACGGCACCAACCCGGCGACCGCCGTCGCCTGCGGCTACGAGGTGGACGCCGTGCCGGCCGACGCCCGCGGCCGCGTCGACCTCGCCGCCTTCAAGGCCAGGCTGGGCGACGACGTCGCCGGCTGCATGATCACCAACCCGAACACCTGCGGGCTGTTCGAGAACGAGATCATCGAGATCGCCGAGGCGGTGCATGGCGTCGGCGGCTATTTCTACTGCGACGGCGCCAATTTCAACGCCATCGTCGGCCGGGTCCGGCCGGGCGATCTCGGCATCGACGCCATGCACATCAACCTGCACAAGACCTTCTCCACCCCGCACGGCGGCGGCGGGCCGGGCGCCGGCCCGGTGACGCTGTCGGCCGCGCTGGCGCCATTCGCGCCGGTGCCGTGGGTGACCCACGGCGCCGACGGCTTCGACGTGGTCGAGCAGGCCGGCGACGCAGGCGACGCGCAGCCGCTGGGCCGGCTGAAGGCATTCCACGGCCAGATGGGCATGTTCGTGCGCGCGCTCGCCTACATGCTCAGCCACGGCCGCGACGGGCTGGCCCAGGCCTCGGCGGATGCGGTACTCAACGCCAACTACGTGATGGCGCGGCTGAAGGACGTGATGAGCCCGTCGTTCGAGGGCCCCTGCATGCACGAGGCGCTGTTCGACGACAGCTTCCTGAAGGGCACCGACGTCTCGACGCTGGACTTCGCCAAGGCGCTGATCGACGAGGGCTTCCACCCGCCGACCATCTACTTCCCGCTGGTGGTGCACGGCGCGCTGCTGGTTGAGCCGACCGAGACCGAGACCAAGGCCGCGCTGGACCGCTTCATCAAGGCGGCACGCGGCCTGGCGGAGCGGGCGAAGGCCGGCGACGCCGCCTCGTTCCATGCGGCCCCGCGCCGGGCGCCGCGCCGCCGGCTGGACGAGACCGCCGCCGCCCGCAAGCCGGTGCTGCGCTGGCAGCCGGAGCCGCAAACGGCGCAAGCGGCGGAATAGGCGTTCTGCTACAGTCGCCGCCGCCCACCGCACCTCGCGGTGGCGACGGGCGGCGGAGGGAAGCGGTCGTGGTGTCGGCACTGGGGAGGCGCGGCAGGCATGCGGCGCGCGTGGCGGTCGTTGCGGCCGTCTTTGCAATGGCGGCGGAGGCAGCCTGGGCCCAGACCCAGATCGGCGGCGTGGTCGAGGTGCAGGTCGATGCCTACGGGCAGATCCCGAACCGCGACCGCACCCAATTGCGCTCGGCCGACGACGTCTTCGCCGACCAGCTGGTCGAGACGGTAGACGGCGGCGGGCTGCGCCTGCGTTTCGCCGACGCCTCCGAGCTCAGCCTCGGCAGCGGGGCGCGCGTCGCCCTCGACCGCTTCGTCTACGACCCGAACGGCGCCAGCGGCGGCGTGCTCGCGCTCGGCGCCGGGACGATGCGGTTCATTTCCGGCACGGTCGGCCAGGATTCCAACCTCAGCATCGAGACGCCGACGGCGACGATCGGCATCCGCGGCACCGACCTGATCGTCAGCGTGCGCCGCGACGGCGCGACCGTCGTCGGCACCGTCGACGGACTGGTCAGGGTGACCCCGCGCAACGGCGGCGCCGGCGCCGACATCGGCCCGGGTTTCCTGGCCATCGTCGACGAGTCGACGGAGTCGGTCGAAGCCCTGCAGGCCCCGTTCGGTCCCGACGACGAGGCAGCGCTGGCCGACTGGTTCACCACCGACGAATTCGTGGCGGAAGCCGGCGAGCGGTTCGGGACCGACACGCCTTCGGACGCCGACGACGATGCGCTCGACGCCGAGGACGACGACGCCGAGGATGACGACGACGACGACGATGACGACGACGATTCCGGCGACGACGATTCCGGCGACGATTCCGGCGGCGGCGATGATGGCGGCGGCGACGGCGGGGACGGCGGCGAGTAGCCGATGCCGCGCCCGGCGTCGGCCGACCCAGGCGGGCGGCGCCGACGCGGCGCCGCACGCGCCGCCCTGCTGATCCCGCTCGCGCTACTGGTCGGGGTGCTGGCGTTGAAGGCCCTGGACCCCGGGCCGCTGGCCAGCCTGCGGCTGGCGGTGTTCGACGGTTACCAGCGGCTGCGACCGCGGCCCTACACGGCGGCGCCGGTTCGCATCGTGGCGATCGACGATGCCAGCCTGGCCGCCGAGGGCCAGTGGCCGTGGCCGCGCGACCGGCTCGCTGTGCTGGTCGAGACGCTGGCGCAAGCCGGCGCCGCGACGGTCGTCTTCGACATGGTGTTCGCCGAACCCGACCGCACATCGCCGGCGCTGATGGCCGACGAGATCGCGCAGGCGCTGCCGGAAACGCTGCACCCGGCCCTGGCCGCCGCCGTGCTGCCGGACCACGACCGGCGCTTCGCCGAGGCGATCGGCGCGGTGCCGGTGGTGCTGGGCTTCGCGCTGGGCCGCGGTCCGTCGGCGGCGACGTTGCCAGAGCGCTGGTCCTTCGCCTTTGCCGGCAGCGACCCGACGCCCCGGCTGCACGGCTTCGCCGGAGCCGTCACCGCACTGGGCGCGCTACAGGCGTCGGCCAGCGGCGAAGGCGCGATGAACGCCGTTCCGGACAGCGACGGCGTCGTCCGCCGCCTGCCGCTGCTGTTCCGCCTGGGCGACCGCATCGTGCCCGCGCTGGCTGCCGAGGCGCTGCGCGTCGCACAGGGCGCAGGGACCTATGTGGTCAAGTCGGCGGGCGCAAGCGGCGTCGAGAGCCTTGGCGCCGACAGCGGCGTGGCCGCCGTCAAGATCGGCGCGGCCGAAGTGGATACCGACCCGGCGTCGGCGGTCTGGCTGTGGTCCACCGGCCCGCGGCGCGAGCGCTTCCTGTCCGCCGCCGCCGTGCTCGCCGGCGATTTCGATCCGACTCTGGTCGCCGGCCACATCGTGCTGATCGGCGCAACCGCCGCCGGGCTGGCGGACCTGCGCGCAAGCCCGCTCGACCCGGCCGGCCCGGGGGTCGAGCTGCACGCCCAGCTGATCGAGCAGGTCATTGCCGGCATCGCCCTCAACCGACCCGACTGGGCCGCCGGCGCCAATTCGCCTTCATCGCCGTCCTCGGCCTGTGACTAGTTCTGCTGCTGCCGCGGCTCGGCCCGATCGTCTGCGCCGCGGCGACGCTGGCGGCGCTGGCGGCCGCACTCGGCGGCAGCTGGCTGGCCTTTGCCGAGGCCGGCCTGCTGCTCGACCCGGTCACGGCGGCACTGGGCATCCTGGCGGTGTTCGTGACGGCGGTGCTGACCGGACTATCTGCGCGCGGAGGCCGAGCGCAGCCGGGTCCGCACCGCCTTCGCCCACTATCTCTCGCCGACGCTGGTCGACCGGCTGGCGGCCGATCCGGCCGGCCTGAAGCTGGGCGGCGAGACCCGCGACCTGACCGTGATGTTCTGCGACATGCGCGACTTCACCAGCCTGTCCGAGGGCCGCACGCCGGAGCAGGTCACCGCGTTGATCAACCGCTTCCTCACGCCGATGTCGGCTGCGATCCTGGAGCGCGGTGGCACCATCGACAAGTACATTGGCGACGCGATCATGGCGTTCTGGAATGCACCGCTGACCGACGAGGCCCATGCCCGCAATGCCTGCGAGGCCGCATTGGCGATGCGCGACGCGCTCGCGGCGCTGAACTACGAAATCGCCCGCGAACCCGGTGTGGGCGCGATCTTGCGCTTCGGGATCGGCCTGCACTCGGGTCCATGCCTCGTCGGTAACATGGGCTCGACCCAGCGATTCGCCTACTCGGCGCTCGGCGACTGCGTCAATCTGGCGGCGCGGATCGAGGGCCAGGCCAAGACCTATGGCGTCGACATCCTGGTCAGCGGCGAGACCGTCGCCGCGGCCGGCGCCTTCGCCACGCTGGAACTCGACCGCGTCCGCGTGAAAGGCCGGCAACAGCCGGCGGCACTGCACGCGCTGATCGGGCCGTCGGCCGTGGCCGCGTCGCCGGCCTTCACGGCCCTCGCCGGCCGCCATGCCGCGATGCAGGCTGCGTTTCTCGGCCGGCGGTGGGACGAAGCGCGCGCTCAGCTCGGGGACCAGGCTGCCTATGCCGAGTTCGGCCTCGGCCGGGCGCACGCCCTCTATGCCGGGCGGATCGCCGCGGCGATCGCAGCGCCGCCGCCGGAAGGCTGGGACGGCACGTTCGACGCCCTGACGAAATAGACCGGCACCGCCGGCGCTCGCGGCGCGGTCAGCCGCGCCAGAATGCCGGCGAGAACAGCACCAGCACCGACATGATCTCCAGCCGGCCCAGCAGCATGCCGACGGTGAGCAGCCACTTCGCCGGCTCGTTCAGCGTGGCGAAGTTGCCGGCCGGCCCGATCTCCCTGCCGAGGCCGGGACCGACATTGGCCAGCGCCGTCATCGCGCCGGTCAGCGCGGTCACCAACTCGACCCCGGTGAATGCGAGGCCCAGCGTCAGCGCGACCAGCGAGAACAGGAAGGCGGTCAGGAACACGTTGACCGAGCGCAGGATGTCCGGCTCCAGCGTGCGGCCGCCGTAGCGCAGCTGCAGCACGCCGTGCGGATACAGCAGACGGGTCAGCCCGGAGCGCAGCAGCTCGAACATCACCAGCAGCCGATAGGACTTCAGCCCGCCGGCGGTCGAACCGGCACAGCCGCCGACCATGGTCAGCATCAGGAACATGCCGACCGCCGCGTGACCCCAGGTGGTGTAGTCGCCGGCGGCATAGCCGGTGGTGGTGATGATCGAGACCACGTGGAAAGTGGTCTGGGTCAGCGCGCTGAGGAACGGCCGGCCGGTCTCCAGCGACAGCCAGGTCGCCATCGAGGCGGCGATGACCGCGACCAGGGCCAGGAACAGGACGATCTGCGGGTCGGTCAGACTGGTCGCGCGGCTGATGAACAGGGCGCGGATGTACAGGGTGAACGGCAGCGAGCCGATCACCATGAACAGCACCGCGACCCACAGGATGGCATCCGACTGGTAGTGGCCGAGCGAATAGTCGTGGGTGGAGAAGCCGCCGGTCGACAACGTTGTCATGGCGTGGTTGACCGCCTCGAACACCGGCATGCCGGCCAGCACGTAGCCGAGCCCGCAGGCGACCGTCAGCCCGAAATAGAGCATGACCAGCGCGGTCGAGAACTGCAGGAAGCGCGGGAACGGCTTGTCGGAGCGGTCCGACGATTCGATGCGGAAGAACTGCATGCCGCCGACTCGCAGGAACGGCAGCATCAACAGGCCCATGGCGACGAACCCGATGCCGCCGATCCACTGCAGCATCGACCGCCACAGCAACAGGCCGCGCGGCGCCTCGTCCAGGCCGATGATGACGGTCGAGCCGGTGGTGGTGATGCCCGACATCGATTCGAACACGGAATCGGTGAACGACATGCCCCGGCCCGACATCCAGAACGGCAGCGCGCCGGCGATTGCGGTCACCACCCAGATCAGCACGACGGCGAAGAAGGCGAAGCGCAGGGTGAATTTCGGCGACGAGCTGCGCGTCGCCAGCATCGCCGTCACCGACAGGAAGCCGACGATGATCGCCGACTCGGTGAAGGTGCGCCAGTCGGGGTTGCGATCGATGGCATCGACCGCGGCGGGCACCAGCATCGCCGCCGCCAGCTGCGAGCAGAACACGCCGCAGACGTAGATCGCGGGCCGGAAGATGGGCGCTTCGCTCATCTCAGCCGCACGGAAGCCGATGGCGGGCGGAACGCAGGCCGTGAAGCCGGATCATGCCGGGTCGCCGCAACGACTGTGCTCCAACTGGACGGTGACGTGGGTGACGCCGAACAGACGCGCCACGGCGGCATGGATCTCGTCGCGGGTGCTGTCGATATCGGCGCCGGGATCGACCACGGCGTGCAGGGTCATCATGGCACGGTCGCTGCTCAGCGACCAGACATGGACATGGTGGACGTCGTGGACCGCAGGCACGGCGTCGCTCAGCCGGCGGCCGACCTCGGTGGTGTCGACGTCGTCCGGCGCGCCTTCGAGCAGGATGTGGATGGAGCGGCGCAGGATCGCCAGGGCGGAGCGCAGGATCAGCACCACCACCGCCAGCGACAGCACCGGGTCGGCACCGTACCAGCCGGTGGTCATGATGATCAGCGCGGCGGCGATCGCCGCGACCGAGCCGAGCAGGTCGCCGAGCACGTGCAGCGCGGCGCCGCGCATGTTGAGGTTGTCGCGGTCGCCGCCGTGCAGCACGCGGAACACCGCCAGGTTGACCGCCAGGCCGATCGCCGCCACGACCAGCATCGGCAGCGAGCGGATCTCCACCGGTGCGCTGAAGCGGCCGATCGCCTCCGCCGCGATCCAGCCGCCGAGCGCGAGCAGGGCCAGGCTGTTGGCCAGCGAGGCCAGCACCTGGGCCCTGTGATAGCCGAAGGTGCGCCGCGCGTCGGCCCGCCGCGCCGACATGCGGAACGCGCCCCAGCTGAGCGCCAGCGCGCCGAAGTCCGACAGCATGTGGCCGGCGTCGGCGATCAGCGCCAGCGAGCCGACCAGCCAGCCGCCGACCGCCTCGACCACCATGAAGCCGCCGGTCAGCGCCATGCCGATCAGCAGCCGCCGCTCGCTGTCGGCATGGCCGTGACCGTGCGGGTGGTGGTGGGTGTGATCGGCCATGGCGGCCCGGCCGCGCCTCAGCGGTCCACCGACCGGCGCAGGTGGTTGATCAGGTCGATCCGCGTGATCAGGCCGTGGAAGACGCCGTCCGCCTGGATCACCGCCACCTCGCCGTCGCGGAAGATCGGCAGCAGGTCGTCGATCGCCGCCGACGGGGCCAGCGTCTTCAGCCGCGTCGACATCGCCGAGGCGGCCGGGGCGCGAAAGGCGCCGCGGTCGCCATAGGCGGCGGCCAGGATGTCGCTTTCGTCGAGGATGCCGACCAGCCGGCCGTCGTCGATCACCGGCACCTGGCTGACATCGGCCCGGCGCATGCGGCCATAGGCGGTGAGCAGGCTGTCGCCGGAGGTGACCGAGACCACCCCGCCGTCGCTGGCCGGCCGCGCGATGATGTCGCGCAGGTCGCCGTGATACGGCCGGTCGAGATAGCCCTGGTCGGCCATCCAGTAGTCGTTGAACATCTTCGACAGGTACTTGTTGCCGCTGTCGCAGACGAAGGTCACCACTCGCTTCGCCACCGTCTGCGACCGGCAATAGTGCAGCGCTGCGGCGACCAGGGTGCCGCTGGACGATCCGGCCAGCACGCCCTCCTCGCGCAGCAGCAGCCGGGCGGTGTCGAGCGCCTCGGCATCGCCGATGGTGATCGCCTGGCTGGCCAGCGCGAGATCGCAGTTCGGCGGAACGAAGTCCTCGCCGATGCCCTCCACCACCCAGCTGCCGAGCGCGGCGGTCGGCCGGCCGACATTGACCATGTCGGCGATGATCGAGCCGCGCGGGTCCGCCACCACCATCTCCAGCGCCGGGGCCACCCGCGAAATAGCGCCCGAGCCCGGTCAGCGTTCCGCCGGAACCGACGCCGCAGACGATGGCGTCGACCTGCCGGTCCATCTGCTCCCAGATCTCCGGGCCGGTCGTGGTCTCGTGCGCCAGCGGATTGGCCGGGTTGGCGAACTGGTTGACCCAGAAGGCGCCCGGCGTTTCGCGGGCCAGCCGCTCGGCCATGTCCTGGTAATAGGCCGGATGGCCGCGTTCCACGTCCGAGCGGGTGGTGATCACGGTGGCGCCCAGCGCCTTCAGGTGGAACTGCTTTTCCTGGGCCATCTTGTCGGGCATGACGATGGTCAGGCGATAGCCCTTCTGCGCCGCGACCAGGGCGAGGCCGAGGCCGGTGTTGCCGGCGGTGGCCTCGATCAGCAGGTCGCCCGGCCGGATGCGGCCGTCCTTCTCCGCTGCCTCGATCATCGCCAGGGCGATGCGGTCCTTGATCGAGCCGCCCGGGTTCTGGTTCTCCAGCTTGACGAACAGGCGGCAGGGCCCGGTGTCGAACCGGGTCAGTTCCAGCATCGGCGTGTCGCCGATCAGGTCCAGGATCGAGGATGGAGCGGGCATGGCGGCGTCAGCTTCCCCTTCTGGCGCAGGCGGCGGAACGCGGCGCAGGGTCGCGCCGCCCTCAGCGCCGCGCGCGGAACTGGGCGGCGCCCCGGCGGAACGCGCGGGCGGTGCGCACCGGGTTCGGCGCGAAGCGGAAGGCGCGCTCGACCCGGCCGCGGATCTTCGGGATCTGCAGCACCTCGCCGATGCGCCGGTCGAGGAACGCCCAGCTGTCGGCCTGGCCCTCCGACTCGTCGTCCAGCCAGTAGAGCAGGGTCGAGGTGTAGACCCAGGCCAGCAGCCCGCGCTTGGTGTAGAAGCTGAAGTCGGTGGCCGTGTCGCCCGCCACCCGCCAGATCGCGTCGACGGTGCGGTACAGCGCCCGGGCCGCGGCCGCGGCGTGCGGCGGCATCGCGGTGACGGCGATCGCCCGGCGGATCGCGACGCGCTCGCCGGCATGGGCCTCCAGCCGCACGCGGACCGCGGTGGCGATCCGGTCGCGCACCCGCAGCGACGGCAGGTCGCGCTCCGCCAGCGCCACCAGCATGCGCCGGTCGGCCAGGTCGCAGTAGTGCGCGACGATGTCGATCGGTCCGGCGGGGAACAGCCGGCCGGCGTCCTCCGGCTCCAGCCCGGCGTCGGCGGCGGCGCGCCGCGCGCAGCCCGGCGTCCAGCCGTCGAACGGTACATGCGGCAGCATCGCCTCGACCAGCGCGTCGCGGTCGCGGCGCAGCCGGTCCTCCATCGCGCCGTCCCTCATGCGACCGCCTCCTCCTCCACCATCTCGTCGCCGGCGAAGCCGCGCCGGATTTCCTCGACGAAGCCGAACCGGCTCATGTCGGTCATCCGCGCCGGATAGAGCACCCCGTCCAGGTGGTCGCACTCGTGCTGGACCACGCGGGCGTGGAAGCCCTCGGCGACGCGGTCGATCGCCTCGCCGGCCGGCGTGACCGCGCGATAGCGCACCCGCCGGTGGCGGGGCACCAGCCCCATCATGCCGGGCACCGACAGGCAGCCCTCCCAGCCGTCGTCCATGGTGTCGTCCAGCGGCTCGACCACCGGATTGACCAGCACGGTCAGCGGCATGGTCGCGTCGCCGTCGCGCCCGCGCGGGACGTGGAAGATCACCACGCGCAGCGGCACGTGCACCTGCGGCGCGGCCAGGCCGGCGCCGTCGGCGTCCTCCATCGTCTCGATCATGTCCTCGACCAGGCGACGGATCGCCGGATGGGTCGGGTCGTCGACCGGGCGGGCGGGAGAGCGCAGGACCGGGTGGCCCATGCGCGCGATCTTCAGAATGGCCATGGCGTCAATATGTGCGGGCCGCCGGGCGAGGTAAAGCGCGGCTAGAAGTCCAGGTCGGCATAGTGCTGCGGCGGCCGGGCGCCGGGCAGGTGGTCGGCCAGCAGCGGGCGGAAGCTGGGCCGCGACTTGACCCGGGCATACCATTCGCGGGTCAGGTCGTGCTCGCCCCACGGCACGTCGCCCAGATAGTCGATGCAGCTGATCTGGGCGGCGGCGACCACGTCGGCCATCGAAAGCTCGTCGCCGGCCAGCCATTTGCGCCGGTCGGTCAGGTAACCGATGTAGTCGAGGTGGTAATGGATGTTGGCGTGGCCGGCGCGGACCGCCGTCGAATCGGGCTGGCCGCGGCCATAGAAGCGCTTGACGATCTTCTCGGTGACCAGGTTGTCGGTGACCTCGCGGGCGAACTTGCCGTCGAACCAGTCGACCAGCCGCCGGATCTCCGCCCGCTGGATCGAGTCGCCGCCGTACAGCGACGGCTGCGGGTAGACCTCGTCGAGATACTCGTACACCGCATAGCCGCCGGCGATGACGCGGTCGCCGTCCTGCAGCACCGGCACCTCGCAGGCGGGGTTCAGCGCCAGGAACGAAGGCCGGCGGTCCCAGACGTTCTCGACCTTCATGTCGAAGTCGAGGTCTTTCTCGGCCAGGGCGATCCGCACCGCCCGGCAGGACGGCGACAGCCACATGTGAATCAGCGTGCGCATGGGGCCGGCAGAATAGCCATTCGCGTCGCGATGGCTAGAGGCGGCCGTCCGCAATCAGATGCCTGAGCCCGGCGGCGACCGTGCGCACGTCGGCCAGCGCCTGGTGCGTTCGCGCCGGCTCCGGCCCGGCGCCGGCCAGCGCGGCCACCTGGATGCTGTGGAAATCGGCCGCACCCACGCCGAGCAGCGTGCCGAGGTGGCGGCGGAAATTCACCATCCGGCCCTGGTGGCGCGACGGCGGAATACCGTGCCAGCCGGCATTCTCGGCCAGGATCTCGTGATCGGCGCCGTTGCAGTAGAGCGGGGCGTCGTCGGTGCCGGCGAAGGCGTCGAAGCGGGCCAGCGCCTCCGGAAAATCCAGCCCTTCGGCCGCGATCGCCTGCCGGCTGATGCCGGTCAGCGCGACGATGTAGTCCGACAGCTCCGGGTTGCGCACCGGCCGGACCAGGCAGGTGAAGGCGCCCCGCTCCGCCAGCGCCGAGCCGGGGCCGAGCCGGACGGCGCCGATCTGGATCACCTCGCGCCATTCGCCCGGCCGCGACCAGCCGGCCTGCATCGAGCCTTGCCAGGCGGTCAGCTCCAGGTCGAACAGCACGCACGGGCGGGAGGGATCGAACGGGCCCTCCACCGCCGCGCCCCGCCCGCGCTCAGGCCCGCTCCGCCGCCTCGCCCGCCGGCGGCGCCAGCGGATGCTGCAGCATCGGCAGGATCTCGGTCGGCACCACCTGCCAGAACTTCAGCGCAGAACGCTCCCAGTCGTTGAGCAGGCCGTCGGCATAGGCCGACTGGGTCTCGGTGGCATGCTCGCGGATCAGGTCGAACAGCACGGCGTTCCAGTGCGGCGCCAGCACCCGCTGGACGACGACCGAATCCGGGTTGAGGCAGTCGTGGAAGCCGTCCTCCTCGTCCAGCACGAACGCCATGCCGCCGGTCATGCCGGCGGCGAAGTTGTCGCCGACCGGGCCGAGGATGACGGCGGTGCCGCCGGTCATGTACTCGCAGCCGTTCGAGCCGCAGCCCTCGACCACCGCCGTCGCGCCGGAGTTGCGCACGCAGAACCGGTCGCCGGCGCGGCCGGCCGCGAACAGCCTGCCGGCGGTGGCGCCGTACAGCGCGACGTTGCCGATGATGACGTTGCGGTTGCCGGCCAGCCGGCTGGAGGTCATCGGCCGCACCACGATGGTGCCGCCGGACAGGCCCTTGCCGGTGTAGTCGTTGGCGTCGCCGAACACCTCCAGCTTCATCCCGCGCACCGCCCAGGCGCCGAGCGACTGGCCGGCCGAGCCGCGCAGCCGGATGGTGGCGTGGCCCGGCTGCAGGCTGTCCATGCCGAAGGTGCGGGTGATCAGCGAGGCCATCTTGGCGCCGATCGCGCGATGGGTGTTCCTGACGTTGTAGGTCAGCTGCATCTTCTCGCCCTCGCGGAACAGCGGCTCCGCGTCCTCGATCATCTGGGCGTCCAGCGTCTCCGGCACCGGGTTGCGGCCCTCGATGGTGCAGAACGGCGGATAGTCGCCGACGTCGGCGCGGACCAGGATCGGGTTGAGGTCGAGGTCGTCGAGATGGGCGCTGCCGCGGCTGACCTGGTGCAGCAGGTCGGTCCGCCCGATGATCTCCTCCAGCGAGCGGAAGCCGAGCTCGGCCAGGATCTCGCGCACCTCCTCGGCCAGGAAGGTGAACAGGTTGACCACCTTCTCCGGCGTGCCGGTGAACTTGTCGCGCAGCCGCGGGTCCTGGGTGCACACGCCGACCGGGCAGGTGTTGGAGTGGCACTGCCGCACCATGATGCAGCCCATCGCCACCAGCGAGGTGGTGCCGATACCGAATTCCTCGGCGCCGAGGATGGCGGCGATGACGACGTCGCGGCCGGACTTGATGCCGCCGTCGACGCGCAGCCGCACCCGGTGGCGCAGCCGGTTGAGCATCAGCACCTGGTGCGTCTCGGCCAGCCCCAGCTCCCACGGCAGGCCGGCGTACTTGATCGAGGTCTGCGGGCTGGCGCCGGTGCCGCCGGAATGGCCGGAGATCAGGATCACGTCGGCATGGCCCTTGGCCACGCCGGCGGCGATGGTGCCGATGCCGGACCGCGCCACCAGCTTGACGCAGACCTTGGCCTCCGGGTTGATCTGCTTCAGGTCGTAGATCAGCTGGGCCAGATCCTCGATCGAATAGATGTCGTGATGCGGCGGCGGCGAGATCAGGGTCACGCCCGGCGTCGAGTGGCGAAGCCGCGCGATCATCTCGGTGACCTTGAAGCCGGGCAGCTGCCCGCCCTCGCCCGGCTTGGCGCCCTGGGCGATCTTGATCTCCAGCTCGCGGCAGTTGTTCAGATATTCCGCGGTGACGCCGAAGCGGCCGGAGGCGACCTGCTTGATCGCGCTCGACGCGTTGTCGCCGTTCGGCCGCGGCTTGTAGCGGGCCGGGTCCTCACCGCCCTCGCCGCTGTCCGACCGCGCGCCGATGCGGTTCATCGCGATCGACAGCGTCTCGTGCGCCTCCGGGCTCAGCGCGCCGAGCGAGATGCCCGGCGAGACCAGCCGCTTGCGGATCGCCGTGATCGATTCGACATCGTCGAGCGAGGCCGGCACCCGGCCGGGCTTGAAGTCCAGCAGGTCGCGGATGTGGATCGGCTCCAGCTCGCGCAGGCCGGCGGTGTACTTCTTGAAGGTGGCGAAGCTGTCGGTGGCGACCGCGTGCTGCAGCGTGTGGATCAGCGGGCCGTGGAAGCCGTGCGCCTCGCCGCCGCGGCGATAGCGGTAGAAGCCGCCGATCGGCAGCGCCACCACGTCCTCGTCCCAGGCGCGGCGGTGCGCCTCCAGCGTCTTGTGCTGGATGCCGGCCAGGCCGATGCCGGAGATACGCGAGACCATGCCGGGGAAGAACTCCGCCACCAGCGTCCGCGACAGGCCGATCGCCTCGAAATTGTAGCCGCCGCGATAGGAGCTGACGATCGAGATGCCCATCTTCGACATGATCTTCAGCAGCCCGGCGTCGATGGCGTGGGCGTAGTCCTCGATACAGGCGGCGAGGTCCTTTTCGCCGAACAGACCGCGGGCATGGCGGTCGACGACGGTCTCCTCGGCCAGATAGGCGTTGACCGTGGTGGCGCCGACGCCGATCAGCACCGCGAAATAGTGCACGTCCAGCGCCTCGCCGCAGCGCACGTTCAGCGACGTCCAGGTGCGCAACTGCTGGTGCACCAGGTGGGTGTGGACCGCGCCGGCGGCCAGGATCATCGGCACCGGCGCGCGGCCCGCCGCGACCGCGCGGTCGCTGAGGATGACGTGGCGCGGCCCGCCGCGCACGGCGTCCTCGGCCTGCTGACAGATCCGGCGGATCGCCTCGGCCAGGCTCTCGCCGGCATTCTCGCCGGGCACGTCGAAGGTGCAGTCGATCTCCACCGCCGCGTCGCCCAGCGCGTTGCGCAGGGCGGCATAGCGGGCGTTGGTCAGCACCGGCGACTCCAGCTCCAGGATGTCGCACTGACTGGCGTCCTCGATCAGGATGTTGCCGAGGTTGCCGAGCCGGGTCTTCAGGCTCATCACCCCGGTCTCGCGCAGGCTGTCGATCGGCGGGTTGGTGACCTGGCTGAAGTCCTGGCGGAAGAAGTGGTGCAGGCCGCGATACTTGGCCGACAGCACCGCCAGCGGCGTGTCGTCGCCCATCGAGCCGACCGCCTCTTTCGCCGTCTCCACCATCGGCTGCAGGATCAGCTCGACATCCTCCATCGACCAGCCATAGCCGACCTGGCGGCGACGCAGTTCCGCCCGCTCCATCGTCGGGGCCGGCACCGGCGCCGCGTCGCGGCTGCCCAGGTCGTCGAGATAGGTGATGTTGCTGACCCAGGCGCCGTAGTCGGCGCGGCGCGCCAGCGACGACTTCAGGGTGTCGTTGTCGTAGAAGCGGCCCTCGACCAGGTCGACCGCGATCATCTCGCCCGGGCCGCAGCGGCCCTTCTCGATGATGTGCGACTCCTTCAGCCGCACCATCCCGGTCTCCGACCCGACGATCAGCAGCCCGTCGTCGGTGATGGTGTAGCGCAGCGGCCGGAGGCCGTTGCGGTCCATCCCGGCCAGCACCCAGCGGCCGTCATAGGCGGCGACGGCGGCGGGGCCGTCCCACGGCTCCATCACCGCGTTGCAGTAGGCGTAGAGGTCCTTCAGCTCCTGGCCGATGGTCGGGCGCTTCGACCACGCCTCCGGGATCATCATGGTCTTGACCAGCGGCAGGTCGCGACCGGCACGGATCATCACCTCGCAGACCGCGTCCAGCGCGGCGGAATCGGAGCTGCCGAGCTGGATGACCGGCTTGATGTCCTCGATATACGGGCCGAACGCCGCCGATTCCATCCGCGGCTCGTGGCTCTTCATCCAGTTGGTGTTGCCGCGCAGCGTGTTGATCTCGCCGTTGTGGGCGAGGGTGCGGAACGGCTGCGCCAGCCGCCAGGTCGGGAAGGTGTTGGTCGAGAAGCGCTGGTGGAAGATGGCGAAGTTCGACACGAACCGCTCGTCGAGCAGGTCCGGGTAGAAGTTGGTCAGGTCCTCGGCCAGGAACATGCCCTTGTAGATGATCGACCGGCACGACAGCGCGCAGATGTAAAAGTCGGTGATGTTCTCCAGCAACGCCGCCTTCTCGATCCGGCGGCGGATGATGAACAGGTCGCACTCGAACCGCTCGTCGTCGACGCCGCGGTTGTTGGCGATCATGATCTGCTCGATCTCCGGCCGGGTCGCGTTGGCCTTCTCGCCGACCACATCGACGTTCACCGGCACCTGGCGCCAGCCGTAGATGGTGTAGCCGAAGCGGATGATCTCGCTCTCGACGATGGTGCGGCAGCGCTCCTGCGCCGCATAGTCGGTGCGCGGCAGGAACACCATGCCGACGGCCAGCTTGCCGGTGCCCGGCTCGTGGCCGGTGCCGCGGATGTGCTCCTTGAAGAACTCCTGCGGGATCTGCACGTGGATGCCGGCGCCGTCGCCGGTCTTGCCGTCGGCGTCGACCGCGCCGCGGTGCCACACCGCCTTCAGCGCGTCGATGCCGTACTGCACCACCGTGCGGCTGGGCTTGCCGTCGATCGCCGCGATCAGGCCGACGCCGCAGGCGTCGTGCTCGAACGCCGGGTCATAGGCGCCGCCCGCCATCAGCCTGGCCCTGTTGGCCAGGTACTCGGGCACGAAACGGGCGCCGTTCGGGTCGCGGCGGTCGGTCATGGCAGTCACTCCGCGGCGATCGCCGCCGGCGCACCGGCGCCGGCCTTCGCCTGCAAATAGCGATGGATGGAAGCGGCGGCGTCCTGGCCGTCGCGGATCGCCCACACCACCAGCGAGGCGCCGCGCACGATGTCGCCGGCGGCGAACACGCCGTCCAGCGACGTCATCATCGTCGACCAGTTGACCTTGATCGTGCCCCAGCGCGTGACCGGCAGCTCCGGCGCGCCGAACATGCCGGGGATGTCCTCAGGGTCGAAGCCGAGCGCGGTGATGGCGAGGTCGGCCTCGCAGGTGAAGGCGGAGTCCGGCACCGGCTCCGGCGTCTGCCGGCCGCTCGAATCGGCGACGCCGAGGCGCATGCGATGGGCGCGCACGCCGGTGACCCCGCCGGTGCGCCCGCCGCCGGCGACGTCGCCGAGGAACGCCTCGGGCGCCGCGAGCCACTCGAACACCACGCCCTCCTCCTCGGCGTTGGCCACCTCGCGCTGCGAGCCCGGCATGTTGGCCCGGTTGCGGCGGTAGAGGCAGGTCACCGACCGCGCGCCCTGGCGCACAGCGGTGCGCACGCAGTCCATCGCCGTGTCGCCGCCGCCGACGACAACGACGGCCTTGCCGGACGCATTCAGCGCGCCGGCGTCGAAGGCGGCGACGGCGTCGCCCAGGCCCTTGCGGTTGGACGCGATCAGGAAGTCCAGCGCCGGCACCACGTTGTCGAGCCCGACGCCGGGCACCTGGATGTCGCGCGCCTTGTAGACGCCGGTGGCGATCAGCAGCGCGTCGTGGCGCGCGCGCAGTTCGGCGAGAGAGGCGTCGCGGCCGACCTCGAAGCCGAGCCGGAACGCGACCCCGCTGTCGGCCAGCCAGGCGTTGCGCCGCTCCACCACCTGCTTTTCCAGCTTGAAGTTGGGGATGCCGTAGATCAGCAGCCCGCCGGCACGGTCGTAGCGGTCGTAGACCGTGACCTTGTAGCCGCGTGCGCGCAGACGGGCCGCGGCGGCCAGCCCGCCCGGCCCGGCGCCGACGATGCCGACCGACTGCGCCCGCTCGCGTGCCGGCACGATCGGCCGGACCCAGCCGTTCGCGAAGGCGGTTTCGGTGATGTACTTCTCCACCGCGCCGATGGTGACGGTGCCATGGGCCGACTGCTCGATGACGCAGTTGCCTTCGCACAGCCGGTCCTGCGGGCAGATCCGGCCGCAGACCTCCGGGAAGCTGTTGGTGGCGGCGGAGACCTCGTAGGCCTCCTCCAGCCGGCCCTCGGCGGTCAGCTTCAGCCAGTCGGGGATGTTGTTGTGAACCGGGCAATGGATCTGGCAGAACGGCACGCCACACTGCGAACAGCGCGAGGCCTGCTCCGCCGCCTTGTCGCGGGCGAACTCGCGATAGATCTCGCGGAAGTCGTCGCGCCGCTCCTCGGCCGCGCGCTTCGGCGGCGGCCCCTGGTCGACCGTGACGAACCTGAGCATGCGCTCGCCCATGCCGTTTCCTCTCCCGCGCGTCTTGCGCCTGTCTTGCTTGGTGCCGCCGGTTGTCCGATGCTGGCGCATCGGGCCGGCCGTCCTGCCGGCTTCCGGCCGGCGGCACGGAGCGCCGGACAGCCCGGCCCCGTCGCCGCCGCAGGACTTATAGCGAAGTCCGGCGGCGCTGCCAAACGGATTCCCTGTAATTAGGTCAGTAGGAGGTAACTACTTTCGGCGTGCCCGTGTTTCGCGGGCATGGATTGCGGCAACATCGGGGCGACCTAAACGGATTTAGGTCCGGTATGAGAACCAAATGGCGTGCGGCGGCGATCCGCGCGCCGGCCGCGGACGGCGTCTGGCCGTGGCGCGGCGGCGAGGGCGTGCCTATACTTCGCGCCCGACGCGTCGCGGGGCGGCGGAGTCGGGCGCCTGCGGTTCGGCCCGGCACCGCCTGAACAGGGTCATAGCGTGGACATCATCCAGGTCATCGTGCTCGCCCTGGTCCAGGGCGCCACCGAATATCTGCCGATCAGCTCGTCCGGCCACCTGGTGGTGACGTCCCAGATCCTCGGCTGGCCGGACCAGGGACTGACCTTCGACATCGCGGTGCATGTCGGCACGCTGGCGGCGGTGCTGGTCTATTTCTGGCGCGACGTCGGCCGCATGGCCTACGGGCTGGTCAGCCCGCTGCTGGGACGGGCCGGCGCGGAATCCCGCCTGGTCTGGAACGTCATCGTCGGCACGCTGCCGCTCGTCGCCGCCGGCTATGCACTGGCCAAGGTCAACGAGTCCGACCCCGCCTTCATCAACCAGACCCTGCGCGACCCGGTGGTGATCGGCGCCGCGTCGATCGGCTTCGGCATCGTGCTGTGGCTGGCCGACCGGCTGGCGCCGCGCGACGCCACGCTGCGCGACATGGGGCCGGCGGGCGCCCTGTTCGTCGGGCTGGCGCAGGTGCTGGCGCTGGTGCCCGGCACCAGCCGCGCCGGCATCACCATCACCGCGGCGCGTCTGCTCGGCTACGAGCGGACCGAGGCGGCGCGCTTCTCGCTGCTGCTGGCGATCCCGGCGATCGCCGGCGCCGGCATCCTGGCCGGCAAGGACCTGATGGAGGCCGGCGACATCGCGGTGACCCAGGACGCGCTGATCGGCGCGGCGCTGTCGTTCGCTGCAGCACTCGTCGCGATCTGGCTGATGCTGGCCTGGGTGCGCCGCGCCAGCTACCTGCCCTTCGTGATCTACCGTATCGCCTTCGGCGCATTCCTGATCTGGTGGTTCGGCGGCTTCGGCGGCTTCGGCGGCGGCGGCGGCGGCGGAGCCTGAGCGCAGCGCGACGATGCCCTCGCCGGGTGAACTCATCGGCTCCTTGCCGCGTCTGACCTTGTGCGCGAGTGCACGTCAAAGCGCGAGGGAGAAAGCCGATGCCGTCCATCAGCCCCCTGATTCTGTTCGACCCGATCCCGTTCAGGCCCGCCGGCAAGACCATCCGCGGCACGGCGGCCAGCGACGTCCTGGAGGGCGGTGCCGGCGACGACCGTATCTATGGTGAGCTCGGCAACGACACGATTAAGGGCGGCGCCGGTGACGACGTGATCGCGACCGGCACCGGAAACAACCTGGTGTTCGGCGGGAGCGGCAACGACCTGGTCACCGGCGGCAAGGGAGCCGACCTTATCTTCGGCGACGGCGGCGACGACATCCTGAACGGCGCCGACGCAGCCTACGACCTGACGAACGACCAGGGCGACATCATCGCTGGCGATGCCGGCGACGACCGCATCCACGGCCATGGCGGCGACGACCTCCTAATCGGCGGCGCTGACGATGACCAACTGTGGGGCGACTGGGGCGACGACCAGCTGCGCGGCGATGCCGGCGCCGACCTGCTCGACGGCGGCACAGGCAACGACCGGCTGTTCGGCGGCGACGGCAACGACACCCTCTACGGCGGCGGGGGTGACGACGTGCTCGACGGCGGGCGCGGGTCCAATGTCCTGCAAGGTGGCGCCGGCGCGGACCGATTCATCCTCGGACAGGACGCCCAACCCGAACTGGTCCTCGACTACAGTTGGGCCGACGGAGACCGCATCGACCTGACCTCGTATTTCGACGACGTCTACGGCGATGCGGTGTTCAGCTTCCACGCGGTCGAGACCCCGGCCATGGACTATGTAGCACTGCACCTGTCCAATGGCACCGGCACCTATCTGATCGCGAAGTTCGTCGGCATGACGGGAGGCGGCTTCGTCGTCGACGTCGAAGGTGATGTGCACTACTACGCGGTCTGAGAGGTCTGCTCAGGCGTGGCGGGCGGTGAAGCGGCCGCCGGGGCGGAAGCGGTCGAGATAGCGCGGCAGTACCGCCTCCGGCGCGATCGGCACGATGCCGAGGTCGGCAAAGCCCGGCTGCCCGCCGCTGACAACGTTGTCGTGGTGCAGCAGGCGCAGCTGGTCGCGGGTCAGCGGCGGCTTCGGCAGCAGGCCGGCGAAGCCGGCGAAGATGCCGGCGGCGAAGAACGGCATCGGCACCAGCGGCCGCTTGCGGGCGACATGCCGCAGCACCAGCTCCAGCACCTCCTGGAAGCTGTAGACCTTCGGTCCGCCCAGCTCATAGGTCTTGCCGGCCGCGGCCGGGTCGGCGGCGGCGCGGACCAGCGCCTCGGCCAGGTCGCCGACATAGACCGGCTGGAACTTCGGGCCGCCGTCGCCGGTCAAACGCCCGGCCTTGAGGTCGGCCACGGTCGGGCACACGCCGACCACCGGCAGCGCCGGCGCAAGCCGGGCCATTGCCGCGAAGCGGTTGAAGAAGTCGTCCTCCGGCCCGAACACCACCGACGGCCGCAGGATCACCGCCTCCGGGAAGGCCTCGCGCACCGCGGCCTCGCCGGCCGCCTTGCTTGCGGCATAGTCGGAGTCCGAATGCGGGTCCGCGCCCAGCGCGGACATGTGCACCATGCCGGTCGCCCCGGCCTGCCGGGCCGCCTGCACCACCCGGCGCGCGCCCTCGACATGGACGGTATGGAAGCGCTGGCGGCCGCGCTCGTACAGGATGCCGACCAGATTGATCACCAGGTCGGCGCCGTGGCAGGCGGCGGCGACCCGCGCGTCGTCGCCGATCGGCGCCGCCACCGGCGTGACCTGGCCGACGTCGCCCATCGGCTTGAGGAACAGCGCGGAATCGGTGTCGCGCACGGCCACGCGGACCAGGTCGCCGCGGGCGGCCAGCAGGCGCACCACATGCCGGCCGATGAACCCCGAGCCGCCGAAGATCGTCACCGAACGGGTTGCCATGGACAGGAACCTCTTGCAGTGGCCGGCGCCCGCCGCCGCTGGCCGCGGGCGCTCCGCTTGCGGAACGCCGCATAGATGCCGCGACAGCGGCGCATTGACAAGCGCGGTATCGCCCACTAACTAGTGCGCTCTCGATTGCCCAGGTGGCGGAATTGGTAGACGCGCTGGCTTCAGGTGCCAGTGGGCGCAAGCTCGTGGAAGTTCGAGTCTTCTCCTGGGCACCACCCCTTTCTCGTCGTTGCAGAGTGCCGGCTTGTCCGCCGAGTTGGCTTCAGAGGAGCTGCAGCCCGGCGTGCCGATGAAGATCACCGTTCATCACGGCGACCTGCCCGAAGGCCTCGATCTCGGCGACTGCGTCGCGATCGACACGGAGACGATGGGCCTGCGCCACAGCCGCGACCGGCTGTGCCTGGCGCAGCTCAGTGCCGGCGACGGCACCGTCCACCTGGTCCGCTTCGACAATCCGCGCGACAATCCGACCGCCTACGCCGCGCCGCGGCTGCGCGCGATGCTGGCCGACGCTAGGGTGCTGAAGCTGTTCCACTTCGCCCGCTTCGACATGGCCGCCTTCGCCCATGCGATGGACACAATGCCGCGGCCGGTCTACTGCACCAAGATCGCTTCGCGGCTGGTGCGGACCTACACCGACCGCCACGGCCTGAAGGACCTGTGCCGCGAGCTGCTCGGCGTCGAGCTGTCGAAGCAGCAGCAGAGTTCGGACTGGGGTGCGGCCGATCTGACCGCCGAGCAGCAGGATTACGCCGCCAGCGACGTCCTGTACCTGCACCGCCTGCGTGCGGCGCTGGACGAGCGTTTGGCGCGCGAGGGCCGTCGGCAGCTGGCCGAGGACTGCTTCGGCTGCCTGCCGGCGCGCGTGGCGCTCGATTTGGCCGGCTGGGCCGACGAGGATATATTCGCCCACGCCTGAATCGGCGCGGCGCGCCGCGCCGCGGGCGGATCGGATGGCAGACGACGGACTGGCGATGGCATTTTCCGCGACGGTGACATCCACGGGGCCGTTCGATGCGGCCGAGGTGGGGCGCGACGTGCTGCGCCTCGAGGCCGAGGCGCTGGCGCTGCTGGCCGATTCGCTGGGCGCGGCCTTCGTCGCGGCGATCGAGAAGATGAACGCGGTGTCCGGCCGCGTCGTGGTCACCGGCATGGGCAAGTCCGGCCACATCGCGCGCAAGATCGCGGCCACGCTGGCCTCGACCGGCACGCCGGCGCTGTTCATCCACCCGGCCGAAGCCAGCCACGGCGACCTCGGCATGGTCGGCGTCGACGACGTCGTGCTGGCGCTGTCGAATTCCGGCGAGACGCCGGAGCTGAACGACGTCATCGCCTATACCCGGCGCTTCGCCATCCCGCTGATCGCGATCACGTCGGGCGCGGCCAGCACGCTGGCCCAGGCGGCCGACGTGCGGCTGGTGCTGCCGGCGGCGCGCGAGGCCGGGGCGCTGGCGCTGGCGCCGACGACCTCGACGACGATGATGCTGGCGCTCGGCGACGCGCTGGCGGTCACGCTGCTGGAGCGGCGCGGCTTCACCGCAGACGACTTCCGCGTCTTCCACCCCGGCGGCCAGCTCGGCCGTCGGCTGCTGCGCGTGCGCGACGTGATGCACACCGGCCCCGAGATGCCGCTGATCGCGCTGGACCCGCCGATGAGCCAGGCGGTGGTCGCGATGGCGACCAAGCGGTTCGGCTGCATCGGCGTGATCGATGACGACGGGCGGCTGGCCGGCATGATCACCGACGGCGACCTGCGCCGGCACCTCGGCCCCGGCCTGCTGCAGATGCCGGTTTCCGCCGTGATGACCCGCGCGCCGCTGACGACGGTGCCCGAGGCGCTGGCGGCCGAGATCCTGGCCGTGCTCAACGCCCGCAAGATCATCGCCATGTTCGTGGTCGCCGACGGCAGGCCGGTATCGCACCAGCACGAGCCCCACATCCTGGCAGCGGGCGTCCCGCCGCTGGCGATCGAGACCGAGGCCGCGCACGGCGCCGGCGGCAGCCGGGCCGACGGCGAGGCGCATCGCGACCGCGGCAAGCGCATGGCCGCGATGCTCGACCTGGCCGCGATGCGCCGGCGCGGCGACAGCGGCATCCGCTATTCCCGCTTCGTCCAGGGCCTGCGGCTGCTGCTGCCGGTGATCACCGTGGTGGTCGTCCTGCTGGTCGCGCTGTGGCCGGAGTTCAACTCGGTCGAGGACGCGATCGCCGTTTCGCAGGCGCCGATCTCGCTGGATGACGCCGAACGGCTGACGATGACCAACCCGCGCTACACCAGCCGCGACGAATCCGGCATGCCCTACGTCATCACCGCCGACCTCGCCGAACAGATGGACACCGAGACCATGCGGATGGCGCTGACCAACCCGGCGGCCGACGTGACCCTGAACGACGGCACCTGGGTGATGCTGCGCGCCGACAGCGGGCACTATTCGGACCAGGACAAGCGCCTCGACCTGTCCGGCGACGTCTCCCTGTTCCACGATGCCGGCTACGAGTTCCACACTCAGGTCGCGACCATCGACTTCGTCGCCGGCCGGGCCGAGGGCGACCAGCCGGTGGCCGGCTTCGGGTCGTTCGGCGACATCCAGTCGGAGGGCTTCGTCATCGAGGACCGCGGCGCCGTGATCATCTTCACCGGCCGCGCGCACATGGTGCTGCGCGTCGAAGAGGAGCTGCCGGTCGAATGAGGCCGCGCCACGCCGCCTGCCTGGCGCTTGCCGCCCTGGCCGCCGTTCCGGCCGGCGCCCGGGCCCAGGGCCTCGACTTCGGCGGCGGCGAAGAGCCGGTCACCATCGATGCCGACGACGGCATCGAGTGGCAGCGCGACCGCTCGGCCTATGTCGCGCGCGGCAATGCCACCGCCACGCGCGGCGACACCTCGGTCCGCGCCCATGAGCTGATCGCCTACTACACGCCGGAATCGGACGGCACCGACATCTTCCGCATCGATGCGGTCGGCGACGTGCTGATCCTGGGACCGGACCAGCGCGTGGTCGGCGACAAGGCGGTCTACGACGTCGCCAACGGCATCGTCGTGGTCACCGGCGACGCCCTGAGCCTGAGCACGCCCAACGAGGTCCTGACCGCCAGCGAAAGCCTGGAATACTGGGCCGCCCAGCGCATGGCGGTGGCGCGCGGCGACGCCGTCGCCTGCACCGGCAGCGAGCGGCTGGCCGCCGACATCCTGACCGCCTATTGCGTCGCCGAGGGCCGTGGCGGCGGCACCGGCTCCGGCGCCGGGGATGCGGCCGGCGACGGCGCCGCGGCCGGAGACGGCGCCGCAGCCGGCGGCTCCGACGCCGCGCTGCAGAGCCAGCAGCTCGACCGGGTCGAGGCCTATGGCTCGGTGCTGATCCTGACCGCGACCGACCGGGCCGAGTCCGACACCGCGATCTACTACGCCCAGGACGAGGTCGCGTTCCTCAACGGCAACGTCCGCATCGCCCAGGGCAGCAACCAGCTGCAAGGCACCGCGGCCGAATATGATCTGGTCACGCGCATCTTCAAGGTCGAGAATGCGCGGATGTATTTCGTGCAACAGGAAGAGCAGCCGGCGGGCGCGAGCCCCTGCCAGGTGCCACCCTTCGCAGGCGGAACGCGCCAATGAGCGACAAGGACCCGACGCCCGGCCACGACAGGCCGCGGCTGGTGACGGAGAACGAGGGGCTGGCCGCGCGCAACGTCGGCAAGCGCTATCGCAAGCGCCCGGTGCTGCGCGACGTCAGCCTGAAGGTGCAGCGCGGCGAGTCCGTCGGCCTGCTCGGACCGAACGGCGCCGGCAAGACCACGCTGTTCTATATCGTGACCGGCCTGATCAGCGCCGACTACGGCACCATTTCGCTCGACGGGCGCGACATCACCGACCTGCCGATGTATCGCCGCGCCCGGCTCGGCATCGGCTACCTGCCCCAGGAGCCGTCGATCTTCCGCGGGCTCAGCGTGGAGAACAACATCCGGGCGGTGCTGCAGGCGGTCGACCCGGACCGCGACCGGCGCGAGGCCGCGCTGGACGACCTCCTCGCCGAGTTCTCGATCACCCACCTGCGGCGCACGCCGGCGATCGCGCTGTCCGGCGGCGAGCGCCGCCGGGTCGAGATCGCCCGCGCGCTGGCCTCGCAACCGGCGTTCATGCTGTTCGACGAGCCGCTGGCCGGCATCGACCCGATTGCCGTCAACGATATCCGCGACCTGATCCTGCACCTGAAAACGCGCGGAATCGGCGTCCTCATCACCGATCATAACGTTCGGGAAACCTTAGGGACGGTAGACAGGGCCTATATCTTGCATGACGGGGCGGTCCTGATGGAAGGCAAACCGAGGGAAATCGTTGCGCACGAGGACGTCCGTCGAGTCTATCTCGGTGAGCGGTTCAGCCTCTAGCGGGCGGTCAATGCAGTTTCGATCGACATCCGACGTCGGTGCGCCATGGCACTAGGGCAGCGCCTCGACCTGCGTCAAAGCCAGTCGCTGGTGATGACGCCGCAACTGCAGCAGGCCATCAAGCTGCTGCAGCTGTCGAATCTCGAGCTCGGCGCCTATGTCGAGGCCGAACTGGAGCGCAATCCGCTGTTGGAGCGCGAGGACGACCTCGCCGCGCGCGAACCGGACGCGCAGCCGCGGGCGTCGAGCGCGGCCGACACCATGGCCGCAGCCGGCGAATCCATCATTTCCAGCCGGGAGGCCCCGCTCGATACCGACTTCGGCTCGGTGTGGGGCGAGGACGGCGGCTCGGATTCCGCGGTTGGCGGCGGCGACGGCCTCTATGCGGCCTGGGGCTTCGGCGCCGGCCGCAGCGGCTCGTTCGACGACGACGGCTTCACCCCCGACCAGAACCTGGCGCGTGCGCCGTCGCTGCGCGATCACCTGACCGAGCAGCTGACCGTGGACGTCGCCGACCGCATGATGCGGGCGGTCGGCGCCCACCTGATCGACAGCCTGGACGATTCCGGCTGGCTGACCACGCCGCTGGAGACGATCGCGGAACGCCTGGGGTGCGAGCGCGCGACGGTCGAAGCGACGCTGGCGCGGCTGCAGCAGTTCGACCCGCCCGGCATCTTCGCCCGCACGCTGGCCGAATGCCTGGAGCTGCAGCTGCGCGAGCGCAACCGCTTCGATCCGGCGATGGCCGCGCTGCTGGCCAATCTCGACCTGCTCGCTGCGCGCAACTCGAAGGCGCTGATGCGGATCTGCGGCGTTGACGCCGAGGACCTGGCCGAGATGGTGGCCGAGATCCGCCAGCTCAACCCCAAGCCGGCGCTGGCCTTCGGCGACGACGCGGTGCAGGCGGTCATTCCCGACGTGCTGATGCGGCCGGCCGCAGACGGCGGCTGGCACGTCGAGGTCAATGCCGAGACGCTGCCCCGCGTGCTGGTCAACGCCACCTACTATGCCCGCATCCGCAAGAACGCGCGCGGCTCGGCCGACCGCGAGTTCCTGACCGACCAGCTCAATTCCGCCAACTGGCTGGTCAAGGCCCTGCACCAGCGCGCGACCACGATCCT
Organism: Alphaproteobacteria bacterium; assembly: GCA_041396705.1. Taxonomy (NCBI): domain Bacteria; kingdom Pseudomonadati; phylum Pseudomonadota; class Alphaproteobacteria; species Alphaproteobacteria bacterium. Next base: position 79,133 of record JAWKYB010000005.1, read on the forward strand.
GAAGGTGGCCAGCGAGATCGTGGCCCAGCAGGATGGGTTCTTCCGCTACGGCGTCTCCCATCTGAAACCGCTGATCCTGCGCGACATCGCCGACGCGATCGGCATGCACGAGAGCACCGTCAGCCGGGTCACCACCAACAAGTTCATCGCCACGCCGCGCGGCCTGTTCGAGCTGAAATACTTCTTCACCGCGGCGATCCAGGGCAGCGACGGCGACAGCGTCTCGGCCGAGGCGGTGCGGCATCGCATCCGCGGCCTGGTCGACGGCGAGACCGCGGCGACGGTGCTGTCGGACGACCAGATCGTGGCCGCCCTGCGCAACGACGGTGTGATGATTGCCAGGCGCACCGTTGCGAAATATCGTGACGCCATGCGCATCCCCTCTTCGGTGCAGCGCCGGCGCTCGCTGGCAGCAGGTCTGTGACCGGCCGCGGCCGGCGCCCTGCCGATGAACCGGTCGCCATCGGCGTGCGACCAAGGCGATATGGCAAGGCGTTGACTCCGTACCGGCCCGATCCTATGGTCCGCGCCTCTTTCGTTGGGGGGCGCGATCGGTGAGGACTTACGGCCCCGGCACCGATCGCCGCCGGCACAGCGCGGCGGCCGAAGCGATACCAGCGAAGCGGAGTGCTTGCGCCCTATGCGAATAGACATCTCCGGACACCAGATCGACGTCGGCGAGGCGTTGAGCGGGCATATCCGTGCGCGGATCGAGACCGAGGTGGCCAAGTATTTCGACCAGGCGATCGAGAGCAGCGTCGTTGTCTCGCGCCGCGGCCACGAGTTCCATGTCGATGCGGCGGTCCACGCCAGCGCCGGCATCACCATGCGCGCGGCCGGCGCGGCCGAGGAGGCCTATGCCGCCGCCGACCAGGCGGTCGACCGGATCGCCAAGCGCCTGCGCCGCTACAAGCGCCGGCTGAAGGACCACCACAAGGCCGCGGAAGCCAACAGCCACAGGGTCGCGCAATACTACATCGTCGCGGCCGAGACCGAGGCGGATGCCGACGCGGATGCGGAGGAGCCCGCCGGCCACCACCCGGTGATCATCGCCGAGGAGCCGGCCAAGATCATGACCATGACGCCGAGCGCCGCAGTCATGGCCCTGGACCTTTCGGAGAAGCCGGCGCTCGTTTTCTTCAATGCCGCCAACGGCACGCTCAACGTGGTCTACCGGCGCAGCGACGGCAATGTCGGCTGGATCGACCCGCACAGCGCGGCGTGAGCGCATTCGACCTACGGGCAACGGATCGGCAAGCACCATGGAATCCCAGGACCTGCTGCACAAGCAGGGTGTGATCCTCGACCTCCAGGCGATGAGCAAGAAGCAGGTGTTCGAGCATCTGGCCGACCGCGCCGCGGAGATGACCGGCCTGCATCAGCGCGTGCTGTTCGACATGCTGCTTGAGCGCGAGCGCCTCGGCTCGACCGGCGTCGGCGAAGGCGTCGCCATCCCGCACGCCCGGCCTGACGGCATCACGCAGATCTACGGCCTGTTCGCCAGGCTGGCGAAACCGATCCCGTTCGACGCACCGGACGACGAGCCGGTCGACCTCGTTTTCCTGCTGTTGGCGCCGGCCAGCGAGGGCGGCGACCATCTGCGCGCCTTGGCGCGCGTGGCGCGGATGCTGCGGGACAAGACCATCCGCGGCCAGTTGCGTCAGGCCACCCTGCCGCAGCAGGTGGTCGACATCGTGGCCAACGTCCAGCACCGGGCGGCCGGGGAGTAGCGCGGCCGCCGCTGCGGCGGCCTCAGTGGGCGGCAACCGGCTCCAGGTCGTTCCGCTTGATCGTCGCCTCGGCCAGGGCGTAGCTCGGCACCACCGCCAGCGCCGACCCGTCGGCACCGTGGATCGCATAGGCGCGGCCGTTCGGCGTTTCCACCGGCTTGATATAGGCGACGTCGTCCGTGCCCAGGCGCAGGAAATCCGCCGGGCTCAGCAGGCGCAGGGGCTGTTCAACACGCATCCGGGTCCTCCTTGAACTCGGGTTCGGTGATCGACTGCACCACGCGAATGTGGCGCATTCTAGTCATCACCCGTTTGTGACGCGGTCTGTTCCAGGTCGCGGATCGTCACCGACTTGACCTGTTCGACGGCCGCAGGCTCCTGCAGGTCGATGTGCAGGAGGCCATGCCGCATGGAGGCATCGACCACCTCGAGGCCATCCGCGAGCAGGAAGTTCCGCCGGAACTGCCTGGACGCGATCCCGCGGTGCAGGAAAACGCGGCCTTCGTCGCCTTCGCCATGGGCGCCGGCGACGACCAGCTGGTTGCCTTCCACGCGGACCGACAGATCGGACGCCGTGAAGCCCGCCACCGCCAGCGAGATGCGCAGGCGGTCAGGACCGAGGCGCTCGATGTTGTACGGCGGATAGCCGTCCGAAGCCGACTTGGACATGCGATCGAGCGACTGCTCGATCTGGTCGAAACCCAGCAGCAGCGGGCTGTTGAACAGCGATACACGCGTCACCGGCACCTCCCATCCGAAGCGTCACCGTGCGCAGGACCCGCCGATGCGGCATCCACGCGACCGGCACGCGGGCATGGCCATACCGGTCAGCATCTCAGATGGGTGTCAACGGCTGCTGAATCAAGCCGCGCGGCCGGCCGCCGGGGCCCGAGGCAGGCCCTATTCGGCCGCCTGGCGTGCCGCGGTCGCGGCCTGGCGGCGGGCCCGGGCGAGCACGACCGAACCGGCGTTGCCGCGCTTGGCGCGATACATCGCGCGGTCGGCCCGCTCGATCAGGTCGTCCGGCGATTCCGGCCGGTCCGGATCGAACATCGCCACGCCGATCGAGGCGCCGAGGCCGACCCGGCCCGGGTCCAGGCTGACCGTCCGCGCGGCGATGGTCTGCGCGATGCGGCGGGCGCTGCGCCCCGCGTCGCGGGCGCTGATGTCTTCCAGCCACAGGGCGAATTCGTCGCCGCCGAGCCTGGCGGCCAGGTCGTAGGGACGGATCGCGCCGGCCAGGATGGCGCCGACCTCGGCCAGCGCGACGTTGCCGGCCTCGTGGCCGCAGCGGTCGTTCAGCTGCTTGAACTGGTCGAGATCGACGTAGAACAGCGCGCCGGATGTGGCGTGGCGGCTGGCGCGGGCCAGTGCGCCGGTCAGCTCCAGCAGGAAGGCGCGCCGGTTCAGCAGGCCGGTCAACCCGTCGGTGCGCGACAGCCGGGTCAGGCGCTGCATCTCCAGGGCCTGCTGGATCGCGGTGGCGAAGCACGGCTCGATCGCCGACAGGACCGCCAGTTCGGTCTCGCCCCAGTGGGCAAGCGCACCGCCGCGCAGCAGCAGGGCGCCGACGCGCTCGCCGCGGCTGTGCACCGCGGCGGCGATCATCCGCTCCGCCTCGAAGGCGGTCCGCACCCGGCTGCGCCCCTCGCGCAGCCCGTCCAGCAACTCGTCGGCGATGTCGTCGGCCGGCGCCTCGCCGGCCCGGGCCAGCGACGTCCAGCGGTCGATGTCGCGCCAGCCATAGACGGCACAGCCGTCGAGCCCGAACGCCTCGATCGCCGCGGCGAGGCCGCGGGCAAGCATCTGGGCCGGCTGCCATTCGGTCTGCATGGCGTGGCGGATCGATGCCGCGGCGCCGCCGCTGGCCGTCTCCTGCGCGGCCGGGGCGCGCTCGTCCGTCAGCTGGCGGGCGATGCCGCGCACGCCGCGCCGTCCGTCGCCGCCGGTCTCGATCGGTGCAGCATCCAGCACGAAGCGCTGGACGCCGCCGGCGGCATCGCGCACGCTGACCTCGCGGCCGCGCACCGGGGCGGCGCTGCGGCAGGGCCAGTCCGCGCCGGCGGCACCGGGGACCAGGAAGCGGTCCGGCGACTGGCCGACGATGCGATTGGGCGGGAAGCCGAAGGCGCCCGGCTCGGAAATGAACGAGAACACGCCGGTCTCGTCGCACTCCCAGACGAAATCGGCGGTGATCTCGACCAGCTGCTTGTAGCGCTGGCGGGAATCGAGCAGCACCTCGCGCACCGAGGCCTCGGCGGTGACGTCGCGCAGCACGACGACCGCCTCGCCGTCGCTCGCTGCCGCCATCAGCTGGAAGCACATTACGGCGCCGTCGATGCTCGCGCTGATCGGCAGCGGCTCCGGCGCCATGCCGGTGCGGGCCAGTGCGGCCGCACGCCGGATCTGCGCCAGCGCGACCGGGTTCTGCGCGATGAGTGCGGTGGCGTATTGCGCCGCGGCCGGCGTCATCGGGGTCAGGCGACCGCCGGCATCGACCGTGAACACCGGATCCGGCAACACGCGGAGCACGGCGCGCAGGCTTTCGATAGCCCCGCCGGCCAATTCGCGCTGCGCTAGGTCCTGGCTCGGAATGACCGCCCCCTTGTCGCGGGTTGGGTTGGCGCTGTTCTTCGCCGTTAGGGTAAATGCGGCTTTGCTAACCGCGCGTTAACGCTACTGCCGAGTCGGCGCATTTCGTCAACGCGTCACTGGCCGAACTGCGTGTAGAGGTACCAGCCGACCGCGACCGCCGCGGCGATGCCCAGCACCAGCAGCCCGACCTTGATCCAGCTGATCGGCCGCTCGCCCTGCACCTCGCCGGTGCGCCCGTTGATGACGAAGCGGTAGACCTTCTTGGCGTCGCGATAGGCGTTGATCCAGATCGGCAGCAGGACGTGCTTGAACGTGACCTTGCTGTGCTCGGTGCTCATCGAGGTGATGCGCTGGGCGTCGCCGCCGATGTCGCGGCGGATGTCGCCGCGGATCACCTGCTCCATCTTGTACTTGGCCTCGCCGAAGCCTTCCTCCAGGTCGACGTGATAGGCCTCTGCCCGGAAGCCGGACAGATAGGCGTCGTCGTAGGCCACCAGCGCGTCCAGGTCCCACGGCTCCAGCCGCTCCGTCTGCGAACGCGGCAGGGACTTGCTGGCCAGCACCAGCACGTCGTCGAAATCGCGCCAGACCACGCCGCTGACGTTGCGCCAGCGGATCTTGGTCACGGTCCGACGGTCCTTGCCGACACCGACGGTGGTGGTGTAGCGGGTGCCGCGCTGGCCGCGATAGTAGGTCCGCGTGGCCGCGTCGTAGGTCCAGTAGGGCACGTACATGCCGGTGAACTCGCCCTCGAGGCGGGCGAACTGCTTGACGCGGTTCGGTGCGAACCACAACCCGCCCAGCCACTTGCGGAACAGCTCCGGCGCGGTCTTGGAGTCGATCACGAACGGCAGCAGCGAGCGCGGCTTCAGGTGCCGGTTGCTGCCGCCGTCGACCACCTGCGGCGAGCCGCAGAACGGGCAGGATTCCGCCTGCACCGTCGGATCGACCGAGTATTCCGCCGCGCAGCTCTGGCATTTCACCACGCGGGTCGATTCATAGTCCTCGTCGCGCAGCCGGCTGGCGACCGTGGCATTGAAGTCGATCTCGCGGATTTCCTCGCCCGACTGCGGGATCGGGTTCTCGTGGCCGCAGTGGCCGCAGACCAGCGCATGGGTGCCGGGTTGGAAGGTCAGCTTGGCGCCGCACTGCGCACACGGGAAGGTGCGCTCGCGCGCGGCATCGGCCGCGGCCTGCGCGTCCAGTTCCGGATCGAACGGATCCTCCGGCTCGGGCGCATCCAGCGGTGGCGGCGCCTCCAGCGCCGTCCAGGGATTCGATGTCATGCGGGCTCTCGGCTGCGGTGGAAGGGCGGCCTCAACCGGCCGGCGGCAGCGGCGGCGGTGCCGCGGCGAACAGCGCGGCCAGGTCGGCCACCTCGCCCGCCTTGGTCCAGTTGGCCATCCCGGCGCACCAGACCAGGCTGTCGCGGGTCAACTGTCCGGACTGGGCCTGGGCGGTCAGCGTCGCCCGATCGAACGGCCCGGCCTGCTTGCCGTCGATGGCGACGTGGTAGACGGTGCCCTGCGGCAGCGGCGGCGGGGTCGCCGCCTGGCCGCCGGCCGGTGCATGGGCCTGGCCCATGCTCTGGGCCATCTGGTTGGCCATGGCGAAACCCATGCCCATGCCCATCCCGCTGGCGGCGGCACCGCCGGATGCCGTGGCCGCGTCGCCGATCGCCTCGGCGCTCTGATACTGCATGTATTTGCTGAGGTCGCCGATCACGCCCATGCTGGAGCGCTTGTCGAGCACCTTCTCGACCTCCGGCGGCAGCGAGATGTTCTCGACCAGGATCTTGATCAACTCCAGCCCGTAGGCCTCGAATTCCGGCGCGATCCGCTGGGTCAGGAAATCGCCGAGCTGGTCGTAGTTGCCGGCCAGGTCGAGGGCCGGAATGTTCGACTGGCCGATCACGTTGGCGAAGCGCGAGACGATCAGGTTGCGCAGCTGGTCGGTGATCTCGTCGGTGGTGAAATGGCCGTCGGTGCCGACGATCTCGCGCAGGAAGATGTCGGCCTCCTTGACCCGGATCGAATAGGTGCCGAAGGCGCGCAGCCGGATCGGCCCGAATTCCGGGTCGCGCAGCATGATCGGGTTCTTGGTGCCCCACTTCAGGTCGGTGAAGCGGCGCGTGGAGATGAAATAGACCTCGGCCTTGAACGGGCTGGAGAAACCGTGCCGCCAGTTCTGCAGCGTGGACAGCAGCGGCAGATTCTGGGTTTCCAGCGTGTACATGCCGGGACCGAAGATGTCGGCGCACTGGCCCTCGTTGACGAACACCGCGACCTGCGCCTGGCGCACGGTCAGCTGCGCCCCGAACTTGATTTCGTTGCCGTAACGCTCGAAGCGGTAGACCATGGTGTCGTTGCTGTCGTCGGTCCATTCGACGATGTCGACGAACTCACCCTTGATCTTGTCCCACAGTCCCATCGTCTTGCCTCCATGGTTCGTCGCGGCCGGCGCCCCGCACGGCCCCGAACACATGTCGTCTCGCCGCGGAGCATAGTGAAACCGCGGCGCCGGTGCAAAGCCCAAGGCGCCCGGCGGCGCCGGCCGCTCAGTTGTTGCTCTCGGTCGGTATACTCTCTGAATCGATCGATTCCGGGGCAAGCGTCGCCGGCGCTGCCGCGCCGGCGGCGCCGGTATGCCTGGCCGGCGAATGCAGCGTCATCTGCGGGAACGGAATCTCGATGCCGCGCTCGTCGAAATAGATCTTCAAGAGCCGGTTGTAGGCGCGGTAGACGACCCATTGCTGGCCCGGCCGGGTCTTGATCCGCGCCTTGATGACGACCGCGTTGTCGCCGAACGAATCCAGGCCGACCACCTGGATCGGCTCCAGGATGTTGGCGCGGATCTCCGCATCCTCGCGCAGAGCCGCGTCGACGTCGTGCATGCACGCGATCACCTGGTCGACGTCGCTGTCGTAGGACACGCCGACCTCGAACACGGCGTAGGAGAAGTCGCGCGTCATGTTGGTGGCCGCGTCGACCACGCCGAACGGGATCACGTGCAGGTTGCCTGCGAAGTCGCGCAGGCGGATGGTGCGGATCGACATCTCCTCGACCACGCCGGTATAGCCGGCGACCGTGACCACGTCGCCGACCCCGACCGCATCCTCCATCAGGATGAACAGGCCGGTGATCACGTCCTTGACCAGGCTTTGCGCGCCGAAGCCGATGGCGATGCCGATCACGCCGGCCGACGCCAGCAGCGGCGTGATGTCGAGGCCGATCTCGGACAGCACGATCAGCAGCGCGACCGCGCCGATGATCACACCGGCGGCGTTGCGCAGCAGCGGCAGCAGCGTCTCCACCCGCCGCCGGCGATGCTCGGCCGCCTCCGCCCGCCGCGACCGCTGGATGCGGTCGATGACCGCGGCGATCGCGCGGTTGGCGGCGAAGGCCAGCGCCAGGATGATGGCGATGGTGACCAGCGATTCCATCAGCGCGCGGCCGGCGTCGTTGCCGAGCCAACCGACGATGTCGAACACCCAGATGTGGACCAGCAGCGCCAGCAGGGCGGCGAAGATCGCGAAGCGCACGGTCAGCCGCAGCAGCACGCTGCCCGACTGGCGCACCGCGTCGCCGTCGGTCTGCTCGACCTTGGCCTTGCGGTCGCGCCGCTCGTTGATCACCACCACCAGCCGCCAGGCGCCGAGCGCAAGCACCCCGGCCAGCAGCGACCAGCCGATCTGGCCGAGCACGCCGACGAACAGGCTGTCGCCGCCGGCGATGTAGGTCACGGTCAGCACCAGCACCAGCACGATGGCGATGGTGTGCCAGTTGCGGGCCACCCAGTGGAACACGTCGCCGCTGAGCGAGCCCTTTCTGGCGCTGCGCTCGATCGCATATTGGATCGGCCGGCGCAGGCGGACGATCAGCGCGACCACCAGCCCGGCGGAGACGACCGCGGCGATGGTCAGGATGGCGGTGCGCGCGCTCCACGGCATGCCGATGCGCGGCAGCGTCTGCGCCACGGCATAGGCGACCGCCATGATGCCGACCACCCAGAACAGCCGCCGCGTCGTGTTGCGCGCCTCGCCGTCGCTGAGCGGCAGCAGCCGCATCGCCGGCCGGCGCGGCCGGGTGATCACCCGGATCAGGGCGCAGGTGGCGAGCGCGATGGTCACCACGTTGAGCAGCGTCGTGGTCAGGGCGCGGGCGATGAACGCGGCGTCGATCGCGGCGAGCGCCGCCGAGCCGGCGGCGGCGAAGGCCAGCACCGGCAGCGCGTCGAGCCCGAAGCCGGCGGCACCGCGCCACAGCCGCGAGAACAGCGCCTGGCCGGGCGTCGCCAGCCGCTCGCCGAAGCGGCGCGCCGGGATGCGGAGCAGGAAATAGGCGGCGAAGGCGGCCAGCAGGCTCAGCCCGGCGGTGCGCAGGATGTCGTACCAGCGCGACCGGCCGTTGGCGTTGGCGACGTCCTCGCGCAGCCACGCCCACATGTCGACCATGTCGTCGGGTGCGGCGATGATGGCGTCGATCGCCTCGCCCAGCGCCTCGAACTGCTGCGACAGCTGGCCGAGCAGCTCGTCGCCGACCGAACCCTGCTGGTCCGGCGGCGCGGCCTGGTCCTGCGCCTCCAGCAGCAGGCGCAGCTGGGCGATCAGCTCCTGGCGCTGCTGCGGGTCCTCCAGCGTGCCGATCAGCGCCTCGACCCGCTCGCGCTGAAGCTGCAGCGAATTGGCGCCGGCCTCGCTGGCGCCTTCGGCGGTGCCGTCCACCGTCTGCTCCTGCGCCGACGCGGCCAGCGGCGCCAGCGCGAGGCAGAGAACGAGCAACAGACGGCGGCAATGGCTCAGCACGGGCGGGCGGTCCGGAGCGGTTGCAGGGGACGGGGCGATGCCAATAACACCAGCTTAGCCCGGATGGTTCGCCGGGCAAGTCATGCCGGACGGCGCGCCTGCATTGCGGCGGTCAGGGTGCCGTCGTCGAGATAGTCGAGCTCGCCGCCGACCGGCACGCCGTGGGCCAGGCGGGTGGTCGCGACATCGGCGTCGGCCAGCCGGTCGGCGATATAGTGGGCGGTGGTCTGGCCGTCGACGGTGGCGTTCAGCGCCAGGATCACCTCGCGGATCTCCGGCGCGGCGGCGCGGGCAACCAGGGCGGCGATGCGCAGGTCCTCCGGCCCGACCCCGTCCAGCGCCGACAGCACCCCGCCCAGCACGTGATAGCGGCCGCGGAACGCGCCGGCGCGCTCCATCGCCCACAGGTCGCCGACCTGCTCGACCACGCAGATCGTCGCCGGGTCGCGGCGCGCGTCGCTGCAGATGGTGCAGGGATCGACGGTGTCGAGGTTGCCGCAGGTGGCACACGGACCGACCGAGTGCGCGGCGGCGGACAGCGCCTGGACCAGCGGGTCCAGCACCGTGTCGCGCCGGTTCAGCATGTGCAGCACCGCCCGCCGGGCCGACCGCGGGCCCAGGCCGGGCAGCCGCGCCATCAGCTGGATCAGGCGCTCGATCTCCGCGCCCGCCATCGGCGGCTCAGAACGGCAGCTTGAAGCCCGGCGGCAGCTGCAGCCCGCCGGCGAGTTGGCCCATCTGTTCCTGGGTGAAGCTGTCCAGCTTGGCCCGCGCGTCGTTGATCGCCGCCACCACCAGGTCCTCCAGCACCTCGGGATCGGCGGGATCGATCAGCGACGGGTCGATTTTGACCGCCTTGGCCGCCCCCTTGCCGTTGAGGGTGACGCTGACCATGCCGCCGCCGGACTGGCCGGCGATCTCCGCTTCCGCCAGCTTGGCCTGCATCTCCTCCATCTTGGCCTGCATCTGCTGGGCCTGTTTCATCAGCTGGCCGAGATTCTTCATTGCCTATCCCTCGTCGTTGATGGCCTGGTCGGACTCGGCGAACGGATCGGCCTCGTCCCCGGCGGGCGTTTCCGGCGCGTCGGCGATGCGGTCGCGCACGGCGGTGATGGTCGCGCCGGGAAAGGCGTCCAGCGCCGCGCGGACCAGCGGGTGTTCCGCCGCCCGGCGCAGGCGCGCGTCGCTGCGCGCCTCTTCCTGCTGGCGCAACGTCGGCGCGCCGGCGTCCTGCGACATGCCGACCAGCCAGCGCCGGCCGGTCCAGCGGGTCAGCAACTGGCTGAGCCGCGGCGCCAGGTCGGCCGGCGCCTCTGGGTCGAGCCGCAGCTCGATATGGCCGGGCCGGAACCGGACCAGATGGGCATGGGCCTTCAGGTGCGCGTGCAGCACGCCCTCGCGCCGGTCCAGCACCAGCGCGACCACCTCGTCGAACGAGGCCGGCAGGCTGCCCGTGGCGGGATCGGGCGCGGGCGTTTCGGCTTCGGGCGGCGCCGACACGGACGGGTCGGCCATCGGCGGCGCAGCGTCGGTGGCGGCCGGTCCGGTCGCGGCCGGCGACGCGGCCGGGCGCGGTGCCGGCACCGCCGCCGCACCGCCCTCGCCGGCGATCAACGCCGCCAGCGCGCCGGGGTCCGGCAGGTCGCGGACATAGGCGAGCCGGATCAGGATCATGTCGAACGCGGCCCGCGCATTCGGTGCCGCCTGCACCTCGGCGATTCCCTTGAGCAGGATCTGCCAGGCCCGGGTCAGGCCGGGCACGGTCAGCCGCGCCGCCAGCGTGCGGCCGCGGGCACGCGCCTCCTCGGTCATCGCCGCATCGTCGGAATCGTCGGGTGCGACCCGCAGCCGGGTCAGCCAGTGCGCCACCTCCAGCAGGTCCTGGTTGACCGCCAGCGGGTCGGCGCCGTCGCGATACATCTCCTGGAACAGCGCCAGCGCCTGCGCCGGCTCGCCGTCCATCAGCCGCGCGAACAGGTCGACCACCTGGCCGCGGTCGGCGAGGCCGAGCATGGCGCGCACGCCGCCGGCGTCCAGCGCCTGCTCGCCGCTGGTCGCCAGCGCCTGGTCGAGCAGCGACAGCGCGTCGCGCATCGAGCCGTCGCCGGCCCGCGCCAGCATGGCCAGCGCCGCCGGCTCCGCCTCGCGCCGCTCGGCCCGGCAGATCTCAGCCAGATAGGACGCGATCACCGCCTCGTCGATCCGCCTGAGGTCGAAGCGCATGCAGCGCGACACCACCGTGATCGGTACCTTGCGGATCTCGGTGGTGGCGAACACGAAGACGACGTGTTCCGGCGGCTCCTCCAGCGTCTTCAGCAACGCGTTGAACGCGTTGCGCGACAGCATGTGGACCTCGTCGATGATGTAGACCTTGGTCCGCGCGGTCACCGGGCGGTAGCGTACGCCGTCGAGGATCTCGCGGATGTCGTCGACGCCGGTGCGCGAGGCCGCGTCCATCTCCATCACGTCGACATGGCGGTCCTCGGCGATGGCGACGCAGTGCTCGCACACCCCGCAGGGTTCCGCCGTCGGCCCGCCGGTGCCGCCGGCCCCGACGCAGTTGAGCGCACGCGCGATCACCCGCGCGGTGGTGGTCTTGCCCACCCCGCGCACCCCGGTCAGCAGATAGGCGTGGTGAACACGGCCGGCGTTGATCGCGTTGGTCAGGGTGCGGACCAGCGCATCCTGGCCCATCAGCTCGGCGAAGTTCTTCGGCCGGTACTTGCGCGCCAGCACGCGATAGGCTTCGGCCGGCCCGCCGGTCGCCCCGGCCGCGTCGTCGAGCAGCGCCGGCTGCGGATTGTCGCTGTCGATCAGACCGTCGTTCATCGGGTGCTGCGCCGCCCGCCGTGCGGCCGCCGCGGTGGACAGCCGGATGCTGGTCCCGTCGCCCGCCACCATGGCCCGGACGGAGTGCAGGAGACCGGCACGACCCGGAACGAACTCGTTACGGCTGCTTCCTTCCGGACCTGACCGGGTTGGCGAGGATTCCGTCCGCGCCAGCCTCCCGCCTGTTCCATATCGTCATTGCGCCCGCCAGGGCAAGGGTTGCGGACGCATCGGACGCGCGGCCGCGGGCCTCAGCGGAACAGCCGCCGGACCGCCGCCTGCACCGGCCGCGGTGCGCGCATGTAGACCGCAAGCGCCATGCCGCGCAGCGAGCTGCGATGCCAGGCCAGCAGCGGCCGGCCCCACCATCCGGTCGCCACCCGCACGTCGCGGACGCGATAGCCGCAGGCCGCCCACTTCCGCTTGTACGGCTCCGGCTCGGGCATCATGTCGAAGATGCGAAAGCCGGCGCTGCGGGCCCAGGCCAGCGTCTCGGCCACCGCCAGCAGGCCGGGCGAGGCCCTCGCGAAGGTCTCGTCGTAGCCATAGAGCCAGCCGACCGCACGCCGGCCGTCGGCCCGCACCGTGCTGACCGCGACCGTCGCCTCGCCGGCGGCCAGCCGCAGCACGCGCATGCCGCCGGCGCGGGCGTCGGCCTGCGCCTGTTCGACGTAGAACGGCACCAGGTTGCCGAAGGCGGCATGCTCGGTCTTCTCGCGCCGGCTGTGGGCTGCCGCGCCCAGGCGTTCGTGCTTGCGCGCGAATGCCCAGGCGATGGCGGCGTCGCGCGCGGACCCCTCCGCCACCTCGCCGAACCGCACCGGACCGGCCTGTTCGAGCAGGCGACGCTTGCGCCGCAGGTCGGCACGCAGCCGGACGTCGGGCCGCGCGGCGCGCCGGCCGTCGGCACCGCCCAGCAGGGCGCAGGGCGAGGCGGACGGCCGCTGCCAGTTGGATGCGGCAGGCGGGATCGCCCGGTCGAGGCCGGCGCCGGCCGGCACGCGCCGGAACATCATCATGTGCGGCCGCAGCGCCGCGACCGCATGGGCCCAGGCGCCGCGGCACAGCGCCTCGGCCTCCGGCCCGTGCCGGCACAGCATGTCGTCGAAGTCGGCCATGTCCTCCGACAGGCCGCGGCACACCCGCCACAGCCGGCTGCGGAACACCACCAGTGGCCAGAGCAGGACGATGCAGCCGTCGCGCCGCCCGACCACCACCGCCGGACGGCGCCCGCGCCGCTGCGCCTGGCGCAGGAAGGTCGCGCGCACCCAGGGAAAGGCCAGACAGGCATGGCGGCGCCGGCTGGCCGCATAGAGCGCGTCCCACTCCGGCGCGATCCCGTCCAGCGCCGCCGCCGTCTCGATCAGGGCGAATGCGGTCGGGTTCACGGCTGCGCGGCCGCCCGTCAAGCGCGCAAGTCAGGCGGCCCGGCGGATCACCGCCTGCATCGGCCGCGGCAGGCGCATGTACAGCGCGATCAGCAGCCCGCGCAGCGGGCTGCGGTACCAGGTCACCAGAACCCGCCCCCAGGCGCTGGTCGCCAGCCTGACGTCGCGCACGCCATAGGCCTTGTCGGTCCATTCCGCCTTGTAGGGTTCCGGGTCGGGCATGAAATCGACCGTATCGAAGCCCGCCTGCTGCGCCCAGCGCAGGCTCTCCAGCAGCAGCACGCGGCCGGGTCCGCCGGACAGGAAGGCGGGGTCGTAGGCATAGAGCCAGCCGATAAGCCGCCGCTCGGCGACCAGGCCGCTCATCACCGCGACGGTCGCCGCGCCGGCGGAAAGCCGGAACAGCCGCATCTGCCCGCCGCGAAAGGCGGTCGTCGCGGCGTCCTGCAGGAACGGCAGGTCCGCGCCGAACTGGGCATGGGTCGTCTTCTCCTGCCGGCTGTGCGCCCGCGCGCCGAGCCGGCGGTGCTTCTCGCGGAACATCCAGCCGATCAGCGCCTCTGCCGCCGCCGGCTCGCTCACCTCGACGAAGGCCAGCGGGCCGAACCGCTCCAGTCGGTTGCGACGATTGCGGTTGGTGCTGCGGGTCTTGCGGCTGAGCGAGCGGTAGTAGCCGTCCCAGCCGTCGAACCGGCGGAAATCGACATAGGGCGAGGCGGATTCGCGCTGCCACGCACCGGCGGCCTCGCCAAGCAGCCGGTCGAGGCCGGACCCGGCCGGAACCCGGCGGCATACCACCATGTCCGGCCGCACCGTGCGCAGCATCAGGGCCCACGCGTCGCTGCGCCACCGGTCCGCATCGGGGTGCGCCGCGACCAGGATGTCGTCGAAGTCGGACAGGTCCTCCGACATCGGTTGCACCACCCGCCACAGCCGCTGGCGATAGACCACCAGCGGCCAGACCAGCCTGCAGCCTTCCGCATCGCGGCCGACGATCACCAGCGGACGCCGGCCCAGGCGGGCGGCCGCGCGTGCCCACATGCGCGCGCCCCAGTCCGGACAAAGACAGAAGCGCCGGTCCGGGCAGCCGCCATAGAGCGCGGCCCAGTCCGCCTGCAGCGCCGCCAGCTCCTGCGGCCCCTGCAGGACCGAGAACGCGAGCGTCGCCGTGCCGTCGCCGGTCGTTGCGAGCGCCAGCTGTTGCGGTGTTGCCGTCGTGCTTCGTTTCACCGGGATCGGCCTGGCATCGGTCCGCTGTGGGTTCGGCGGGCGTCGGCACCGCATGCCGCACGCGGCGACTCACCGCGCGCGGACACAACCGAAGCTAGGCATCGCCGTCCGGCGCGTCAAACGCCCGCCGACGCCTGTGCCAGCTATCGCCGCCAGCGCCGCGCGACGTCGAGCACGGCTTCGATCACCCGTTCGACCTGATCGTCGCGCAGCGACGAATACAGCGGCAGCGACAGCGACCGCCGGTAGCGCTCGGTCGCGACCGGACACGGGTCGCTGCCGCCGGTCATGCGGTCGCGGTACCAGGGCTGCAGGTGCAGCGGGATGAAATGCACCGAGCATTGCACGCCGCGCGCGTGCAGCGCCTCGATGAACCCGTCGCGACCCAGCGCCAGCCGCTCCGGACAAATCCTGGCCACGAACAGGTGCCAGGCGTGTTCGCACTCCGCCCGCGGCAGGATCGGCTCGATCGCATCGCAGCCGGCGAGAGCCGCGGCATAGCGCATGGCGATCGACCGGCGTCGCCGCCACATCGCGTCCGCCCGCGCCAGCTGGGCCAGGCCCAGCGCCGCAAGCAGGTCGGGCATGTTGTATTTCCAGCCCGGCTCCAGGACCTCGTAGGCCCAGCCGTTGGCGTCGCCATTGCGGGCGTGCGCGTTGCGGGTGATGCCGTGGCTGCCCATCAACCTGATGCGCCGGGCATAATCCTCGCGGTCGGTGGTGGCCATGCCACCCTCCCCTGCGGAGATCGTCTTGGTGGCATAGAAACTGAAGCAGGTGACGTCGGCCAGGCTGCCGACCATGCGGCCGCGGTACCGGGCGGGAAAGGCATGGGCCGCATCGTCGACCACGGCAATGCCGCGGCCGCGCGCCAGCGCCAGGATCGGCTCCATCCGCGCGGCCTGGCCGCCGAAGCCGACAGTCACGATCGCCTTGGTCCGCGGACCGCACAACCGCTCGACCGCAGCCGGGTCGACCGTGTGGTCGTCGGCGCAGATGTCGGCCAGCACGGGCCGCGCGCCGCAGTGGACCGCCGCCGCGGCAGTGGCCGCGAAGGTCATTGCCGGCACGATCACCTCGTCGCCGGGTCCGACGCCGACCGCATCGAGCGCCAGGTGCAGCGCCGCCGAGCAGGAGCTCAACGCCACACCGTGTGCGGCGCCGACCCGCGCGGCGAAGGCGGACTCGAACGCCGCCGCCTTCTCGCCGGTCGTCAGCCAGCCGGACCGCAGCACCTCGACGACGCTCTCGACCTCCCGGTCGGTGATGTCCGGCTGGTGGAACGGTATCGTCGCGGCGTCGGCGCGATCGTCGACCCACTGCGAGCCGGGTACGGAATGCAGGGCGGACCTCGCTGTCATCTTTTCATCCGCGGCGGCCAAACGATCAATTCCATCCGCAGCATTCAATTCAAATCGTTGCAATAATCCTATCCCGGATCGCCCATTTGCGCAAAAGCGCGGCGGCGGCGCGCCCAGTACAGCCGGCCGCGCAGCCGCCGCCAGGCCAGGGCGGCGACATGGCCGGGCCGGCGCAGCGCCTGTGGCAGCGCGGTGCCCCATTCGCCGCGGCGCAGCGCACGGGCCAGCTCCGCCCGCTCGATCTCGTGCTGCACCGACCGCGACCGCCGGGCGATCGCCGCCTCGGCAGCTCGGTCGCCATAGTGCCGGCACAGCCCAAGGAGTGCGTCGTTGGCGCCCTTCATCCGGCGCAGCACCTCCGGGCCGCGGGTCGACATCATCGATCCGGGAACCTGGCGATAGTAGTAGCCGACCTTCGGCGTCACCACGAGCCGCCCGCCCGCCAGGATCGCCCGGACCAGGATGCCGAAATCGAGGTCGAACCGGTCGGACTCGTCGTAGCGGATGGCGTGGTCGACCACCAGCCGGCGCCGGACCAGCGGCTGCAGGAACGACAGCGGCATCATGTCGTCGGTCATGCTGCGGCGGATGAACTCGACCGCCGACAGCAGCAGCGGCGCGTCGCCGGCCGGCAGCAGGGTATGCCAGGGCGGCGCCTCGCTGCCGAACACCCATTGCATGTTGCCGGCGACGACGTTCGCCCCATGCGCCTCGGCCAGCGCGATCAGTTCGGCATAGAGCGTCGGCGCGACCCAGTCGTCGCCGTCGAGGATGGCGACCCATTCGCCGCGCGCCTCGCGCAGGCCGATGTTGAGCGCGGCCGGCTGGCCGACGTTATCGGACAGCGCGACCAGCCGCACCCGCGGGTCTTCGCTTGCAAGCGCCTGGACCACCTCGCGGGTGGCGTCGGTGGAGGCGTCGTCGACCACCACCACCTCGATCGCGCGCAGGCTCTGGACCAGGGCGGACCGCACGGCCTCGCCGACATAGGCCTGCTTGTTGTGCGCCGAGACGACGACGGAGACGATCGGCGCGTCCATCAGGCTGACCCGGCACCGCGGCGCAGCCACAGCCGCTCCGCCCCCTGCCGCCGTTCGGTCTGCCGCGCGATGCCGCGCCAGAACGCGTCGCTGGCCTGCGACGGGTAGGCGTCGAACACCGCCCGTTTCAGCGCCGGCAGGTCCGCGCAGCGCACGTCGAGCGGGCGCAGGCACAGGCCGACGGCCCGCAGCCGGCGCAGCTGGGCCAGCCACAGCCGGGAATCGCGGGTGAAGCCGGCATAGGGCAGGTCTTCGTAGAAGGTCACCGCCGCGCCCTGCCGGGCCAGGCGCGCGCCGGCCGCCGCCACGATGCGATGGTCGAGGTGCCAGCCCATGCCCAGCGGCGCCAGGATGGCGTCATGGCTGGCGGCCGCGGCCGCCAGCTCCGCCGCGACCCGGTCGATCCAGCCCCGGTCGTCGTCGTCGAGCGCTGCCTTCGACACCACCCGCTCCACCGGCAGCGCACGGCGCACGGCCACGTCCTCGTGCGCCAGCGCCCGCACCGCGATGCCGGTTGCGATCGCGCCGGCCGCGGCGACGTCCTCGGCCTGGCGCAGCGCGGAAACGGCGTCGATGTCGAGCCCGGGCCGGTTCGGCGCATAGGCCGAGCGACCGAAAATCGTCAGCATCGTCACGCCGCAGCCGGCCGCGGCCAGCGCGCGCATGGTGCCGGCCAACGAATAGGGCGCGTCGTCGCAATGCGGCGCCGCCACCAGCACGACGCGGCCCAGCGCATCGGCGAGCCGGCGCCGGCCGCTGTCGGAGGCGGCGTCGACGACCGTGGCGGAGGCGAATGGAAACATCGCAGCGGGACCGGGGGTGCGTTCGGGCTGCGGCCTTAGTCGCCCGCGCCCGCGGATTCGTCAACCGTCGGCGGCACCTAAAGCGCGAGCACGCCCTGGTCGCCGCCGGACAGCGCCTCGGCGATCAGCTCCTCGGCCGACGCCTCGTGCAGCAGGTCGTCGCTGGCGGTGCCGCCATAGACGGACTCCTTGCCGACCTCCAGCAGCACCGGCACGGCCAAGGGCGAGACGCGGTCGAGCCGGCGATGGCGGATGCGGCCCTTGACCCGGCGCAGCATGCCGCCGAGCCGGGCAACGTCGGTGTAGCCGCGGGCGGCATCGGCCCGGGTCGCGCGCAGCAGCACGTGGTCCGGCTCGTGCCGGCGCAGCACGTCGTAGATCAGGTCGGCGCTGAAGGTGACCTGGCGGCCGGACTTCTCGGCCCCCGGCAGCCGGCGCTCGATCAGGCCGGCGATCACCGCGGTGTTGCGGAAGGTGCGCTTCAGCAGCGAGGATTCCGCCATCCACGCTTCCAGGTCGTCGCCCAGCATGTCCTCGTCGAACAGCGCGTCGACGTCCTCGGCCGGGCGCAGGCTCCACACCGCGATGACATAGTCGGTGGCGACGAAGCCGAGCGGCGCCAGCCCGGCCCGCTCCATCCGCCGGGTCAGCAGGAAGCCGAGGGTCTGGTGCGCGTTGCGGCCCTCGAAGGTGTAGGCGACCAGATATTCCCGGTCCCGGCGCGGGAACGTCTCGACCAGCAGGCCGTGCGACGGCGGCATTTCCGAGCGCCACTGCTGGATGCGCAGCCATTCGGCGACCGGGCCGGGCAGGTCGCCCCAGCGCCGCGAATCCTCCAGCAGCGCGCGCACCCGGTCGGCCAGGTTGGTGGTCAGCGGCACCCGCCCGCCGGCATAGACCGGAATCCGCGGCGCCTCGCCGGCGATGCCGGGCGACGCGATCACGCTGTTCTCGCGGATGCCCTGGAACACCAGCAGCCGGCCGGCGAACAGGAAGCTGTCGCCCTCGACCAGGCCGTTGACGAAGTAGTCTTCGATCTCGCCGAGCACCTTGCCGCCGACCAGGGCGCGCTTGCCGGTGCCCTTGACCAGGCGCACGGTCATCACCGGCGCCTCGACGATGGTGCCGATATTCATGCGCAGCCGCTGGGCGAAGCGCGGGTGCGCCATGCGCCACAGCCCCTCCGGCGTCCTGCGCAGCCGCTGCCAGCGCTCGTAGCTGCCCAGCGCATAGCCGCCGTTGGCGCAGAACGCGACCACGTCGTCGAAGTCCTTGCGCGACAGGGCGGCATAGGGCGATGCGGTGACCACCTCGCCATACAGCGTGTCGGCGTCGAACGGCGCCTGGGCGGCCATGCACAGCACGTGCTGAGCGAGCACGTCGAGCGCGCCGGGACCCGGCGGGTCGCCGTCGAGCGCGCGGTCCCGGATCGCCTCCAGCGCCGCCCGGCATTCCAGCACCTCGAACCGGTTGGCCGGCACCATCAGCGCGCGCGACGGCACGTCGAGCCGGTGCCCGGCCCGGCCGATGCGTTGGATCATCCGGCTGGCGCCCTTCGGCGCGCCGATCTGGATGACAAGGTCGACCGCGGCCCAGTCGATGCCGAGGTCCAGCGATGCGGTGGCGACCACCGCGCGCAGGCTGCCGCCGGCCATCGCCGCCTCGACGCGGCGGCGTTGCTCCGCCGCCAGGCTGCCATGGTGCAGCGCGATCGCCAGGTTGTCGTCGTTGATCCGCCACAGTGCCTGGAAGATCAGCTCCGCCTGGGCGCGGGTGTTGACGAACACGATGGTCACGCCGGCGCGGCGGATCTCGTCGTAGATCGCCGGCACCTCGCGATAGCCCATGTGGCCGGACCACGGCAGCTCGCCCTCATGCTCGTGGATGCGCACTTCGGCGCGCTTGGCGCCGCCGCCCTGGATCAGGCGCACCGGCCGGCCGCCCGATCCGAGCCAGGCCCGCAGCGCCTGCGGCCAGGCCACCGTCGCCGACAGGCCGACGCGGCGGCAGTCGGGCGACAGGACGGCGAGCCGGGCCAGGCACAGCGCCAGCTGGTCGCCGCGCTTGCTGCCGGCCAGCGCATGCAGCTCGTCGACGACGACGCAGCGCAGCCGCCCGAACACCCGCGGCGCATCGGCGTAGGTCATCATCAGCGCCAGCGATTCCGGCGTGGTCAGCAGGATGTCGGGCGGGCTGTGCCGTTGTCGCTGCCGCTTGTGCGCCGGCGTGTCGCCGGTGCGGGTCTCGGCCGTGACGGCCAGCCCGATCTCGGCGATCGGGGTCAGCAGGTTGCGATGGATGTCGACCGCCAGCGCCTTCAGCGGCGAGACGTAGAGCGTGTGGAGCCCGCCCGTGCCCGGCGCGCGGCCGGCCAGCTCGATCAGGCTGGGCAGGAAGCCGGCCAGCGTCTTGCCGCCGCCGGTCGGCGCGATCAGCAGGGTCGACTGCCCGGCCACCGCGGCGGCCAGCATGGCGAGCTGGTGCGGATGCACGGCCCAGCCGCGCCCCTCGAACCAGGCGGCGAAGGCGGGCGGCAGGCGCGGGACGGGCGGCGACTCAGCGTCCATGGCCGGCAGGGTAGCGCATGCGCGGGGCTGCCGCGGCCCGGTCGCGCCCGGCCTTGTCGGAGCGGCGCGGCAGCGGCAGGATCGGGCATCGAAGTGCCGGAACCGCAACGGACCCGAAACCCATGACCGAGGCCGAAATCATTGGCTCGATCGGCGTCGCCATGCTGCTGGTCGCCTTCTTCCTGAACCTGGCCGGCCGTCTGAAGGCGAACAGCTATCCCTATGTGCTGCTCAACCTCGCCGGCGCGTCGCTCAGCTGCCTGTCCTCGTGGCTGATCGAGTTCCTGCCGTTCGTGATCCTGGAAGGCACCTGGGCCACGGTCGCCGCCGGCGGGTTGGTCCGTCTGCTGTGGTTCCCGCGCCAGACGGTCTAACCCCGCCGCCCGACGCGGCCGTGCGCGCCCGCTGGGCCAGCGCCACCAGCGTCGCGCGCAAGGCGTCCGCCGAGGCCAGCGGCGCATCGAAGTCGAGCCGTTCCATCGCGTCGCCGCAGGCGAGGTCGAGGCCGTCGGGGTCCAGCGACACCAGCCGCCACGGCCCGGCGGCGGCGCCGCACAGCGCGGTGGCATAGAGCGCGACGGCATCGGCATGGTCGGCGTTCATGTGCTCGACCGCGCCGGCCTCGGCCCTGGCGAGGGCGTCGATGTCGGGCATCGCCGACAGCAGGTCGGCGGCGGTCGGCGCGAACGCCTTGCCGAAGCCGCCATTCAGGCTGGCCCGCGCCGGTGCCAGCCGGAAGAAGGCGAAGTCGGCGAAGTCGACATAAAGCGCCGCTTTCGGATGGCGGGCGAGATAGCGGCGGCGCACCCGCTCGTGCTCCGGCGCGGCGCGATCGACCCGCGCGGCGGTGCCGATCAGCGTGACCCGCGGGTGCGCCAGGGGATCGCCCTTGCCCGGCTCGCCGAACAGCAGCGCGCAGCGCCCGTCCGCCAGCAGGGCCGGCGTATGGCCGGACAGGGCGGAGATCAGCAGAGTCGGGGCGCCGTCGATGTCGGTTGCGGTCGCGACCCGGCTGGCCAGCGGGTGGCCGCTGTCCGGCTCGCTGACCGCCAGGGCGGCGTGGCGGGCGGCGCGGACCAGCCGCCGGACGAGTGCGCGGGCGGCGGCGTCGACCGGCTGCAGCACCGGCTTGCCGCCGGCAGCCTCCGCTGGCATCGCGCTCAGCGCTCGGCGAGGGTCGCGCCGCTCGCACCGGCGGCGGCGTTGATCGCGTCGATCACCGCGCCTTCGGTCAGCAGTTCGGGCAGCGCGATGCCTTGCGGGGCCGCGGGTCCATAGACCGCGTTGAACGGAATGCCGTAGCGGCCGAAGCTGGCGAGATAGTCGGCGATCGCCGGATCCGGGTTGGTCCAGTCGGCCAGCATTGCGATCACGCCGCCGTCGCGGCCGAGCAGGCTGCGGATCGGCTCCTGATCCAGCACCGTCGTCTTGTTGTAGATGCAGGTCAGGCACCAGTCGGCGGTAACATCGACGAAGACGACGCGGCCCTCCACCACCCAGCCGGAGATCGAGGAACGGTCGAAGCTGCGCCAGGCGATGCCGCCGGCCTCGGGCGCCTCGCGCACCGCCTGCGGCGCGATCGCGGCCGAGCCGACCGTGGCCAGCGCCAGCACGCCCGCCGCATAGCCGGCCAACCGGCCGATGCGCGCCTCCGGCAGGTGGCGGCGAACCAGGAACACGGCGCCGATCAGCAGGACCAGCGCCGCGGCGCCGCCGGCTGCCTCCCAGCCGATCTGGCCGGCCAGGACGGTCACCAGCCACACGGCGGTCGCGGCGAGCGCGAGGCCGAGGACGCGGGTCAGCCAGACCATCCAGCGCCCCGGCCGGGGCAGCCGCGTCGCCACCGCCGGCACCAGCGCGATCAGCAGATAGGGCAAGGCGAGGCCGACGCCCATCGCCAGGAAGATCGCCAGGATCTCGCCGGGACCGCGGGCCAGCGCAAAGCCGAGCGCGGTGCCGACGAACGGCGCGGTGCACGGCGTTGCCAGCAGGGTGGCGAAGGCGCCGGTGAGGAAATGGCTGCGCAGGCTCTTCGACGGCCCCGGCCCGCCCGCGCCGGCGGCCAGGTCGGACACCGTCCCGGGCAGCCTGATCTCGAACAGGCCGAGCAGGCTGTAGGCGAACAGCGCGACGATCACCAGCATCACCGCCAGGAACACCGGCTGTTGGAACTGCATGCCCCAGCCGACGGCGACGCCCGCGGTGCGCAGGCCGATCGCGGCCGCGGCCAGCACCATGAACGAGACCAGGATGCCGGCCGCCGAGGCCAGGAAGCTGCGCCGCACCTCGCGCCGGTCGCCGCCGCCGTGGCTGACGACCGACAGCACCTTCAGCGACAGCACCGGCAGCACGCAGGGCATCAGGTTGAGGATCAGCCCGCCGAGCACGGCGACGGCGAGAATGCCGACGAAGGCGGCGAAGTCGACCGGCGCCGGCGCCGCCGGCGTATCCGTCGCCGGGGGCGGTGCCGTCACCGCCGCGTCAGCGCGCGCCGGATCGAACGTCGCAGGCACCAGCGAAGTTTCCATCGCCCGCGCGTCGGCGACCACCGTCAGCGTCAGCGGCTCGTCGGCCAGGGTCGCGACATCGGCCCCCCAGGCCTGCACCGGGACGGCGAAGGTGGCGCTGAGGCCGTCGGCGGCCAGCGCGGGTTGCGGCCGGTCGAACACGAAGGTCGGTCCCGCCTCGACGAACAGGTCCACCGCGGTCATCGGCACCGTCGCCGCCACGGTGACCGTCAGGCTGCCGTCCTGGCCGCTGCCGCCGGTGGCGACGCCGGCGATGGCAAGGCCGGCCTGCGGCGGCGCCAGCGGCACCAGCGCCTCGAAGCGGTCGATGTCGTAGGTGAAGTCGGTGGCGCCGCCGCCCCCCGGCGGCAGGCTGAGCGACAGCGATGCCCGGTCCGGGATGCAGATTTCCGCGCAGATCAGGAAAGCGACGTCGGCCTTGAGGTCCAGCGGCGCGGCCGGGTCGGCCGCCGTCACCCGGACCGGGAAGATCACATGGTCGGAATAGGCCAGGGTCTGGATGCCGAGCAGCTCGTATCGCGTCGGCCGCGGCCAGCGAAACGCGGTATCGGCCAGATTGGCCGATGCCGCCCAGTCGACACCGGGCGGCAGACCGGCGTCGCCGGGCGAGCGCCAGTAGATGTGCCAGCCCTCGTCGAGGCGGAACTCGAGCCCGACCGTCGCCCGGCCCTCGGCGTCCAGGCCGGTCGAGGCCGGCAGCAGGCGCAGCTGGGCGTGCTGGGTGGCGACCGGCGCGACCTCCTGCGCGACGCTCGCAAAGGCGCCGGCGGCGACAAGGCCGAGGGCAGCGCCGAGGGCGCCGATCACGGAACGGATTCGCATGTGCCGTTACCTACACCCTCGGCGAAACCGCCACAATTTTGCCGCACCCGCCGCGACACTGCGGACAATATAGTGGGCGAAAGCCGCGATCCCTGTCACAATGACGTGCAGCTTGGCGGCAGTCACGATCGCGGGATCGCAGTTGATGTGATTGGCGCCGCCGGCACGTCGGCTTATGTGGGGATGAGCAACCAGGGTGGCTATCCAGGCCGTGAACATGGGTCATACGGGACGCAGCATCGACCTCTCCGCGAGCGAGAGCCTGGCGGGGCAGCTGCTGATCGCCATGCCGCAGATGATGGACGAGCGCTTCGAGCGCACGGTGATCTACATGTGCGTCCACAACGGCGAAGGCGCCATGGGTCTGGTGGTCAACAAGCTGATCGACACCCTGTCCTTCGCCGACATGCTGAGCCAGCTGAAGATCGAGCCGGGACCGGCCTCCGACGACATGCCGGTGCATTTCGGCGGCCCGGTCGAGTCCGGCCGCGGCTTCGTTCTGCATACCGACGACTACGAGCACGAGGGCACGCTGCACGTCGACGACGGCCTGTCGCTGACGTCGACCGTCGACGTGCTGAAGGCGATCAGCGACGGCCGCGGACCGCGGCGCAGCATGCTGGCGCTCGGCTATGCCGGCTGGGGCCCGGGACAGCTGGAAAGCGAGATCCGCGCCAACGGCTGGCTGCACGTGCCGGCCGACGAGAACCTGCTGTTCGATCCGAATTGCGAGGACAAGTGGACCCTGGCGGTGGCCAAGCTGGGCATCGAGCCGGCCACCTTCTCCGGCGAGGCCGGTCGCGCCTGACCTCCCGCGCCGGCGCGTCGCGCAGGCTTCCTCCTTCGACCTGACGGCGGCGACGCGGCCGCTCAGTTGGCGTGGCGGGCTGCCGAGGCCGGCTGGATCAGCTTGCCGGCATCCGGCGCGCGCAGCGCCTGCTCGTGTCGGGCCGCCACCCGCAACCGCCAGCTGTCCAGCACCAGCCCGAACAGCAGATGGTCGTGCCAGACGCCGTTGATGCGCAGATAGCCGTCGGCGCGGCCTTCCTCGACGAAGCCGCACTTCGCCAGCAGCCGCTGGCTGGGAATGTTGGACGGCAGGCAGGCCGCCTCCAGCCGGTGCAGCCGCAGCTGCTGGGCGGCATAGCCGATCAGGCAGTAGAGCGCCTCGGTCATGTAGCCCTGGCGGGCATAAGGCGCGCCGATCCAGTAGCCCAGCGTGCCGGCCTGGGCGACGCCGCGGCGGATGTTGCTGAGGGTGACGCCGCCGAGCAGCGCCTGGTCGCTGCGCCGGAACAGCACCAGGCTGTAGCCGAGGTCCTGGCGGATCTCGTAGTTGTTGCGGCGCACCCGCACCCGGAAGGCGCTGCGCGACAGCGCGTTGCGCGGCCAGGTCGGCTCCCACGGCGTCAGGAACTCGCGACTCTGCCGGCGCACCTCGGCCCAGGCCGGATAGTCGGCCATGCGCAGCGGCCGCAGCACCACACGGCCGGCGTCGAGGGCGATCGCCGGGCTGCGGTTGAGCATCATGTCGACCCAGTCGCCGGGACCCATCGCGCCAAGGCCCGCCCGCCGCCTAGGCCGCCCGCCGCGCGAAGCGCTCGGCATGTTCGGCGCCGCCGCCGGGGCCGATCATCGCCACCGTCGGCACTGCCGCGTTGACCGCTTCGGCCACCGCCAGCACCGCCGCGCGGTCGACCGCGTCGATCTTGGCCACCACCTCCTCGACCGGCAGCGGATGGCCGAACACCATGATCTGCTGCGCCAGCTGCTCGCAGCGGGCCGATGTGCTCTCCAGCGACATCAGGATGCTGGACTTCAGCTGCGCGCGCGCCCGCGCGATCTCCGCATCGTCGAGATCGCGCACCACCTTGACCAGCTCCTCGCCGATCACCGAGAAGCACTCGTCGGCGTCGTCCGGGCTGGTGCCGGCGTAGATGGCGAACAGCCCGTTGTCCGAGAAGGACTGGGTGAAGGCGTAGATCGAGTAGACCAGCCCGCGCTTCTCGCGCACCTCCTGGAACAGCCGCGAGGACATGCCGCCGCCCAGCAGCGTGGCATAGACCGAGGTGGCGTAGATGCGTGGGTCGGCAAAGGCGGCGCCGGGATAGCCGATCACCAGATGCGCCTGCTCCAGCTCGCGCACCTCGTTGTAGAAGCCGCCGACATAGGTGGCCGCCTCGGGCGTCGCCGCGGCCGCGGTGCCGCTACCGGACCGGGCCCGCTCCGCCACCCGGCGAGCCACCTCCTCGACCACGCGGTCGTGCTCCAGGTTGCCGGCGGCAGCGAACACGCAGTGCGCCGGCCGGTAGTGCCGGTCGCGGAACTCCGCCAGCGCGGCGCGCGAGATGGTCGAAACCGTTTGCGGCGTGCCCAGCACCGGCCGGCCGATGCCCTGGTGCGGGAAGGCGGCCGCCTGGACGTGGTCGAAGATGATGTCGTCGGGCGTGTCGTGGGCCTGGCCGATCTCCTGGAGGATCACCGTGCGCTCGCGCTCCAGCTCCTCGGGGTCGAGTGCGGCGGCGAAGACCAGGTCGGTGGTCACGTCGACGGCCAGCGCGACATCGTCCTTCAGCACCTTGGCGTAGTAGGCGGTCTGCTCGCGGCCGGTATAGGCGTTGACGTGGCCGCCGACGTCCTCGACCTCGGTGGCGATGTCCTGCGCCGAGCGGGTGGCGGTGCCCTTGAACACCATGTGCTCGAGCATGTGCGCGATGCCGCCCTGGGCCTCGGTCTCAATGCGGGCGCCGACGTCGATCCACAGCCCCAACGATGCGGTCTCCACTGCCGGGTTGCGCTCGGTGACGACGCGCAGGCCGCTTTCCAGCGTGGTGACCTGGACGCTCATGCCGCACCGTCCAGCGCGACCGCGGCGCGGATGTGGCGCTGCACAGCGGCCAGGTCGTTGGGCAGCACCGCATAGTGTTCCGGCCGGTCGTAGAGGTCGGCGAGGAAGGGCGGCAGCGCCGGCCGCACGCCGGTCGCCCGCTCCACCGCATCCGGGAACTTGGCCGGGTGCGCCGTGCCGGCGACTACCACCGGGCCGTCGACCGCGTCGCGATGCTGCCAGGCGGCGGCAATGCCGACCGCGGTGTGCGGGTCGACCAGCTCGCCGGTCTCGCGATAGACCCGGCGCATGGTCTCGATGGTCGCGGCATCGTCGAACCGCGCGCCGGCGAACAGCGCGCTGACCCCGGCAAAGGCCGCGGCCGGCATCTCGAAGGCGCCGCTGGCGCGGAAGCCCCGCATCAGCCCGGCGACGGCGGCGCCGTCGCGATCGAGCATGTCGAACAGCAGCCGTTCGAAGTTGCTCGAAACCTGGATGTCCATGCTCGGCGACAGGGTCGGCGCGACGTCCTCCATCGCCATGCGGCCGCTGTCGAGGAAGCGGGCCAGGATGTCGTTGCGGTTGGAACCGACGATCAGGCGGCCGATCGGCAGCCCCATCCGGCCGGCGGCATAGGCGGCCAGCACGTTGCCGAAATTGCCGGTCGGTACCGCGAACGAGACCGGCCGGCCCGGCCGGCCCAGGGCGAGCCCGGCCCGGACGTAGTAGACGATCTGCGCCGCCACCCGCGCCCAGTTGATCGAGTTGACCGCCGACAGGCGCATCTCGCTGCGGAAGGCGGCGTCGCCGAACATCGCCTTGACCAGGTCCTGGCAGTCGTCGAACGTGCCCTCGACGGCGACGTTGTGGACGTTGGGCGCATCCACCGTGGTCATCTGCCGTCGCTGCACCTCCGAGGTGCGGCCGCGCGGATGCAGGATGAAGATGTCGATCGCCTTGCGCCCGCGGCAGGCCTCGATCGCGGCGGACCCGGTATCGCCCGAGGTGGCGCCGACGATGGTCACGCGCTCGCCGCGCGCGCTCAGCACCGCGTCGAACAGGTGGCCGAGCAACTGCAGCGCCACGTCCTTGAACGCCAGGGTCGGGCCGTGGAACAGCTCCATCAGCCACAGCCCGTCGCCGATCTCGCGCAGCGGCGTCACTGCCGGATGGCGGAAGCCGGCATAGGCGCGGGCGATCAGCCCGGGCAGCGCCGCGGCCAGCGACCCTTCGCCGACATAGGGGCGCAGCACAGCCTCCGCCAGCGCATTGTACGGCTGCCCGGCCAGGCGATCGAAGTCCAGCCGCGGCCAGGTCTCGGGCACATAGAGGCCGCCGTCCGCGGCCAGGCCGGCCAGCAGCGTCTCCTCGAAACCCAGCGTCGGCGCCTGGCCGCGCGTGCTAACGTAGCGCAATGGGCCTTGTCCTCCCGCAGACCGGTGGGCCGGCCTCGGCCTCTGCGGCGCCGCGCCCGCCGGCAAGCTAAGCGGCGGGCCGGGCGCGACGCAAGTTTTGTTACATCCCGCGCCCGCGGCGCAACCGCGGCGCCGGCGCCGTCACGACCGGCTGCCGTCGGCCCCGACCCGCACGATCCAGCCGAGGGTGTCGGCGCCCGGCGTCGCGGCGCCGGTGGCCAGCAGCGAACCGTCGCTGGCCTCGACGACGCTCCAGACGAAGCCGCCGGGCAGATCGGTCAGCGGCTGCGCCCAGCGCACCGTGCCGTCGGGCTGCAGCCGCGCCAGGATCGGCACCGGCTGGTCGCCGACGGTCTCGCCGCCCAGCAGGATGTCGCCGTTGTCGGCGACGTCGAGGGCGTAGAACCCGGCCTCGACCGCGGTCTGGCTCGTCTCCACCACCCGGCCGTCCGCGTCGAGCCAACCCAGAAGCGAGCTCTCGGCGAAGCCCTGCAGGTCGTGGCGCGAGGCGACATAGACGGCGCCGCCGTCCGGCGTCGCCGCGACCCAGTTGCCGTAGATGGTCACGCCGCTGCGCGGCAGCGACAGCAGCCCGCCGGTCAGCCATTGCCGCCAGGACACGCTGCCGTTTTCGTCGAACCGGGCGATCCAGCCGATCGACTTCTCGAAATACTCGTCGCTCGACGAGCCGATCGCGACGGTCGACCCGTCGGCAAGCACGGCCGAGATGTATGCCGCCAGCGTGTGGTCGCGCTCGCGCGCGGCCTCGGTCGCCAGCCAGCGCAGGGCGAGATCGGCGCCGACGCGCGCCACCATCGCCTGGTCGGTCTCGGGCGTGACCGCCACCGTACCGGTCATCGCGAAGCCGCCGTCCGGCAACGCGGCGACGTGGGTCACGCTGCCGCCGGGATAGCCGAGTTCCGCCAGCGTGACCCGGGCGGTCACCGCGCCGGAGTCGTCGACGATGGCCAGGCCGCCGTCGCGCATGTCGACATACGGGTCGAGCGAAACCGCCACCAGCACGCCGCCGTCGTCCAGCGGCACCGGCCACCAGAACTGCGTCACGCGCCCGTCCAGCACGATCTCATGCCGGGCGGCGAT
The DNA here is from genome assembly GCA_041396705.1 of Alphaproteobacteria bacterium. Classification (NCBI taxonomy): domain Bacteria; kingdom Pseudomonadati; phylum Pseudomonadota; class Alphaproteobacteria; species Alphaproteobacteria bacterium. The sequence goes on from JAWKYB010000005.1 coordinate 108,173, forward strand.
GGCGCCGTCCCGGTCGACGCGCAGCAGGAGACCGGCTCCGGCCCCGGTCACTCCGTCCTCGGCATAGCCGGTGACCCAGTAGCCGCCGTCGGCGCGCTCGGCGATGCCGGTCATCTCGGTATAGCCGCCCGTCTCGCCGACGGTCAGCGTGAACGGCGCCAGCGCCACCGGGTCGCCGAACAGGCCCTTCTTGTCGTCGTCCTCGGCCCGCGCAGCGCTGCATGCCAGCGCGGCTGCGGCCAGGCCCAGGCCGACCGTGCGGCGCAGGCGTTCGGGTCGTGACATCGGTCTCGCCTCCCTCGTTCACCCGTCCAGATAGCGCCGGCGCAGATGCGCCATGAACACCGACGGATCCAGCGGCCGCCCGGTCGCCCGCTGCAGGATCGTGTCGGTCGCATAGCGGCTGCCGTGGCCGTGCACGTGGGTGCGCAGCCAGGCCATCAGCGGCGCGAAGTCCCCGCGTCCGATCGCGTCCGGGATCGCCGGATCGGCGCGCACCGCCGCATCGAACAGCTGCGCCGCCGCCATCGCGCCCAGGGTATAGGTCGGGAAATAGCCGAACAAGCCGTCCGGCCAGTGGATGTCCTGCAGGCAGCCGCGACGGTCGTCGGGCGGCGTCACCCCGATCAGCGCCTGCAGGCCCCGGTTCCACTCGCCGGGGACGTCGGCCAGCGGCAGCGCGCCCGCCATCAGCGCCTTTTCCAGCCGATAGCGCAGGATGACATGGGCGGGATAGGTGATCTCGTCGGCGTCGACCCGGATGAAATCCGGCTTCACCCGCGTGTAGAGCCGCGCCAGGTTGTCGGCATCGAGGCCGGGCCGCTCGCCGAACGCCGCGCGGATCCGCCCGGCGGCGAAGCGCAGGAAGGCCGGCGACCGGCACGCCTGCATCTCCACCAACAGGGACTGGCTCTCGTGCAGCGCCATGCTGCAGCTGTGGCCGACCGGCTGGCCGCGCCAGTCGGCCGGAAGGCCGCGCTCGTACATCGCATGCCCGGTCTCGTGCAACACCCCCATCAGGCCGGAGGCGAAGTCGGCCTCGTCGTAGCGCGTGGTGATGCGCACGTCGTCCGGCACCCCGCCGCAGAATGGGTGCAGGCTGACGTCGAGCCGGCCGTGGTCGAAGTCGAAGCCGACCGCCCGCATCAGCGCATGACCCAGCGCCCGCTGGCTCTCGACCGGGAACGGCCCTTCGGGCCTGACCGGCTGCGGCCGGGCCGCCTGGCGCCGCAGGGCGTCATCCAGCAGATCGGGCAGCGCCGCCGCATAGGGCTCGAACACCGCGTCGATCCGCGCCGTGGTCGCACCCGGGTCGTAATCGTCGAGCAGGGCGTCGTACGGCGCGCAGCCGAAGCGCTCGGCCTTCGCCGCGGCGACCTGGCGGACCAGGTCGAGCACGCGCTGCAGCGCGGGCAGCAGCGCAGCGAAGTCGCTCGCCGGCCGCGCCTTGCGCCAGACCATCTCGCAGTCCTTGCAGGCCTGGGTGAACGCCTCCACCAGGTCCGCCGGCACGGCGGTCTCGCCGGCATGGATGCGGCGCATGCGCCGCAGGTTGTCGGCCTGCCAGCCGTCGAGGCCGGCGTCGCCCTCGGCCGCATCGAGCAGGTCGCCGACCGCCGGATCGGTCAGCATGTCGTGGGCGACCCGCTGCAGGGCGACCAGCTGGCGCCCGCGCGCGCCGGCGCCGCCCTCCGGCATCATCGCCGCATAGTCCCACTCCAGCATGCCGGCGGCGTCGAGGATCGCGGACCGGCGGGCGAAGCGCCGTTCGAGCTCGGCATAGGCCGAAACCGGCGGGGTGGCGGCTGCGTTCATCGGTGCATCGGTCCTTTCCGGCTGCGGCGCATGAGCAGCAGATAGATCACGGCAAGCGCCACGGCCAGGGCGAACCAGGTCAGGGCATATTGCAGGTGGTCGTTGCGCAGGTCGATGGCGACGGGCCCGCGCTCCAGTCCATCGGCGACCCATGGAGCGCCGTCGGGCGTCGAGACGGTCTCGGCGCGCAGCAGCGCCGGCACCAGGGCGGGCACGCCGAGTGCCGCGGCCATCGCCGGCCAGTCGAAGCTCTGCCACAGGTTGCCGTTCGGGTCGTTGGCGCCGGTCAGCCAGCCGGGCGGCTCCGGCAGCCGCAGCGCGCCGACGATGCGGACCGGGCCGTCGGGCAGCGGGATCGCCGCGCCGCGCGCGTCGATCGGCAGCCAGCCGAGATCGACCAGCACCGCGCCGTCGCTGCGGCCGACGTCGAACGCCGCCATCGCCCGCAGGCCGGCGCGGCCCGATGCCGAGCCGCCGGGGCGGAACAGCACGCCGGGCGCCGCGACCGTGCCGTCGACCGTCACCCGCAGGAAATCGACTTCGGGGTCGGCGAGGTCGCCGGGCAGTGCCGCCGCCGGCGCGCCGAGCCGCGCCTCGGCCCGCTGGATCAGGTCGGTCTTCCAGCCGAGCCGGACCAGCTGCCAGCTGCCGAGGCCGACCAGGACGGCGATGGCGGCGACCGCCGCCACGGTCAGCCGGAGCCGGTTGCTAGTCGCGCTCAAAGTCGCTGCGGCGGTGCCGGTACTGCAGGGCGATCACATAGGCCTTCAGCGGGCGCAGCAGCGCCAGCGTCAGCGCCAGGGTGACGACGGGCCAGATCGCGACGTGCACCCAATAGGGCGGCGCGAAGGTGACCTCGGTCCAGATCGCCAGCCCGACGATCAGCGCGCCGAGCACGAAGATGAGGAACACGGCGGGGCCGTCGCCGCTGTCGTTCTTGGCCAGCGCCAGCCCGCAGCTGTCGCACCGTTCGACGATCTTGAGGTAGCCGTCGAACAGCCTGCCCCGCCCGCAGCGCGGGCAGGTGCAGCTGAACGCGGTCGCCAGCGGTGTCGGCATGCGCCGGGCCCGTCAGCAGGCGCCGGCGCGCCCAAGCCTCAGTTGCCGCCCCACCAGTAGACGGCGGCGAACAGGAACAGCCAGACCACGTCGACGAAGTGCCAGTACCAGGCCGCCGCCTCGAAGCCGACATGCTGGGTCGGCTTGAAGTGCCCGGCCACGGCCCGGAAGAAGCAGACGACCAGAATGAGCGTGCCGACGATCACGTGGAAGCCGTGGAAGCCGGTGGCCATGAAGAAGGTCGACGGATAGATGCCCTCGCGGAAGCCGAAGGCGGCGTGGCTGTATTCGATCGCCTGCAGCGCGGTGAAGCTCAGGCCCAGCAGCACGGTGAGCCCGAGGCCGTAGACCACGTGCGGGCGGTTGTCGTGCAGCAGCGCCTCATGCGCCCAGGTCACGGTCACGCCCGACAGCAGCAGGATCAGCGTGTTCATGAACGGCAGGTCGAAGGCCTCGAACGCCTCGACGCCGACCGGCGGCCAGACGCCGCCGGTGTGCTCGACCCGCGCATACTGGTTCGGCTCGTCGACGAACAGGCTGGCGTCGAAGAACGCCCAGAAGAACGCGGCGAAGAACATCACCTCCGAGGCGATGAACAGCGCCATGCCGTAGCGGTGGCCCAGCGACACCACCGGGTTGTGGTGGCCCTTGTACTCGGCCTCCTTCACCACGTCGCGCCACCACAGGAACATGGTCAGCAGCACCAGCAGGAAGCCCAGGATCAGCACCCAGGCGATGTCCTCGTGCATGAACAGCAACGCGCCCACCGCCAGCGTGCCGCCGGCCAGCGCCCCCACCAGCGGCCACGGGCTCGGGTCGACCAGGTGGTAGGGGTGGTTCGGTTTCGCGTGATCTGCCATGGGATCGGGCCCTGCTGGTTCGGTGGTGGTGCCGAGCGGCGGCTAGTTGTAGCTGCCGGAGTCGGGCGAGGCGAGCGCACTGCTCTGCGTCATACCGTCCCCGGCGGCGCGAAAGAAGCTGTAGGACAGCGTGATCGTGGTGACGTCGTCAAGATTGCGGTCTTCGGCGATCGCCGGGTCGACATAGAAGGTGACGCCCATGTCGGCGACCTGGCCCGGTGCCAGCGTCTGCTCGGTGAAGCAGAAGCAGTCGAGCTTGACGAAATACTGGCCAGCCTTATCGGGCGTCACGTTGAAGGTGGCGGATCCGGTGGTCGTCGTCTGCGCCAGGTTCTCGGCCCGATAGAAGGCGAGCGCATTCTCGCCGACCCGCAGGTCGATGGTGCGCTCGACCGGCTGGAACGACCAGGGCAGCGCCGGGTTGACGTCCGCATTGAACCGGATGGTGATGGTGCGGTCGAGCACCGGCCGCGCGGCGCCGCCGGTCCGGTCGACCTGGGTGGTGCCGCCATAGCCGGTGACCCGGCAGAACAGGTCGTAGAGCGGCACCGCGGCGAACGACAGGCCCGCCATGCCGACGACGACGCCGGCCAGCAGCAGTGCGGTGCGCCCCTGTCCGCGTGTCCGCGCCGCCATCTCAGCCGGCCCCCGGCACGGCTTCGAACTTCACCAGCGTCACCACGTAGATCAGGACGACGAACGCCAGCAGAGCGACGAGAACCGCCAGGTTGCGCTGTCGGCGCCGGCGCTCGAACGCCTCCTTCTCCCGATCCGCGGGGCGCGGCGACGCGGGCGAGGTCGACATCACGCGCCCATCGCGGCCACAAGGTCGGCCAGCGGCGCGGTCAGACCCAGCCCGCCGTCGACCAGCACCAGCACGAACAGGCCGAACAGGTAGAGGATGGAGAAACCGAACATCCGCTTCGCCGGCCGGTGGATCGCGGGGTCGCCGATCTCGACGTCCGCCGTCCGCAGCACGATCCAGGCATGGCGCAGGAAATTGGCGCCGAGCAGCAGCGCGCCGCCGAGATAGAGCCAACCGGCGATGCCGAGGAAGGCCGGCGCGGCAGCGATCGGCAGCAGCAGCACGGTGTAGACGAACATCTGCCGCTTGGTCTCGCGCACCCCGGCGACCACCGGCAGCATCGGAATGCCGGCCTTGGCGTAGTCGATCTTGCGGAACAGCGCCAACGCCCAGAAATGCGGCGGCGTCCAGAAGAAGATCAGCGCGAACAGCGCCAGCGACGGCAGGCCGATGTCGCCGCTGACCGCGGCCCAGCCGATCATCGGCGGAAAGGCGCCGGCGGCGCCGCCGATCACGATGTTCTGCGGCGTCCGCCGCTTCAGCCAAATGGTGTAGACGAAGACGTAGAAGCCGATGGTCAGCGCCAGCATGCCGGCCGCCGCCCAGTTCAGCGCCAGCCCCATCGTCATTACGGCGAAGACCGAAAGGATCACGCCGAAGGCCAGCGCCTCCTCCGGCGCGATCCGGCCGGTCGGGATCGGCCGGCCGCTGGTGCGCGCCATCACCGCGTCGATGTCGCGGTCGTACCACATGTTGATCGCGCCCGACGCGCCCGCGCCGACCGCGATGCACAGCACCGCGACGATCGACAGTGCCGGATGCAGTGTACCGGGTGCGACCGCCATGCCGGCGATCGCGGTCAGCAGCACCAGCGACATCACCCGCGGCTTCAGCAGCACGAGATAGTCGCCGACGGTCGCGACGCTGGGCGCCGCGACCGCGTCGTCTGCGGCGCGCTGTGCGCCCGGCGTATAGGTTGCGTCGGTCAACGCATGCGTCCGTCAGTCAGGCCCGGCTCAGTGGTGATGGGCGCTCTGCCCGAAGCGCGGCAGCTCGTTGTAGGTGTGGAACGGCGGCGGCGAGCTGACCGTCCACTCCAGCGATGTGGCGCCCTGGCCCCAGTAGTTGTCGCCGACCCGGCGCCCGGCAAACAGCGTGTAGATCGCGACCAGCACGAAGAACAGGGTCGAGGCGAAGGCGATGTAGGCGCCGATCGACGAGACCATGTTCCAGCCGGCGAACGCGTCCGGATAGTCGGGATAGCGCCGCGGCATGCCCTGCAGGCCGAGGAAGTGCTGCGGGAAGAACACCAGGTTGACGCCGATGAAGGTGGTCCAGAAGTGCAGCTTGCCGGCCCATTCCGGATACTGGCGCCCGGTCATCTTGCCGATCCAGTAGTAGAAGCCGGCGAAGATCGCGAACACCGCGCCCAGGCTGAGGACGTAGTGGAAGTGCGCGACCACGTAGTAGGTGTCGTGCAGGGCCACGTCCATGCCGGCGTTGGCCAGCACCACGCCGGTGACGCCGCCGATGGTGAACAGGAAGATGAAGCCGATCGCCCACAGCATCGGCGTCGAGAAGGTGATCGAACCGCCCCACATGGTGGCGATCCAGGAGAAGATCTTCACCCCGGTCGGCACCGCGATCACCATCGTCGCCGCGGTGAAATAGGCCCGGGTGTCGACGTCCAGCCCGGCCATGTACATGTGGTGGGCCCACACGATGAAGCCGACGAAGCCGATCGCCACCATGGCGTAGGCCATGCCGAGATAGCCGAAGATCGGCTTGCGCGAGAAGGTGGAGATGATGTGGCTGACGATCCCGAACGCCGGCAGGATCATGATGTAGACCTCGGGGTGCCCGAAGAACCAGAACAGGTGCTGGAACAGGATCGGGTCGCCGCCGCTCTCGGCCACGAAGAAGGCGGTGCCGAAGTTGCGGTCGGTCAGCAGCATGGTGATGGCGCCGCCGAGCACCGGCAGCGACAGCAGCAGCAGGAAGGCGGTGACCAGGATCGACCAGGCGAACAGCGGCATCCGGTGCAGCGTCATGCCCGGCGCGCGCATGTTCAGGATGGTGGTGATGAAGTTGATCGCGCCCAGGATCGACGAGGCGCCGGCGAGGTGCAGCGAGAAGATCGCCATGTCGACCGAATAGCCGCTCTGGCCGCCGGGCCCGGCACTGGACAGCGGCGGATAGATGGTCCAGCCGGTGCCGGCGCCGTCGCCGACGAAGGCCGAGGCGACGAGCAGGCCGAACGACGGGATCAGCAGCCAGAAGCTGATGTTGTTCATGCGCGGGAACGCCATGTCCGGCGCGCCGATCATCAGCGGCACGAACCAGTTGCCGAACCCGCCGATCAGTGCCGGCATGACCACGAAGAACACCATGATCAGGCCGTGGGCGGTGATGTAGACGTTCCACTGCTGGCCGTCGGCGACGTATTGCAGGCCCGGGTCCTGCAGCTCCATCCGCATCAGGATGGAGAAGACGCCGCCGATCAGCCCGGCGACGACCGCGAACAGCAGGTACAGCGTGCCGATGTCCTTGTGGTTGGTCGACGCGAACCAGCGTACGAAGAACGACGGCTTGTGGTCGTGATGATCATGCGCGCCGGCTGCTGCGTCATGTCCGTGTGCCATCGTGTCACCCTCTGTCCTAGCTGATGGCGCTGGTTGCGCCGGTCGTTCCGTCGAATTGTGCGTTGTCGCGCCTTAGCCGGCCGCGCCGGTGCGTTCAGTCCAGGGCCGCCACGCTGGTCGGCTGCTCCGACTCGATCCCCAACTCCGCCTGCTTCTCGGCGACCCACTGGGCGAATGCATCCTGGCTGACCACGTGGATCTCGATCGGCATGAAGGCGTGGTCCTTGCCGCACAGTTCCGAGCACTGGCCGTAATAGACGCCTTCCGCGGTCGCGTTGAACCAGCTCTCGTTGGTCCGGCCCTTGACCGCGTCCATCTTCACCGCGAATGCCGGCATCGCGAAGGAATGCAGCACGTCCTGCGACGTGATCAGCAGCTGGACGTTGGTGTCGACCGGAACCACCAGCGGGTTGTTGACCGACAGCAGCCGCGGCTGGCCTTCGGCCAGCTGGTCGTCCGGCAGCATGTTGCTGAGGAATCCGATCCCGCCCTGGTCCGGATATTCGTAGGACCAGTACCACTGGTTGCCGGTCACCTTGATCGTCAGCTCCGGGTTCTCGGTGCGGTCCAGGAAATACAGCAGGCTGAACGACGGGATCGCGAGCAGCACCAGGATGACGACCGGCACCACCGTCCACGCCACCTCGATCAGCGTGTTGTGAGTCGTCTGCGACGGGTTCGGATTGCGCGACGCGCGGAACCGCCACATCACATAGCCGAGCAGCGCCGTGACGAAGACGGCGATCAAGATGATCACCCACAGCAGGAGCTCGTGAAACGAATGCAGCTGCTCGGCGCCCGGAGTCGCCGCGTCCTGCATGTAGATGCCCCAGTCCTCCGGCTGCGCCGCCAGGGCCGCGCCGGCGCCGATCACCGTGGTCGTGATGGCAGCAAGGGCCGCCGGCATCCGTTTCAGCACGCTATCGCTCCCGCATAGGCAAAAGGAATTGGCCTGGGCATTCGCCATACCCCGGATCGCGGCTTATAATAATGCCAAAGCCCGCGCCCCGATGCGGCATATTGTCCAAAAACGGCCCGGTTCGCCAGCGCATCCTGCCGCGGCGAGGCCCACAGCCAGGAGAGCGCCGATGACGCATCTGACCCGCACCGACGAGCTGTTCTTCACCCGCGCCGGCCTCGACCGCGCGCGGGTGGAAGGCATCGTCGGCGACGCCCTGAACCGGGCCGACGACGGCGAGCTCTATCTCGAATACACCCAGTCGGAGAGCCTGGTCTTCGACGACGGCCAGCTGAAGAGCGCGAGCTTCGACACCGCCCAGGGATTCGGCATCCGCGCGGTGGCCGGCCAAGCGGTCGGCTATGCGCATTCCGGCGCGCTGGACGAAGCCGCGATCCGGCGCGCCGCCGGCACGGTGCAGGCGGTGCTGGCCGGCCACGGCGGCGTGGCGGCCGACGACCCGATCGGCACCAACGCGCAGCTCTATGCCGACGACAACCCGCTGTCGGCGGTGCCGTTCGACGAGAAGGTGGCGCTGCTGCAGCAGGTCGACGCCTATGCCCGCACGCGCGACAAGCGCGTGCGCCAGGTGATCGCCAGCCTCAGCGGCGAATGGTCGGCGGTGCAGATCATCCGCGCGGACGGCTGGCGCGGCGCCGACGTCCGCCCGCTGGTGCGGCTCAACGTGTCGGTCGTCGTCGGCGAGGGCGACCGCATGGAAACCGGCAGCATGGGCGCCGGCGGCCGGGTGTCATACGACCTCTACCTGCGGCCGGAGACCTGGCAGGCGCAGGTCGACGAGGCGCTGCGCCAGGCCCTGGTCAACCTCGGCTCGGTCGACGCCCCGGCCGGCGAGATGAAGGTGGTGCTGGGCAACGGCTGGCCCGGAATCCTGCTGCACGAGGCGATCGGCCACGGGCTGGAGGGCGACTTCAACCGCAAGAAGACCAGCGCCTTCGCCGGGCTGATGGGCCAGCGCGTCGCCGCGCCCGGCGTGACCGTGGTCGACGACGGCACCCTGCCCGACCGGCGCGGCTCGCTGACCATCGACGACGAGGGCACCCCGACCGGCCGTACCACGCTGATCGAGGACGGCATCCTGGTCGGCTACATGCAGGACCGGCAGAACGCCCGGCTGATGGGCGCGAAGCCGACGGGCAACGGCCGGCGCCAGTCCTATGCGCACGTGCCGATGCCGCGGATGACCAACACGGTTATGGCCAACGGCGCCCACGACCCGCAGGAGATCATCGCATCGGTCGACCGCGGCCTGTTCGCGGTCAACTTCGGCGGCGGCCAGGTCGACATCACCTCCGGCAAGTTCGTGTTCTCCGCCTCGGAGGCCTATCTGATCGAGGGCGGGCGCATCGGCCGCGCGGTCAAGGGCGCCACGCTGATCGGCAACGGCCCGGACGTGCTGACCCGGGTGTCGATGATCGGCAACGACATGGCGCTCGACCCCGGCGTCGGCACCTGCGGCAAGGAGGGTCAGGGCGTGCCGGTCGGCGTCGGCCAGCCGACCATGCTGGTCGAGGGCCTGACCGTGGGCGGCACCGCCCGGTAGCCGCGTTCGCCTACTCGCCGACCACCGGGCGCTGGTCGATGACGAAATCGGTCAGCCGCGAATCGGCGACGGCCAGCGTCAGCTGCGTCCAGGCATCGGCCTCGTAGAAGGCGGTCATCAGCGTTTCGACGTCGGCGATGCGCAGCAGCTGGCGGGCGCGGTCCTCGCGCGCCGCGCCGGTGCCGGCGACCAGGTCGCCGAGCGCGACCAGGAACTGCATGTTCAGCGTGAAGGTCACCCGCTGGCGCGGGGCGTCGTCGCGCGCCGGCACGATCATGCGCAGCGTGCCGGCGCGCAGCTGGCCGGCGGCGCTGAGCACCGAGACCTCGACATCGCTGATGAACGAGCCGGTCGCGTCCGCGTCGGGCGACGGATAGGGCACCTTCAGGAAGATCTGGCCCGCGAAGCCGGTGCGCGCCCCGCCGCCTTCGACCAGATAGGCGAAATCGGACCGGATGTTGTCGATGTTCTCGCCGAGCCGTCCCAGCAGCATGTCGGTACGGTGGTTGGACGCGTCGATGCGCTGCTGCAGGGCGGCGAACTGGGCGGCCAGGCCGTCGGCCGCGCCGCGGCTCTGTTCCGCCGCCGCCTCGGTCGCCGACGCCTGCGCCGCCAGCCGGGCAAGGGTGGCGTCGATCGAGTCGATCCGGGCCGACAGGCCGGCCAGCTCCGCCGTCAGCCGCGCGTCCAGGCTGCGCCGCTCCGCCGCCTCGCCGGTGATCAGCACGATCGCGACGGCGGCGAGGATGCCGCCGAGGCCGAGGATCGCGCCGACGGTCCAGCGCAACGCGCCGCCCTGGCGGTCCTGCAGGCGGCGCACCTCGGCATCGAAGCCGGCGGCGCGCCGTTCCAGCGCCAGCGTCGCCTGGCGCAGCGCGTCCAGCGCCTGCTCCGCGCCTTCGACGCGTGCCTCGCGCAGCCGCAGTTCCTGTTCCGCCGGCACGGTCATGGATGCCCCGACCCCAGCAGGAAGACCGATCGAGCCGCAGTCTAGACGATTGCGGCCGGTCGGCGATAGCCGGCCGCAAGCAGACGTGAATGCCGCCGCGCGGCGCCCGGGTCAGGGCAGCAGGATGCGGGCGAGATCGCTGACCAGCCCGCTGGTCAGTTCGATCAGCACCAGGTCCTCGCCGACGACGAAGCGGCCATAGCCGGCCGGCACGGGCGGCAGGGTGGCGGCCAGCGCCGGCGGCAGCGCCTGCATGGCGATGCCGGGCGGCAGCGCCTTGCCGCGCGCCAGGTTGCGCGCGATGCCGGGCGGCAGCGCGGAATAGCGCAGGAATGCGCTCGGATTGGCCGCGAACCAGTCGTTGACCAGGCCGACGGTGACGTTGTCGAGGTGGAGCAGCGCGCCGCCGGGGCCATATGTCACGCCGTTGCCGCCCGACAGATTGCCGCCGAGGGCATGGCTGCCCGGCGGACCGCCGGCGTGATCCGGCCGGTGGTGCGCGGACGCCGGGACCGCCGCGGCCGCCAGGGCCAGCGCCAGGCCAGCCGCGCCGCAACCGTGTATCGCTCTCATCGCTTCACCCCTCGATCTGTCGGGCAGGGCCTGAACGATGCGGCCGGATTGCGGCCGAACTGCGGCGGGAATGCGGCCGCCGGCCTAGGCTGCCGCGACGCCGTCGACCCCGAAGCGGCGGTACCACAGCGCCAGCGACAGCAGGTTCCACAGCTTGACCTGCAGCCCGCCCGCCTGGCGGTGCCGCGCCAGCAGCGCTCGGCAGGGGTCCGGCCGCAGGATGCCGTCGCGGAAGATCGGGCCGGTGTCGACCTCATGGGCGAAGGCATCGCCCAGGTCGGCCTGCAGCCATTCGGCGATCGGCGGCTGGAAGCCCATCTTCGGGCGGCGGATGATGGTCTCCGGCAGATAGGGCCCGGCGACGGCGCGCAGCAGCCCCTTGGTCTCCGGCGCCGCGCCGGGTGCGGCACGCCCAGCATGGCGCCGGGAAGCGCCAGCGCCAGCTCGACCACCCGGCGGTCGAGGAACGGCGCGCGCGCCTCCAGCGAATGCGCCATCGACATCTTGTCGACCCGCATCAACAGCTTCTCCGCCACCCGCGAGCGCAGGTCCGAGGTGCTGACCAGTTTCAGGATGTCGTCGCCGGCCGCGGCGGCGAAGCCGGCCTGCAGGTCGGCGATCACCGCCGCCGGATGCGGCCGCGCCGCCAGCGCCGGGCCGTCGCCCAGCAGCGCGCGCATCTCGGGCAGGTCGAAGCCGGTCTCGTGGGTCAGGAACAGGGTGTCGAGGTCGACCAGCCGGCGGGCGACGTCGGCGTGGCGCCCGCGCCCGGTGCGCGCCATCAGCCAGGCCAGCGCCGCGCTCTCCAGCCGACGCAGCGGCCGCGGCACCGCGCGGTTCAGCCGCCACAGCCTGGCCAGCCGGCCGTACTGGAAATAGCCGGGATAGCCGAGGAACAGCTCGTCGGCGCCTTCGCCGACCAGCGCGACGACGACGCCGTGGCCGCGCAGGCCCCGGCTGGTCCAGTAGGCGTTGATGCTGGCCGGGTCGGCGATCGGTTCGTCGGCGTGATAGGGATATTCCTCCAGGCCGTCGCGCGCCTGCACGTGGTTCATCGGCACGCGGTGCAGCCGGGCGCCGCAGTGCTTGGCGACGATCTCGGCGAACGGCGCCTCGTCGCGGTCGGGCAGCTCCGGATAGGTGATGGTGAAGGCGTCGACCGGCCGGTCGCTGCGCCGCTGCATCATCGCCACCACCAGCGAGCTGTCGAGCCCGCCGCTGAGATAGGCGCCGATCGGCACGTCGGCGACCATGCGGTCGGCGACGGCGGATTCCAGCGTTGTGCGCACCTGCGCCACCGCCGCCGCGTGGTCGGCCGGCACCGGGGTGTCGCCGGCGAGCGGGCGCCAGTAGCGCTCCACGCGCGGCGGGCCGGCACGGCCGACGACCATCGCCTCGCCCGGCGCCAGCTTGCCGATGCCGGCGAACAGCGTGCGCGGCGGCATCACGAACTGCAGGGCCAGATACTGCTGCAGCGCCACCGGGTCGATCGCCCGGCCGATCTCCGGCGCCAGCAGCAGCGCCTTGATCTCAGAGGCGACGTAGAGCCGTTCGCCGGCCCAGGCGTAATAGAGCGGCTTCTTGCCCGCCGGGTCGCGGGCGAGGATCAGTTCGCCGCCGCGTTCGTCCCAGGCGGCGAGCGCGAACATGCCGATCATCTTGCGCAGGAAGGCGGTGCCGTCGCGGCGCAGCCCGGCCAGCACCACCTCGGTGTCGGTGCCGGAGCGGAACCGGTGGCCGTCGCGCTCCAGCTCGGCGCGCAGGCCGGCGAAGTTATAGACCTCGCCGTTGTAGGCGATTGTCATGCCGTCGGCGGCCATCGGCATGTGGCCGGCCACCGACAGGTCGATGATCGCCAGCCGCCGGCTGGCCAGGCCGACCTGGCCGTCGTCGAGCAGCGCGTCGCCGGCATCGTCGGGACCGCGATGGACGATGGCATCGCGCATCCGCCTCAGCAGCGCCGGCTCGACCGGCCTGCCGCCCCGGTCGAACACCGCAATCAGACCGCACATGGCGCGGCACCGTTCGGTTTGAGCATTAGTGTACCAGTCGCGCGCAGGTGTCGGCGATGCGCTCGTATGCGGGCATGTGCCCGCCGAGGTCGGCGACCAGCCGCGCGAAGTCGGGGTTGGCGGCAAGCAGCGGCCCGGCGATCCGGATCAGCGCCCCGGTTTCGCGCGGATCGATTGTCCAGCTGGTCGGGATCGCCTTGAACCGGTCGCGGCAGGCGGCGCCGTCGATCAGCTCGAAGTCGATCACCAGGCCGAACCGGTCGAGATCGGGCGCGCCGACGGCGAGCGCAGGCGTCCGTTCCTCGCCGTCCTTCTCGACGCTCCGGCCGTTGTTCGACAGCTCCGCGCGGTAGTCCGCCGCGCCCTGGTCGATCATCGCCTTCAGCCGGCTGACCAGGCTCAGCGAGGCGGCATTGATCGGACTGCTGATCGTCGCGGTCAGCATGGTGAACAGCCCCGGCGCGGCGCCGGACTGGTCGATGCCGAAATCCTGTTCGACCCGGGCCGAGACCACGACCACGACGATCCGCGTGATCCGGCCGCTGACGATCTCGGGCAGGTAGAACGGCGCCACCTCCTGGGTCGAGATCAGCCGCAGCGGCTCGCTGAGCCCGAGATTGTCGACGATGCCGCCGTCGAGCAGGTGGATCCATGCCGTGCGCCGGTCCGCCGGCAGCGGGCTGCAGGCGCCATCGGCGGTGCAGTCCAGGTTCAGGTAGGCCAGCGCGGTGCGCGCGCGCTGCAGGCGCTCGATGCTGCGGTGGCGGTCGAAGTCGAGACCGTCGGCCACCCAGCCCGCCCAGGCGGGCAGCGTCGGCGCGTCGCCTTCGCCGATGTCCTGTTGCGGACAGGGCGCGTTGTCGCGAACCGCCAGCGGCGCGAACGCCATCGGCACCGCCGCGGAGGCGGCGACCGCGTCGGCCAGCCTGAAGGCGCTCAGGTCGGCGCAGATCAGGTCGAACCAGGGCTGGGTGAAGGCGAAGGTCGTGCCCTTGCTCATGTCGGCGGCGTTGACGATCAGGTAGGGACGCCGTCCGGCCAGGTCGGCATAGGTGGCGTCGCCGAACAGCGCGTCGCGCAGATAGTCGATCACCCAGTCGAGCCGCGTGTAGCCGGGGCCGACCAGCTGGGCCAGATTGACCGGGTCGAGCCCGTTGGCGAGCAGCGCGGCATTCCCGCTCTGGCGCAGGAACGACTGCTCGAGCGTCTCGAAGCCCGCGCGGCCGCGCAGCGCATAGTAGGCCGCGGTGACGCTGCCGCCGGACACGGAGGAGATCACGTCGACCTCGTCGAGCATGGTGCGGCCGCCGGGCAGCACGACCTCGTCGAGGGCCTGGAGGGTGCCGAGGGTCAGCGCCGCAGCGCGCTGGCCGCCGCCGGATGCGGTGACGATGAACAGCGTTGCAGGATCGGGATCGCCGTCGTCCGGCGCGACATAGTCCATGCTGCGATCGCCGGTCAGGGGCGTCGTGCGCGGCGGCGTCGCGCAGGCGGCCGCGGCCGCCGAAACGGCAAGCGCGGCAAGCCGCAGGAGCAGCCGGTCGACCCCGACCCGCTTGCCGGACCGACCCATCTAGCGCGTGCCGAACAGCCTGTCGCCCGCGTCGCCGAGCCCGGGCACGATATACGCCTTTTCGTTAAGATGGCTGTCCAGCGCGGCGGTGTAGACCGCCACGTCCGGGTGGGTCTCCGCCATCACCTTCACGCCCTCCGGCGCGGAAACCAGGGCGAGGAACAGGATGTTGGCGTCCTCGACCCCCCAGCGGTTGAGCACGTCGATGGCATAGGCGGCCGAATAGCCGGTCGCCAGCATCGGGTCGACCAGGATGAAGGTGCGGCCGTCCGCCTCCGGCAGCTTGACCAGATACTCGACCGGCCGCTTGGTCTTCGGGTCGCGGTAGAGGCCGATATGGCCGACGCGGGCGGTCGGCACCAGCTCGAGCAGCCCTTCCGCCATGCCGAGGCCGGCGCGCAGGATCGGCACCACCGCCAGCTTCTTGCCGGCGATCACCGGCGCGTCCATCTCCGCCAGCGGCGTCTCGATCCGCTTGGTCGCGATCGGCAGGTTGCGGGTCACCTCGTAGCCCATCAGCAGCGCGATCTCCTTCAGCAGCGCGCGGAACTTGATGGTGCTGGTGTCGCGGTCGCGCATGATGCTGAGCTTGTGCGCGATCAGCGGGTGATCGAGGACGTGCAAGTTCGGGTGCAGCGTTTCGGCCATCGGCGTTCCGTCTTGTTCTGAGTCGCGGTGAGGGCGGCGGGTGGCGCGGACAGTAGCGGCCATCCCGCGGCCGGCGCAATGTGACAAAGGCGGCCCGGCGAGCGGCGGGCGGCGCAAGCGTTCCGTGCGCGCCGAAACCCGATCATTGCGCACGAATGTCGCAGCTGCGCTGCAACCGGGCCGCGTCGCACTCGCAATCCGGGACCGGATTTTCGTGTCGAATCTGTAATTTAGAGGCGGATGCCTCATGCAATGCAGCCGAATGCGTCCGCAGCACCGGCGGATTTGTATCGAATTGTATCTAGAAGTCTTACAAATGCTTTCTTGTGTCGGAAGGGGCTTTCGGGCCCAATATCCGGGCGATGTCGACACGGATCCGCCACGTATGGCGGGTCGGGAGGCGATCGATCGGGGGACACGATCGCCCCACCGACATCGCAATCCGCTGGGGGGCGGTGGCGGGAGGGAACAAGCGTTCCCTCCCGCCTGCATTTGGGGGAATGCATGCCCAGCTTTGCGGCGACAGGGTTAACGAACCCTTAACGGCCCGCCGCTTCTTGGTCGCCGCCGCCCGATTTCACGGTTTCGCTGGATTCGGACCGGCGCTTTACCTATAGGTCGTGGCCCGCCGCCGCTGGGAAAGCCGCGGCCGGCGGACCAGGGGCGCGAGGGGGAAAGCAGCCATGGCAGCGAAATGGAGCCCGGACAGCTGGCGCACGCACACCGCGCGCCAGATCCCGAACTACCCGGACCAGGATGCCCTGCACCATGCGGAGCGCGAGCTGGCGAGCTTCCCGCCGCTGGTGTTCGCCGGCGAGGCGCGGGCGCTGACCGACCGGCTGGCCGACGTCGCCGAGGGCCGCGCGATCCTGCTGCAGGGCGGCGACTGCGCCGAGAGCTTCCACGAGTTCCGCGCCAACGACATCCGCGACACCCTGAAGGTGCTGTTGCAGATGACCGTGGTGCTGATGTGGGGCACCGGGCTGCCGGTGGTGAAGGTCGGCCGGCTGGCCGGCCAGTTCGCCAAGCCGCGCTCGGCCGACACCGAGACCATCGACGGCGTCGAGCTGCCCAGCTATCGCGGCGATATCGTCAACGACATCGGCTTCACCGCCGCGTCGCGCACGCCCGACCCCGACCGCATGGTCCAGGCCTACAACCAGTCGGCGGCGACGCTGAACCTGCTGCGCGCCTTCACCCGCGGCGGCTTCGCCGACCTGCACCAGGTGCACAGCTGGACGCTGGACTTCCTGGCCGACAGCCCGGCCGGCGCCCGCTTCGCCAAGGTGGCCGAGCAGATCGGCGAGGCGCTGGAGTTCATGCGCGCCTGCGGCATCGACGAGCATGTGCCGCAGGTCTCCGAGGCCGAGTTCTTCACCTCGCACGAGGCGCTGCTGCTGCCCTATGAGCAGGCGCTGACCCGGCAGGACAGCCTGACCGGCCGCTGGTACGACACCTCCGCCCACATGATCTGGATCGGCGAGCGCACCCGCCAGCCCGACGGCGCCCATGTCGAGTTCTGCCGCGGGGTCGAGAACCCGATCGGGCTGAAATGCGGGCCGACCATGACCGGCGACGAGCTCATCGCCCTGATCGACCTGCTCAACCCCGGCAACATCCCCGGCCGGCTGACCCTGATCACCCGGATGGGCGCCGACAGGATCGAGGCCGGCCTGCCGCCGCTGGTCCGCGCGGTGCAGCGCGAGGGCCGCCACGTGGTGTGGTCGTGCGACCCGATGCACGGCAACACGCTGAAGTCGGCCACCGGCTACAAGACCCGCCCGGTCGACCGGGTGCTCAGCGAGGTGCGCGGCTTCTTCGCCGTCCACCACGCCGAGGGCAGCCACCCCGGCGGCGTCCATTTCGAGATGACCGGCCGCGACGTCACCGAATGCATCGGCGGCGCCCAGGCGATCACCGAGGAGCAGCTGGCCGACCGCTATCACACCTATTGCGACCCGCGGCTGAACGGCAGCCAGGCGCTGGAGCTGGCCTTCCTCATCGCCGAGGAACGCCGGCGCAGCCGCAACGCCGCCCGGCTGGCCGCGGCGTCCTGACCCCGGCGCCCGGCCCGGCCGCCGCCGCAGCCGCTGCCGGGTTGGGCGCCGCAGCCGAAGTTCAACGCCACTGGCACCCCCACCATGTCCGCCACCACGTCAAGCGAGGGCCGGATGTCTCCCAACGAGCAGGAGGTCGGCCGCCTGACCGACCAGTATTTCAACCGCACCAAGGCGATCATCGGCCGCTATGGCGACACGACGGTCACCTACGCCATCTTCATGCGCCGCCCGGTGGTCTCCGCGCCGCGGCTGGCGCTGGAGTGGCTGGCCGAGGTGACCCGCCAGCGCGGGGTCGAGATCGCGGTCGACCTGCGCTATGCCGAGAGCCGCTGGGTCGGCGCCGGCGAGCCGATGATGTACATCACCGGCCCGTTCTTCCACCTGGTCGACCTCGAGACCATCCTGCTGCAGAAGATCGGCCCGGCCTGCGTCGCCGCCTACAACGCCTTCACCATGTGCTCCGAGCTGCCCTATGTCGCCTTCATGGCGATGGACGCGCGCCACTGCGCCGGGCGCGAGATGGCCGAGCTGATGGCCTATGCCGCCAGCGTCGGCTCGGAGCGGGCCAAGCGCAAGCAGGGCGCGGTCGGCTTCACCGGCAACGCCAACGACGAGACCGCGCATTTCTTCGGCATCGACCGCGGCCGCGGCACCATGCCCCACGCGCTGATCGGCTATGCCGGCTCCACCGTGCGCGCCGCCGAGATGTTCCACGAGACCTTCCCCGACGAGGCGCTGGTGGTGCTGACCGACTATTTCGGCAGGGAGGTCAGCGACGGCCTGGCGGTGTGCGAGCGCTTCCCCGAGCTGGCCCGCGAGGGCAAGCTGTCGGTGCGGCTCGACACCGGCGGCGGCCGCTTCTGCGAAGGCCTCGACACCCAGGCCTCCTACGCGGTGCTGGAGCGCAACGCGCCCGACGCCATCCGCGGCTATCGCAGCGAGTCCGAGCTGCGGCACCTGATCGGCACCGGCGTCTCCGCCGCCGCGATCTGGCACATGCGCGAGCAGCTGAACCAGGCCGGCTGGAACAAGGTCAAGATCGTCGCCTCGTCCGGCTTCGGCCCGGCCAAGTGCCGGGTGATGGCCATCGCCCAAGTCCCGGTCGACGTGATCGGCTCCGGCTCCTACCTGCCCGAGATCTGGTCCGAAACCTACGCCACCGCGGACATCGTCGAATACGCCGGCGTCGAGCGGGTCAAGGTGGGCCGGGAGTTCTTGCTCAGGAAGCAGGCGGGGGGGTAGGCGCGGGCGGTCCACCTCTGAGCCAACGGGTTGCTGCCAATGCGACCTCGCGGAACTTGCGGAATGTAGCCCGGATGCAGCGAAGCGCAATCCGGGGCCGCCTGCGTTCGTGTTCCGACCGCCGACCCGGATTGCGCTGACGCTCCATCCGGGCTCTACGCGCGGCTGAACCCCCTGCAATCGCCGGCTGCACTGATTGCCTTTCCATGAGAAACGGGTTCAGCGCAAAACACCGCTACGGTGAGCGCAATACGCTACGGGCAAGGGTAGCATCCGCACAGAGTAACCCATCACTGCCATGGCGCGCCGGATCATGCCTGGCTGATCGACAACCCGCAGCTGGTGCTGCGGTCCGTCCGCACTGTTCGTTGGCCGTCACCAGAAGGCCGACGATGAAGGGAGCCCGCCTTGGCACTGCTGGGTTTATACGGGGACACGATACCTAAATCCGCGTGTGCGACAACAATGGCGGAGACGCAGCAAGTAGCCCGGATTCCGCTCCGCTCCATCCGGGTTACGCGCCGGCATCGGCGCGCGAACGGTGCGGGGGCGAGGCTTTCGTGGCCGGCGGCGGCGGCGCGGCGTAGCGTGGGCGCGGCGTGCGGCCCTGCCGAAGTGCGGGCAGGCGCCGCGCGCCGCCGGCGACGTGCGGCCGGCACCCGAAGGCCGACGATGAAAGGAGCCCGCCTTGGCACTGCTGAAACTGCCGAAATATGTCGAGCTGCCGGGCGGCGTCGCGCCGATCGTCGGCTGCCGCAAGGGCGACATCGCGCCGCTGGTGATCCTCACCAACTTCCGCGATCACGTCCACCGCAGCGCCGCCGTGCTCGACGCGGTCACCTTCCGCACCGATGCCGGCTGGGAGGTGTCCACGCTGACCGGGCCCTATCGCGGCACACCGGTCACGGTCTGCTCCGCCGGCATCGGCGCCGGCGCCACCGCCAACGTGATGGAGGACCTGATCAACCTGGGCGGCAAGGTGTTCGTCCAGATCGGCGCGACCGGGGCGATCCAACAGCGGATCGGCATGGGCGACGTGGTGATCCCGACCGCCGCCGTGCGCGACGAGGGCACCTCGCGCTACTACGCGCCGAAGCAATACCCGGCGGTTGCCGACTATCGCGTGGTGGCGGCGCTGGCCGCGGCGGCGCGCAAGGCCGGCAACACGGTCCACACCGGCATCGTCCGCACCACCGACGGCTTCTACGCCTCGCAGCGGATCGAGAAATACGTCGCGCGCTACAACGCCATCGGCGTGCTCAGCGTCGAGCAGGAGGTGGCCGCGATCCTGACGGTGGCGAGCTGCCGCGGCTGCCACGCCGGCGCGACCCTGCTGGCGATCGGCAACCTGGTCACCGGCCAGCACAGCTTCAACGGCGACCGGCCGGACCTGGTCGAGACCGCGTGGTTCGAGCAGATCCACTTCGCCCTCGACGCCCTGCTCGCCCTCAAGGACGATCTGGTCTGAACCGAGCCGCGCCGCCCGCGGCTTCGCTGCGGTTGACACGGTGCGTTTCACGTGAAACATTTCATGAACATTCGAGGTTGCGGCCGGCGCCGGCAGCCGGTCGGTCGGCCGGGCGGCGTTGGAGCCGGCGCCGCCGCGGCGGCGCGTTCCGGGGCCCGGCGACGCGGCGCGGTGGGCGCGGTCACAACCCGGACATGAACGGCTTGTCATGGCGCGCATCCGATGCAACCATCGATATCGGCAGGGTGCGATCCGCTACGACCGGAACGATTGCGGCGCGGGGCCGTCGCGGCGGCCTCGGTCCGCCCGGAGCGCGGATCGCGCGGGGAAGCGCGAGCGCGGATCGCACGGGGAAGCGCGAGCGCGGATCGCACGGGGAAGCGCGAGCGCGGATCGCGCGGGCAAGCACGAGCGCGGATCGCGCGGGCAAGCACGAGCGCGGATCGCGCGGGGGAATGCGGCACGGAGCGACGGCAGGATGAGCGATTTCGAGCAACAGCCCTTTGTCGATGCGGAATTCGCCAGCAACCCCGAGCACAGATGCCCGGTGGTGCTGCTGCTCGACACCTCGCAATCCATGGCCGGCGCGCCGATCGCGCAGCTCAACGAGGGGATGCTGGCGTTCCACAACGACCTGCTGAACGATTCGCTCGCCGCGAAGCGGGTCGAGGTGGCCGTCATCTCCTTCGGGCCGGTGACGATCCAGCACGACTACGCCACGGTCGACAGCTTCGTTCCGGAACCGCTGCTTGCCGGCGGCAATACGCCGATGGGCGAGGCCATCGTCACCGGGCTGGACCTGCTGCGCGAGCGCAAGGACCAGTATCGCGCCAACGGGATCAAATACTACCGGCCCTGGGTGTTCCTGATCACCGACGGCGCGCCGACCGACGGCTGGTCCGAGGCGCGGCGCCGCGTCCAGGAGGGCGAGGCGCGCAAGGAGTTCATGTTCTATGCCGTCGGTGTCGAGAACGCGAACATGGAGATCCTCGCCAAGATCGCGACGCGCGAGCCGCTGAAGCTGAAAGGCCTGGCCTTCAGCGAGCTGTTCCGCTGGCTGTCCAGCTCGCTGAGCGCGGTGTCGCAGTCGAACGTGGACGACAAGGTCGCGCTGGCCAACCCGACCGGGCCCGACGGCTGGGCGGAAGCGGGCTGACGCGATGGCGTGGCGCTGGGCCGCCGCGTCGGCGATCGGCACCGCTCACATCCGCGCCGGCCTGCGCCTGCAGGACGCGCTTGCCGTCGCGGCCTGCGGGCCGGCCCACGTGCTGGCGGTCGTCGCCGACGGGGCGGGCAGCGCCGCCTATGGCAGCCATGGCGCATGGCTTGCGTGCCGCCATCTCAACACCGCGTTCCGCGCGTGGGTGGCGGCGAACGACGGCCTGCCCGACGACGAGACCCTGGCCGGCTGGATCGGCGACCTGCGCGGCCGCATCGCGGCGGCGGCCGACCGGCGCGACTGTGCGCCCAGGCAGTTCGCGGCCACCCTGGCCGCCGTGCTGGTGGCACCCGGCGGGGCGCTGGCCCTGCACGTCGGCGACAGCGCCATCGTCGGCCGGCGCGACGCGGACTGGGAGATCGTCTGCTGGCCGGAGAACGGCGAGTATGCGGCCACCACCTACTTCATCACCGACGATCCGGCACCGCGGCTGAACATCGTCCGCCTGCCGCCGGCGCACGACGCGTTCGCGCTGTTCACCGACGGGATCGGCGACCTGGCGCTCGACCATGCCGGGCGCCGGGCCCACCGGAGGTTCTTCGACCCGATGATCGGGCCGGTCGACAGGGCGGACGCCGCCGGCCGGCTGCCCGAACTGTCGGCGAAGCTGCGTGGCTATCTGGCCGGGCCGTCCGTCTGCGCGCGCACCGACGACGACAAGACGCTGGTGCTGATGTCGGCGGCCTGACCATGCAGCGCATCGTCGTCGGGGACCAGCGCTTCGCCATCGGCCAGCTGATCGGCAAGGGCGGCGAGGGCGAGGTCTATGCGCTGGCCGACGGCGCCGGCATCGCGGCCAAGATCTACAACGCCGACCTGCGCGCCGGGCGCGAGGAGAAGATTCGCGCGATGGTCGGCCAGGGGCTGGCCGCCGGCACCGATCTCGTCGCCTATCCCGGCAAGATCGTGACCGATCTCAGCGGCAACTTCCTCGGCTTCGTCATGCGGCTGGTCTCGGGCTACCGGCCGATGCACGAGCTGTACAGCCCGAAGTCGCGCCAGCGGCACTTCGTTCGCGCGGATTATCGCTTCGTCGTCCGCGCCGCGCTGAACATCGCGCGGGCGGTGGGCACGGTACACCGGGCCGGCTGCGTGATCGGCGATCTCAACCATTCCGGCGTGCTGGTCTCGCAGGACGCCACGGTAGCGCTGATCGACGCCGACAGCTTCCAGTTCCAGGCCGACGGCAAGACCTTCCCCTGCGTCGTCGGCGTGCCGGACTTCACGCCGCCGGAACTGCACGGCGCCCGGCTGGACGCGGTGGCCCGGACCGCCGCGCACGACAATTTCGGCCTGGCCGTGGCCATCTTCCACCTGCTGTTCGCCGGCCGCCATCCCTATGCCGGCGTCTACAAGGGGCCGGACACCTCGATCGGCGAGGCGATCGCGCAGAACCGGTTCGCCTATTCCCTCGTCCGCCGGAAGGCGACCAGGACGAGCCCGCCGCCCGGGGCCCTGACCCTGGAATCCTTCCCGGAACCGGTCTCGACCGCCTTCGAGCACGCGTTCGGGCTGGATCCGGCCGCCCGTCCGGATGCGGCCGCATGGGTGGCCGCACTGGGCGCGCTGGAAGGCGCCCTCGACCGGTGCGGCAGGGTCGGCACGCACCACTACCCCAGCGCGGCCGCGCGGTGCGTGTGGTGCGAGCTGGCGACGCGCAGCGGCTTCGACATGTTCCCGGACATGGCGGCGACGCCGCTGCCGCAGACGAGCGCGATCGACGTCGGCCGGGCGATCCGCGAGCTGTCGGCGGTGCGCCTGCCCACGCTGGCCAAGCTGCTGCCGCCGCCGACGGCGGCGAGCGGCGAACGCAGCCAGACGATGAAGGCAGCACGGGGCGAGCGGCGCTATCGCACGATCGCCGGGCTGTTGCTGGTGGCGGGCGCCGCGGCCGCGTTCCGATACGTCCCCGAGGCATGGTTCATCACGCTCGGCCTTGGCGCCTGGGGCCTGAAGCTGGCGGTCGACCGGCGGATCGACCCGGCGCCGTTCCTGCGCGCGTTCGAGACCGCGGACAAGAACCTGCAGCATGCGCTCGACGGCTTCGTGCGGCGAATCCGCCTGTCGGACGTCATCGCGGCGCACGCCGATGCCGAGGCCGCGATCGCCAGGTACCGCACCTTCGACGCGGACTTCGCCAACGCGCTGGCCGAGCACAAGACGACGCGCGAGGCGCGGCAGCTGCGAGCCCATCTCGACCGGTTCGAGATTCGCCAGGCCGCCATTCCGGGCATCGGGCCCGCCAAGACCGCGACGTTGATCTCGTTCGGCATCGAGACCGCGGCCGACGTGAATGCGGAGGCCGTGCTGCAGGTTCCGGGCTTCGGCGAAGCGATGGCCGGCAAGCTGATGGACTGGCGGCGCGGGCACGAGGCCCGCTTCCGCTACGACCCCAGGCCGAACGCGCAGGATGTCGCGGACGAACAGGCCCTGCGCACCGCGTTCGCCAACGAAAAGGCCGCCCTGGTCGCCACCATCGCGGCCGGGCTGAGCACCATGCGCGGCGCAGGCATTCACATGGACGCGCTGCCGGCGATGGCCCACAGCGATGCCGCGCTTTCGCACGCGGTCGACCTGCGCACGCAGGCCGAGAACGAGCTGCGGCTGCTGGGCGCCACCGTTCCCAAGTCGGCCGTCTCGCTCAGAACCGTGACCCGGTTCCAGCCGAGCCCGCCGTCCCGGGCCCCGGCAGGAGCGGCCGGGCCGATCAAGCCTCGCCGCGGCAGGTCGCGCATCAGCCCGGACTGTCCGAAATGCCGGGCCCCGATGCGGCGCAACCCGGATCGCAACGGTCCGACCTGGGTGTGCGCGCGCCGCCCGCGCTGCCGCGGCACGCGACCCTGACGGCCGCGACGTCGTCGCCACGGCGGCGGGGATGCGCGGCCACCGGCGGACCGGCGTCGGGCGGCGCCGTCGGTTCGGTGCCGGCGGATCGGCGCGCTACTGCACCCAGCCGGGCGGGTCGAGCAGGAAGTCCTGCACCGCCGCCGCCGAATCCAGCGGCAGCAGATCCCTGCGATCGGTCAGGATCTCGGCATAGTAGGGAATGTTCTGCAGGCGCTGTTCCAGCGTCTCGGTGATCTGCATCGCGTTGTAGCCGGCCTGGTGAAAATAGGTGACCCGGGCCCGGATCAGTGCCGACCGCCCCTCGAAACCCATCGCTTCGAATACGGCGCGAAGCTGGTCGATCCTGAAGATCTCGATGTCCCGCAGAACCTCCGCCGTTCTCGGGTCGCTGTGGGCCCACTCCCGAATGGCGTTGTCGTAGCGCGGATTGAACTCGTCCTCGAGCACCAGGGTCCGGACATAGGCGAGATACTGTCGCATGCCGCTGGGGCCGGCCGCCGCGATCGAGCGGGTGAACGGATCGGTGTTGCGTCGCGCCCAGTCCTGCCGGATGTCCTCCAGCAGGTCCTCCAGCTTGCGGTACTGCCAATAGAAGGCGCCGGTCGTGGCGCCAAGCGATTCCGAGAGCGCCCGCAAGCGAATGCCGGCGATGCCCTTCTCGATCAGCACGCGCCGGCCGGCGCCGATCCAGTCTTCCCGGCTGAGCCCGCGCTGTTCCTGACCAGGGTCCGTCATTCGCATCCCCAGAACCTTCGACATCCGTCGCATCCGCATCATTCCCGTTGACACACTTTCGCACATAACGCACGTTATGGAAGCGAGGATAACAACTGTTATGTTGGTCGGCCAACGGCCACGTCTCAACGAGGAGGTTCTGTTGATGGAAAGGATCCTATGCGCCGCCGCGGTCGCGATCGGGCTCGCCGCGGCGCCGGCATTCGCACAGATCGAACTGAAGATCGCCACCGACTCCGGCGACCGCGACTCGCCGTCGGGGCAGGCGATCGCCAACTGGGCCAGCGCCATCGAAGAAGGCTCGAACGGCGAGATCGCGGTTCGCGTGTTCTACCAGAACGAACTTGGCGGCCAGCTCGAGGTCTTCGATCTGTTCGTCGCCGGCGAAATCGACCTGATGCTGTCGTGGCCGTCGACGTCGTACGACAAGCGGATCGGCATCCTGAACACGCCCTACATGGTGACTTCCTGGGAAGACGCCTTTGACGCCTACAAGCCCGGCGGTTGGGTCAACGGCGTCCTGAACGCGGTGTTCAACGACATCGGGCTGAAGTACTTCGGCGCATGGCCCGAAGGCTTCAGCGGCGTGGCCACGCGCGGCGCCTATGCCACCGACATCGCCGGGGCCCAGAACATCAAGGTCCGGACGCCCCCTCTGTTTCCGTTCCCGCAGATCCTCGAGTCGATGGGCTACCAGACGGCCGCGATCGACTGGGGCGAAGTCTACACGTCGATCCAGACCGGCGTCGTCGACGGCGACGCAGGCAACGTGATCTACTGGGACTATGAATATTTCCGGGACGTCCTCGACTATTACGTCCGCACCAAGCATACCTTCGTCACCGGCAATCTCCTCGCCAATCTCGACAGCTACAACAGCCTGTCGCCCGAGTTGCAGCGACTGATCGAGGAGACGGCGGTCGCGGAGATGGCCAAGCAGTTCGAGGACGCCCGGGCAACCGACCAGCATTACGTCGATCTCGCCGTCACGTTCGGCATGGAATATTTCGAACTGACCGACGAACAACTCGCCGCGCTTGCCGACAAGGTCCGGGGCGAGGTGTGGGCCCAGATGGAGCCCGACGTTGGCATCGAGATCATGGATCTCATCCGGGCCAACGTTCGGTAGTCCGAATCGAAGGGTCGCTCCGGGCCACGGGGCGACCTGCCATCTGTTCCGGGAGCCCGCGGGATGACTGAAGCCTTTCGCCGGATCGATCGCGTCATCATGTGGGCCATGGGCCTGGTGGTCATCGTCACCAATCTGGCGGTGACGGCCCTGATCCTGTTTCTGGTCCTGGCCCGGTTCGTCCTGGGCTGGTCCGTGGTGGGCATTCTCGATCTCGCGACGCTGTCCGCGATGTGGCTCTACATGTGCGGGGCGGTGATCGCGGCGCGCAACCGCGAGCATCTGGTGGTCGACTACCTCTCGCAGTCGCTGAAGGCGCCGCGCGTCAAGGCGCTCCACAACCTTGCGGTTTCGCTGATCATGGTCGTGCTCAGCGTGTTCTTCGTCGACCTCGCCCGCGACATGGTGGACTGGTCGATCGCCCGACCGCAAACGACGGCAGAACTCAGCCTGCCGCTTCTGATCCCGCAGTCGGCCCTCGTGCTCGCCGCAGGGCTGTTCGCGATCTACGCCTTGCGCGACCTCGTCATAGCCGCCAGGTCGCTGTCCGCGGCGAAGGCGGACGGGATCGGGGAGGCCTGAGGATGGAAGCGATTGTCGGCATCGCGCTGCTGATGGCGCTGATGGTCTTCGGCGTGCCGGTCGCCTGGTCGTTCGCGGGCGTGCTGATGTACCTGGTCTGGGCCTATGACGTGAACACAACCACGCTCTTGCTCCAGGGCTTCCGCTCGCTCGACTCGGTGATCCTGCTCGCCCTTCCGCTGTTCGTGCTGGCCGGATACCTGATGCAATCGGGCGGCGTGGCCGAACGGCTCATCCGCTTCATGGCGCTGGTGCTGCGCGGCCGCCGGGGCGGCATGGGTGGCGCGATGATCGCGACCTCTGGCATTTTCGGCGCCATTTCGGGGACGGCAACGGCGGCGGTCGCCTCGATCGGTACGATCATGATCGATCCCCTTGCGGAGCGCGGCTATCCCCGCGGCTACAGCTCGGCCCTGCTGGGGATGTCGTCGCTGCTGGGGATCCTCATTCCGCCGTCGATCACGCTGATCCTGTTCGGCGTGGTGACCCGGCAGTCGATCACGGCGCTGTTCGCTGCGACGATCGTTCCAGGAATCCTGCTGATGGCAGGCCTGCTGATCTTCAACAAGGTGACGACACGGCGGATCCTGAAGGACACGCGCGAGCGGCTGGAAGCCCTGCGCAGGCAGAAGAGCGCCGAAAACGGGTGGAAGGCCACGCTGCGCGCGTCACCGGCGCTGATGATGCCGGTCATCATCCTCGGCGGCATCTATGGCGGCGTATTCACGCCGACCGAGGCGGCGGCGGTGGCGCTGTTCGTCGCGATCCTGATCGGCTTCTTCATCTACCGCGATCTGACCATCGCGCGATTCCGGCGAAGCCTGCTCGACGCCGGCGAGACCACCGGCACCATCATCCTGATCCTGCTGTTCTCCTTCATGATCGGCCGGATCATGGTGGCCGAGGGTGTGCCGCAGGACCTGACCGAGGCGGTGACGCGGGTGACGGACAACACGTTCCTGATCCTCATCCTCGTGAACGTCTTCCTGATCTTCGTCGGGATGATCATGGACGACCTGTCCGTCACGGTGGTCATCGCGCCGCTGATGATGCCGCTGATGGTGTCGCACGGGGTCGACCCGATCCACTATGCATCGATCGTGGCCTGCTCGGTGGTCATCGGCGCCAACAGCCCGCCGGTCGCGCCGATCCTCTACATGGCCTGCCGGATCGGCAAGGTTTCGATCCACCACGCCGTCGCGCCGGCGCTCCGGCTGATCCTGTTCGTCGCACTGCCGGTCATGCTGCTCGTGACCTTCGTGCCGGAACTCTCTCTGTTTCTGCCGCGGCTCCTGGGCTTCTAGCGAAGACGCCGGCATGACGACACTGAAGCTGGCCCTTTGGCAGGCGGCGCCAGAGGGACGCGACGCCGATGCATTCTGTCGGGCGCTCGATGCGGTCATGAACGCGACCCCGGCGGATCTGGTGATCACGCCCGAATTGCTCTGGCCGGGCTATGGCGATGCGGCAACCGCGCGCGCGGCGGCGGTCGGTCGGGACAGCGCGCTGATCGACCGGGTACGCGCACTTGCCGCGCACCATCGGCGTGGCGTGGTCCTCGGCTATGCCGAGGCCGGAGCGGAGGGGCTTTTCAACAGTGCGATCTGCATCGACCCCGACGGGGCGGTTCTGCTGAACTACCGCAAGCAGACGAGCGCGAACGACTACGAGCGGGCCTGTTTCGGCGCCGGCCAGCCCGGTCCGGTCACGATGCTCGCCGGCGTGCCGACTGCGATCCTGATCTGCTACGATGCTGAATTTCCGGAGCATGTGCGCCGCGCCGCCCGCGACGGCGCGCGCCTTGTCATCGTTCCGACGGCGCTTGGACCGAAGTGGCGTATCGTGGCGGACGTGGTGATCCCGACGCGGGCGTACGAGAACGGCATCTTCGTCGCCTACTGCAACTACGCCACGACGCCGGTGTGCGAATCCTTCTGCGGCCTGAGCCTGGTTGCCGGGCCGGACGGCAGTTGCGTGGCACGCGCCGGGCATGCGCCGTGCGTGCTCGAGGCGACAATCGATCTCGAACACGTCGATCGCCACCGGGGCCAGCTGCATTTGCTGCGCGATCTGGGTGCACGCGCGGACTGACGGCCGGACCTCGCCGCCAACGCGCTGGCACGAACTCCCGCGGCAGGGGCGATCGCGCATCGCTGCCGGGCGCGCGGAGCGCACCGCGCGCTCAGGCCGGCACGCTCTCCCGGTCCAGGCCCGGCAGGTGGCCGATCAGCTGTTCGAGGGCGGCGACCGCGGCGGCGCCGTAGTGGTCGTACAGGCGGGCGCGGGCCTCGCGGTCGCGCAGCCGCTCGGCCAGGTCGGCGAACAGGCCGGCGAACAGGCGGTCGAAGTTGCGGTCGTCGAGCAGGTCGAAATGGCCGATCGGCAC
Organism: Alphaproteobacteria bacterium; assembly: GCA_041396705.1. Classification (NCBI taxonomy): domain Bacteria; kingdom Pseudomonadati; phylum Pseudomonadota; class Alphaproteobacteria; species Alphaproteobacteria bacterium. The sequence goes on from JAWKYB010000005.1 coordinate 137,299, forward strand.
GCCGGCGGCGTCGGGCACGCCGAGCTCGGGCTGGTGGCGGTCGACCACGGTGACGAACCAGCGCCGCCGCTTGGCGAAATCGTCGAAATAGGGCAGCACCGCCAGGCGCACGTCGTCGACCAGCTGGCCGACCTCCGGGTTGCGCTCGACCAGCGCCCAGGTGAAGTCGGCGCCGTGACGCTGGCGCAGGGAGGCGACGATGTCGACGCAGCGGCGCCGGGCCAGGTCCCACAGGTTGCCCGGCGCCATCGTCGCCAGCGCCGACAGGATGCCCGGGATCGCCGCGCGCGGGATCGCCGGGCTGCCGTCGGCCAGCGTCTTCAGGTCGGAGCCGGCCGGGGCCAGCAGGTGCTCGAACTTCTCCACCAGCAGGCGCTGCAGCGGCGCGCTGCGCCGGTCGGGCGTGTCGTCGCCCCGGCGCGAGAAGCCGCCGGCGCGCCACAGCTCGCCATAGCGCCCGGCCATGATCGCCGGGTCGCCCTTGAACGCGGCGGCGAGCGCACGCAGCCGGTCCATCGTCAGCCCGGCGGCGGCCTGGCCGGCGACGAAGGCGAGGAAGCCGTCGAGCGCCGCATCGCCGACCTGCCGGCACCACGTCTGGCCGGAGCCGTCCTGTTCGGTTTCGCTGTCGACGTCGTCGCTCATCGCCTGCCGATCCGTGAAGCGCGGTCCGCCGAGGGGCCGCGGCGCCAGGGTGGCACGGTCATGGTAAACCGCGGATTAACCGCGTCGGCGCCGCCGCCGGTCGCCGCCCGCGCAATTCGCCTTGCGGTCGCCCCATATCGGCCTTAAGAGCCGGGCTGCCATGACCGACAGGCTTACCATCGCCGTCGCCCAGCTCAACCCGATCATGGGCGACGTGGCCGGCAACGTGGACCGCGGGCTGGCGGCGCGGGCCCAGGTGCCCGACGCCGACCTGATCCTGTATCCGGAACTCTACATCTCCGGCTATCCGCCGGAGGATCTGGTGCTGAAGCCGCTGTTCCTCGACCACGTCCGCCGCGGGGTGGAGCGGATGGCGGCGGCCACCGCCGCCGGCGGGCCGGCGATCCTGGTCGGCGCGCCGTGGCGCGGCGACTATGGCGAGGTCTTCAACGCCGTGGTGCTGTGCGACAAGGGCGAGATCGTCACCTGGCGCGCCAAGGTGCGGCTGCCCAACACCCACGTGTTCGACGAGAAGCGCACCTTCGCCAAGGGCGCGATGCCGGGGCCGATCAACTTCCGCGGCGTGCGGCTGGGCGTGCCGATCTGCGAGGACATCTGGGCCGAGGACGTCTGCGAGTGCCTGGAGGAATCCGGTGCCGAGCTGCTGCTGGTGCCGAACGGCTCGCCCTGGCAGATCGGCAAGCACGACGTGCGGCTGAACGTGGTGGTCGCTCGCGTGTCGGAGACCGGGCTGCCGCTGCTCTACGTCAACCAGATCGGCGGCCAGGACGAGATCGCCTTCGACGGCGGCTCGTTCGCGCTGAACGCCGACCGCAGCCTGGCAGCCCAGTGCGCGACCTGGCGCGAACAGGTCGCCGTCACCGCCTGGCAGCGCGGCGCCGACGACCGCTGGTCGTGCGTCGCCGGGCCGGCGGAGCGGCCGCACGAGGGGCTGGCCTCGATCTATCAGGCGATGATCTGCGGGCTGCGCGACTATGTGAACAAGAACCGCTTCCCCGGCGTGATCCTGGGGCTTTCCGGCGGCATCGATTCCGCGCTGAGCGCGGCGGTGGCGGTCGACGCGCTCGGCGCCGAGCGGGTGCGCGCGGTGATGATGCCGTCGCCCTACACCAGCCGCGACAGCCTGGAGGACGCGGCGGCCGCCGCCGCCCTGCTCGGCATCCGCTACGACACCGTCAGCATCGAGCCGGCGATGCAGGCGTTCGACGCCATGTTGAGGCCGGCCTTCGACGGCATGGCCGCCGACATCACCGAGGAGAACATCCAGAGCCGCGCCCGCGGCGTCACCCTGATGGCGCTGTCGAACAAGTTCGGCCCGATGGTGCTGACCACCGGCAACAAGTCGGAGATGGCGGTCGGCTACGCCACCCTCTACGGCGACATGTGCGGCGGCTTCTCGGTGCTGAAGGACGTGTACAAGACCCAGGTGTTCGCGCTCAGCGCCTGGCGCAACCAGCAGCTGCCGGAAGGCGCGCTGGGGCCGGCCGGCCGGGTAATGCCGGAGCGGATCCTGACCAAGCCGCCCAGCGCCGAGCTGAAGCCGGACCAGAAGGACCAGGATTCGCTGCCGCCCTATGACGAGCTCGACGCCATCCTCGACGGCCTGGTCGAGAACGAGCGCTCGATCGACGACCTGGTCGCCGAGGGCCACGACCGCGCCACCGTGCACCGGGTCTGGCGCCTGCTCGACCGCTCGGAATACAAGCGCCGCCAGTCGCCGCCCGGGGTGAAGATCACCTCGCGCGCCTTCGGCAAGGAGCGGCGCTATCCGATCACCAACCGCTTCCACGATCAGCTCTGAGGCGGCTCCGCCGCAATCTTGCCGCATTTGCCACCGATTCCGGCTGCGGGACGGGACCTGACCTGTGGAGTGCCGCACGATGCCGCGCACAGTGCCGATTCTCGTGTCCGTCCTTCTCGCCCTCGCTCTGCCCGCGCAAGCCGACGACGACCGCCGTCACGGCGGCGACGACGACGACCGCCATGGCGGCCAGCGCCACGACTTCGACGACGACGATTTCGACGATGCCTTCGGCAGCCGCTCGACCGGCGTCCTGGTGGTGCAGGGCTGCCGCGGCTGCAATCTGGCCGGCCAGGACCTGTCGCGCGGCCAGCTGGCCGGGCAGGACTTCGCCTATGCCAACCTCAGCGGCGCGGACCTGGAACGGGCCAACCTGGCCGGCGCCAACTTCGAGGGCGCCACGCTCGCCGGCGCCGACATGGAGCGGGTGCAGGCCGGCGGGGCGCACCTGCGCGGCGCCAATCTGGCCGGCGCCAACCTGGAGCGGGCCGATCTCAGCGGCGCCGACCTCGGCGGCGCGAACCTGGTCGGCGCCAACCTGGAGCGGGCCAACCTGACCGGCGCCAACCTGTTCGGCGCCGATCTGACCAACGCCAACCTGGACCGCACCGCGCTGGACCGCCGGACCGCGGTGCCGGCCGGCTTCCCGCTGGTGCCGTCGGCGATCCCGCAGCTCAGCTTCTGCGTCAGGATCGACCCGAACGGCGGCTTCTCGGCCGGCGGCTGCTGAGTCCGCCGGCGGCCGCGCCCGGCGCGCCCGGCCTACTGGAAATCGGCGATGTCGATGGCGGCCGGGTCGACCAGGTGCACCGGCAAGAGGTCGCCGTTGTAGTTGAGCAGGATCAGTACGGTCTGGCCGTTGTAGGTGATGTGGGTGTCGCTGCCCTGGACGAACAAGCCGGTGCCGCCGGCCTCGTCGCCCTCCAGCCCGTCATAGTCGTGGACGTAGTCGAAGCCGGAGCCGGCGCCGAAATCGAACATCTGGCTGCCCTGGCCGAGCGTCATCCCGCGGACGAACAGGTCGTCGCCCTGGCCGCCGTGCAGGTCGTCGCCATCGCCGCCGCCGACCAGGATGTCGTCGTCGTCGCCGCCCCACAGGTCGTCGTGGCCGCCGGCGCCGAACAGGATGTCGTTGCCCTTGTTGCCGTCCAAGAAGTCGTCATCCGCCGCCTCGGCACCGAACAGCCAGTCGTCATAGATGTCGGGATCGGTCTCGCCGAAGGTTTCCACGCCATGGCCGAGCACGATGTCGTTGCCGTAGCCGGCGTAGAGCTCGTCGTTGCCCGACCCGCCGACCAGGAAATCGTCGCCGTGCTGGCCGGCGACGACGTCCTCGCCACTGCCGCCGATGACCGTGTCGTCGCCGTCCTCGCCGAGGAGATAGTCGCTGCCGCCGTCGCCGACGATCATGTCGTCGCCGATCCCGCCCGCGATGCTGTCGGCACCGCTGTCGGCCGCCGGCAGGCCGCCGTCGGGCGTGAGCGGGTAGTCCCCGCCGTAGAGCTGGTCGTTGCCCTCGCCGCCTTCGATCGTGTCCCAGCCCTGGCCGCCGGCGGCCACGTCGTTGCCGGCGCCGCCGTCGAGGAAGTCGCCGCCCGCGCCACCGAACGCGGCGTCGTTGCCTTCGTGACCGGCGATCACGTCGCTGCCGGCCTCGCCGAAGATCATGTCGTTGCCGGTGCCGCCGCCGAGATAGTCGTGGCCGTCGCCGCCGAACATGGTGTCGTCGCCGGCCTGGCCGTAGACGTTGTCGTTGCCGTCGCCGCCGAAGGTCCAGTCGGCGCCGTCGCCGCCCTCGACCGTGTCGTTGCCGGCCTCGCCGGCCAGCACGTCGTCGCCGGCGTTGCCGACCAGCGTGTCGTTGCCGGCGCCGCCCCAGGCCCAGTCGTCGCCGGTGCCGCCGTCGACAAAGTCGTTGTCGTCGTGGGTCCAGACCGTGTCGTTGCCGGCACCGGCCCAGACCCAGTCGGCATCGTCGAACTGGCCGCCCAGCGCCATGCCGGCGACGATGACGTCCGCCCCGTCCTGGCCGAACACCACGTCGTCGCCGAGATAGGTGGTGATGTGGTCGGCCCAGTTGGTGCCGACGATGATGTCGTTGCCGAAGGTGCCGTAGATCAGGTTCGGCGGCAGCTTCAGCACGCCCTCGCCCGGCGGCGGCGGCGGCACCGCGGCAGTGGCGCCAGCGGACAGGTCGAGACCGGACGCAACCGGCGGCTGCAGGGCGGCCTCGCGTAAGGCGGGCGCCGGGCCGCGCTGCGTCGTTCTCGCCGGTATCGCGACCGCCTCCAGCGCATCGAGCCCGCTGTCGATCGCATAGCCGGAACGTGTCGCCATCGCCGTTCTCCCATTCGCGTGCGTGCCATGCCGCCGTGCCCAATGGGTCGCGGCCGCCGCCGGCCGGGTTCACACCGATGGCGAAAAAAAGGCGGCCGGCGCCCGCACGCCGCACCTTGATGCGGCACGACGCGCGGACGCCGGCGCGCCGCTCAGAAGAAGTCGTCCATCGCCATGCCGACCGGAATGGTCAGGTTCACGACGTTGGCGGTGGAGTCGTAGTTCAGCAGCACCAGCACCGTCTCGCCGTTGTAGGTGACGTGGGTGTCGGCACCCTGCTGGACGTAGCCGTCGCCGCAGGCGGTGTCGCCTTCCCAGCCCTTGTAGTCGTGCACGTAGTCGAACCCGGAGCCGGTGCCGAACCACAGCGTCTCGCCGTCGGGATCGAGGCTCATGCCGCGGATGAACGCATCGCTTCCCGATCCGCCATGCAGGTCGTCGCCGTCGCCGCCGCCGACCAGGATGTCGGCGTCGTCGCCGCCCCACAGGTCGTCGTGGCCGGCCCCGCCATAGAGGAAGTCGTTGCCCTTGTTGCCATCGAGGAAGTCGTCGTCGTTGGCGTCGGTGCCCCAGGCGAGGTCGTCATAGGCGGTGGGGTCGGGCGCCAGCAGGTCCTTGCCGTTGCCGAACAGCTTGTCGTTGTCGAAGCCACCGTAGAGCTCGTCGTTGCCGGTGCCGCCGAACAGCAGGTCGTCCCCGCTCTGCCCGCCGATGAAGTCGGCGCCGGCGCCGCCGATGACGGTGTCCCAGTTGCCTTCGCCGAGAATGTGGTCGTCGCCGCCCTCGCCGAAGATGAAATCGTCGCCCGCGCCGCCGCGGATATCGTCGGGGCTGTCGTCGGCTGCCGGGGGCTGGCCGCCTTCGCCGGCCACCATCGGATTGATGCCGCCGAAGATGATGTCGCGGCCGGCGCCGCCCTCGATGGTGTCCCAGCCGGCGTCGCCGGAGATCATGTCGTCGCCGTCGCCGCCGAAGATGTCGTCGTCGGCCGCGCCGCCCGACAGCACGTCGGCGCCATCCTCGCCATAGATGTCGTCCTTGCCGTCGCCGCCGAAGATCAGGTCGTTGCCGGTGCCGCCGCCGAGGTAGTCCATACCGGCACCGCCGAACATGACGTCGTCGTCGCCCTGGCCATAAAGGAAATCGCCGCCTTCGCCGCCGAAGATCATGTCGTCGCCGCTGCCGCCGGTCACCGTGTCGGCGCCGGCCTCGCCGGCCAGCACGTCGGCACCGCTGTTGCCGTGGACGGTGTCGTCGCCGTCGCCGCCCCAGACGAAATCGTCGCCGGTGCCGGCGTCGACCCAGTCGTCGTCGTCGAAGGTCCAGATCGTGTCGGCGCCGTCGCCGCCCCAGACCCAGTCCTCGTCGGCGAACTGGCCGCCCATCGCCATGCCGGCGATGATGATGTCGGCGCCGCCCTGGCCGAAGATCACGTCATGGCCGAGGTAGGAGACGATGCGGTCGGCCCACTGGCTGCCGACCAGATAGTCGTCGCCGAACGTGCCGGTGATCGTGTTCAGCGGCGCCGCGCCCTCGTCGAAACCGGGCAGCGCCGGTCCGGCGCTGGCGTCCTGGGACAGCACGGCGAGGTCGAGCCCCGCCACGGACTGATCGATCGGGAAGTCCCGCAGGTCGGCGACGGTGCCCCTGCCGCCGTGGGTCGCGGTCCCTGCCGCGACGACGGCCAGGCCTTCGTCGAGGCCGCTGCTGATCGTATAGTTGTTCCGGCTAGCCATTCGTTCTTCTCCATGGTGGCGCCGGTTCGCGGCGCGCGGTTCAGGTCCATGGGTCGCGACCGCACGTGCCGAAGTTCAAAAGATTTTTCGTTCTGAACGAAGTTCATTCCATGCATATTGAGCGATGTTCATTTTTTGGCCGCGGGCCGCGCCGGGGCGCCGGGCCGTGCGTGCAATCTGAACGGAGCGAGGGCCGGGCGCCGCAGCCGGTACGCCTGCAGCCGGGGCCGAGGATCGGGTCACGCGACGGTCCGGGAACGGCCCGTCGCCGCCCCGGACCCGTCGGCGGCGGCTCAGAACGCCAGCGAGGTCCAGGCCGCGTTGGCGTTGCTGGAGGCCACCGCCGCCTCGATGAACTTCACGCCCTTGGCGCCGTCCTCCACCGTCGGCACCAGCGCGGTGTGCGCCGGCGCTTCCCAGCCGCCGAGGTGGGCGTGGATCCGGTCGGCGATGTCGCGGTAGAGCGTGGCGAACGCCTCCTGGTAGCCCTCCGGATGGCCGGGCGGCACGCGGGTGCTGTGGCCGGCGGCGTCGCCCAGCCCGGCGCCGCCGCGGGTCACGATCTGCGGCCGGCCGCCGAGCGGCATGAACACCATCTCGTTCGGCACCTCCTGCCGCCACTTCAGCCCGCCCTTGGTGCCGTAGACGCGCAGCGTCAGCCCGTTCTCCTCCGCCACCGCGACCTGGCTGGACCACAGCATGCCGCGCGCACCGCTGGCATAGCGCAGCATGATCTGGGCGTCGTCGTCGAGCTTGCGGCCCGGCACGAAGGCGGTCAGCTGCGCCGACAGGCTTTCGGCGTCCTGACCGGTGACGAAGCAGGCCAGGTTGTAGGCATGGGTGCCGATGTCGCCGATGCAGCCGCCGGCGCCGGAACGCGCCGGGTCGGTGCGCCACGACGCCTGCTTCATGCCGGTGTCCTCCAGCTTGGTCGCCAGCCAGCCCTGGGCGTATTCGGCCTGGATCACGCGGATCTCGCCCAGCTCGCCGGCCGCGACCATCTCGCGCGCCTGCCGCACCAGCGGATAGCCGGTGTAGTTGTGGGTCAGGCCGAAGACCAGCCCGGACTCCTTCACCCGCCGCACCAGGTCGAGTGCGTCGGCGACGGTGGTCGTCATCGGCTTGTCGCAGATGACGTGGATGCCGGCGGCCAGGAAGGCCGCCGCCGGGCCGTGGTGGACGTGGTTCGGCGTGACGATCGAGACCACGTCGATGCCGTCCGGACGCGCCGCCTCGGACCGCGCCATGGTCTGGTAGTCCGGATAGATCCGGTCCTCGGCCAGGCCGAGGGCGTGGCCGGACTCGATCGCCTTGTCCGGCGTCGACGACAGCGCGCCGGCGACGAACTCGTAGCGGTCGTCGATGCGCGCCGCCAGCCGGTGGACCGCACCGATGAACGCGTCGTTGCCGCCGCCGACCATGCCCAGGCGCAACCGCCGGTTGGGTCTGTTGCTCATTGCCCGCGCTCCTCAGATGCCCAGCATCCGCCGGTTGGCCTGCTGGTCGATCGCGCCGGCGGCGAAGTCGTCGAACGCGACCTCGGTCACCTTGATGATGTGGTCGGCGATGAACGGCGCCCCCTCGGCCGCGCCGACCTCCGGATGTTTCAGGCAGCATTCCCATTCCAGCACCGCCCAGCCGTCGAAGTCGTACTGGGCGAGCTTGGAGAAGATCGCGCCGAAATCGACCTCGCCGTCGCCGAGCGAGCGGAACCGGCCGGCCCGGTTGACCCACGACTGGTAGCCGCCATAGGCGCCGACGCGGCCGTTGGGCCGGAACTCGGCATCCTTGACGTGGAACATCTTGATCCGCTCGTGATAGAGGTCGATGTACTCCAGATAGTCGAGCGCCTGCAGCACGAAGTGGCTGGGGTCGTACAGCAGGTTGCAGCGCGGGTGGTTGTCGACCCGCTCCAGGAACATCTCGAACGTCGCGCCGTCGTGCAGGTCCTCGCCGGGATGGACCTCGTAGCAGACGTCGACTCCGACCTCGTCGAAGGCGTCGAGCAGCGGCTTCCAGCGGCGGGCCAGCTCGTCGAAGCCGGCCTCGACCAGGCCGGCCGGCCGCGGCGGCCAGGAGTAGAAATAGGGCCAGACCAGCGCGCCGGAGAAGGTGGCGTGCGCCTTCAGGCCCAGGTTCTTGGAGGCCTTCGCCGCCTTCCTGACCTGGTCCACCGCCCATTCCTGCCGGGCCTGCGGGTTGCCGTGCACCTGGGGCGGCGCGAACTGATCGAATGCGACGTCATAGGCCGGGTGCACGGCGACCAGCTGTCCCTGCAGGTGGGTCGACAGCTCGGATATCTGCAGGCCCTTGTCGGCCAGCATCCCCTTGATGTCGTCGCAGTAGGTCGGGCTCTCGGCCGCCTTGGCCAGGTCGAACAGGCGCGCGTCCCAGCTCGGAATCTGGACGCCCTTGTAGCCGAGCCCGGCCACCCAGTCGGCGATCGACGACAGGCTGTTGAACGGCGCCGAGTCCCCCGCGAACTGGGCAAGAAAAATGGCTGGCCCCTTGATCGTTTTCATGCAAGTTCCCTCCCTGAAGGTTCTTGTCGTGGCTTTCGGTGGGGGATGCTAGCGCATATCGCCACGCCGGCGCACCACCCGCGCCGCAGCTTTTTTCGCCGTCGGCGCCGCGTCGGACGGGCCCGTACGGCTGTCCTCGCCGCCGCCCTTTCTGCCGCCGCCCTGCTGGCCGCCTTGCCCGCGCCGGCCCAGCAGGCCGGCGACGACCGCATCGTCCGCCAGGTCGAGGCGTTCGCCGCCGCCTTCGACGCCGGCCGGTTCGACGAGGCCGCCGCGCTGGGCGCGCGCGCGCTCGCCGCCAGCCGCGAGGCGTTCGGCGACGACGCCGGCCATACCGGCCTGCTGCTGATGCAGCTGGCGCGCACCAACCGCATGCGCGGGGCGCTGGACGACGCCGAGGCCCAGTACCAGGAGGCCCGGGCGATCTTCGCGGACGCCTATGGCGAGGACCATGTCAGCGTGATCGAGGCCGACCTCGGTCTCGCCGGAATCGCCGCCGCCGGCGATCCGCTGGCGGCCAGCGCGCTGTATGCCGCCGTGGTGGCGCGGCTGCAGGCGCTGGCCCAGCCGCAGCCGGTGCTGCTGGCCAACGCCCAGGTCGCGCTCGGCCGCAACCTGCTGCAGATCGGCAACGAATCGGCCGCGCGGACGACGCTGGCGTCCGCGGTCGGCACGCTGGCGGCGGGCATCGGCCCGTACCACCCGATGACGGCCCAGACCCGCGCGGAATGGGCGGCATTGATCGACTCGCCCTGGGTGGCGGCGGAAACCTATGTCGAAAGCTGGCGGGCGCTGCGCGCCGAGCTGGGCGACGCGCACCCCGAGGCGGTCCAGCTCGGCATGGTCGCCGCCAAGGCGCTGCTGGCGCTGGGGCTGGCCCAGGACGCGCTCGACGTGGCGCTGCCGGTGGCGGCGGCCAGGCCGACCGCCGAGACGCGGGACCTGGTCGGGCAGATCTGGCAGTCGCTGCGCGACCCGGACAGCGTGGTCCGCGCGATCCGCAGCGCGGCGCCCAGCGAGGAGGCCGACACCGAGGCGCAGGCCCTGGCGGCGGCACGGCTGGCGGCGGCGCTGGTCCGGCTGGACCGGCCGGTCGACGCGGTGCTGGGCATCGACCGGGCCCGGCGGCTGTGGGCCGACGCGCCGCCGACCGACCCCGGCCTGGCCGAGGCGATGGCGCGGATCAGCGACCCGGCCCAGTCGGTCGGCGCCACCGTCGATGCCGACCGGCTGCTGGACGAGGCGGCCGCGATCGTCGAGCGGCTCGACGCCACCCACCCGAGGCGCAACGAGCTGATGGGCCTGATCGCGCTGTCGCGGGCGCGTCACGCCGCGGCCGACGACCGCCCGGAGGAAGCGGTACGGCTGGCCCGGGCGCAACTGGACGTGCTGACCGGCCGCGACGACCCGCGCGGGGTGCTGCGGCTGCGGCTGCGCGCCGCCCAGGCCTACGGGTTCTTCAAATCGGGCCAGGACAACCTGGCCGTGATCGCGTTCAACGGGCTGGAGCGCGACGTCACCGCCGCGCCTGCCGCGCTCGAGGACGCGCGCGCGGACGACGCGCTGCTGCTCACGCCGCCGGAGGCGGTGACCCTGCTGGAATATTGCAGCGCCTTCTGGCTGGCAAAGGCGAGGCGGCGCGGGTGGCGCGCATCCAGGCGCAGATCGGCCGCTGGCAGGCCAACGGCCCGACCTGGCCGCGCCGGGGCCAGGCGGCCGGCGGATCCGGTGATTAGCGGACCGGCCGGCGCAGCTGCCGCGGCCGGAGCGGCACCGCGGCCGGCCGGCCGTGGCTGAGGCCGCCGTCGCGCTGCGCGGCGTCTCGGCGACGACGATGATCGTCGTCAGCACCCTGAGCTTCTCGCTGATGCACGCCTGCGTGCGCCACCTCGGCGTGGTCGAGGCGGTGCACCCGTTCATCATCGCCTTCATCCGCAGCGCCCTGGGCGGCGCGGTGCTGTTCGCCTGGGTGCTGCAGCGGGGCAAGGCGCTGCCGCGCGGCCGAGCCATGGGCATGATCGCCGGCCGCGCGGCGCTGAACACGGCGGCGATGCTGTGCTTCTTCGCCGCTCTGGGCATGACCGAGCTGACCACGGTGACCGCCCTGAACTTCACCGCACCGCTGTTCGTCACGCTGGGCGCGTGGCTGCTGTTCGGCGAGCGGCTGCGCACCCGGCGCATCGGCGCGCTCGTCGTCGGCTTCGCCGGCGTGGCCGTGGTGATGCGGCCCAGCATCGCCGTGTTCGAGCCCGGCCCCTATCTCGCCCTGGCGTCCTCGGTGCTGTGGGCCGGCGCCATGCTGCTGATCAAGCGGCTGACCGCGACGGTCGACAGCGTCACCATCACCGCCTACAGCGGCCTGATGATGGCGGTCCTCAGCCTGGCGCCGGCGCTGTTCTTCTGGCAGTGGCCGACGCCGACGCAGTGGGCCTGGCTGGCGCTGACCACGGCGCTGGGCACCGTCGCGCAGCTGAGCCTCGCCGAGGCGTTCCGCCGGGCGGAGGCCGGCGCGGTGATGCCGTTCGACTTCCTGAAGCTGATCTGGGCGAGCCTGCTCGGCCTGGTCTGGTTCGGCGACACGCCGAGCCCGTGGGCCTGGGCCGGCGGCGCGGTGATCTTCGCCGCGTCGGTCTACATCGCCCACCGCGAGCGCCGCAGCGGCCGCCCGGTCGCGGCGCCGCCGGCCTGAGCTGCAGCCCGCCGGCCCTGGACAGGCGCGCGCCAACGTGATTGGTTTTCGCGGCCGGCCCGGCCGGCAAGGCGCACGCAAGGCTGGAGCGAGATGACGACGACCGAGGCAACCGCCCGACAGCCGCTGCTGCGGATCAGCCATATCGCCAAGCGGTTCGGCGCGGTGGTCGCGCTGGCCGACGTCACCTTCGAGATCTATCCCGGCGAGGTGGTGGCGCTGCTCGGCGACAACGGCGCCGGCAAGTCGACCCTGATCAAGATCCTGGCGGGCAACCAGCAGCCGGACAGCGGCACGCTGACCTTCGAGGGCCGCGAAGTGCACATCGATACGCCGGCCGACGCCAAGGCGCTGGGCATCCAGACCGTCTATCAGGACCTGTCGCTGTGCGGAAATGTCGACGTCGTCGCCAATTTCTTCATGGGCCGCGAGCTGTGCAGCAACGTCGTGGGCATGCAGGTGCTGCGCGAGCGCGAGATGGAGACGGTGACCCGGCAGGCGATGGCCGAGATCGGCGCCACCATTCCGTCGGTGCGCAGCAACGTCGAGCACCTGTCCGGCGGCCAGCGCCAGGCGATCGAGCTGGCCCGCTTCGTGCACTGGGGCGGCAAGCTGGTGATGCTCGACGAGCCGTTCGCCGCGCTCGGCGTGCGCCAGACCCATCGCGGGCTGGAGCTGATCGAGCGGGTCAAGAGCCAGGGCGTGGCCGTGGTGGTGATCACCCACAACGTGCTGCACGCCTTTGCCGTCGCCGACCGTTTCGTCGTGCTGCGCCAGGGTCGCGTCGCGGGCGTGCGCGATGCGCACAGTTCCAGCCACGAGGAGGTCGTGGCGCTGATTACCGGCGAGTCCGCCGCCGAGGCGGCGCGCCGTTATGGTACCATTGCCTGATCAACCAAAAAGGAGGGGAGAACCGATCATGCGCAGGACAATGACTTGGATGGCCGGGACCTGGCTCATGGGCGCCGCGACGCTCGCGATCGCCGCCGGCACCGCCCACGCCCAGGACAAGGGCACGGTGTACTACCTGATCCCGACGCTGCTGGACGAGTTCCAGACCGAATCGAAGAAGGCGTTCGAGCACATGTTCGGCTCGCTCGGCTACGAGGTCGTCTCGGTCGACGCCGACAACCGCTCCGACCGCCAGCTCAGCCAGCTCGAGGACGCGATCGCCACCAGCCCCGCCGCGATCGTGCTGGCCGCGGTCGACTTCGACGCCATCGTGCCGGGCGTCGAGGCCGCCCGTGCCGCCGGCATCCCGGTGCTGAACTTCGACCGGCAGATCCGCACCACCGAGTTCAGCCTGACCTCGGTCGCCGGCACGGTGGAGATGGGCTATCTGGCCGCCGGCGAGGTCGTGCGGCTGCTCGAGGAGCGCAACGGCTCGGCCAGCGGCAAGGTGCTGCAGGTGCTCGGCGACCCCGGCGACAACTACACCCTCGACATCCAGGCCGGCTTCGAGGAGGTGATGGCCGGCTATCCCGACGTCGAGATCGTCACCAAGGCGACGCTGATGTGGGAGCCGGCGAACGCGGCCGACATCATCGAGGACCAGCTGCTGGTCAACCCGGACATCGACGTGATCTTCGGCCACGCTGCCCACCTGTGCTCGGCGATGATCGCGGTGATGGAGGGCGCAGGCAAGGCGCCCGGCGACATCGCGATGCTGTGCTCGAACGGCGCGCCGGAAGGCCTGAAGAACATCCGCAACGGCTGGCAGCAGGCCGAGGTGGAGCAGCCGCTCTATGCCCAGATGTACGGGCTGGCGATGTTCGCCGACATGATCATCGGCGGCCAGACCCCGGCCGAGGGCACCTATGACGTGCTGGGCCTGGAATCGACCATCACCCACGAGGCGTGGGGCCCGAACCTGAAGATCCCAGGCGCGGTCATCACCGCCGACAACGTCGACGGGCCGGCATTCTGGGGCAACCTGAACATGCCGACGGACCCGGTCACCCCGGTCCAGTAACGCCGCGACCCCGCTGCCCCGGACCGCTCTGCCGCGGTCCGGGGCAGTGCGAAACGGCAGGCCCGGCGGCGCAACGCCCGCCGCGGACCGCGCCGGTCCCCGGGGCGCATGACCCGGGCAACACCGCATGCGGCCGGCGTCCACGGGCTGCCGTGCCGATCGTTGCGGCGACCGCAGCGCCGCATCGCATGGCCTTTACACCAGCGAGCCGAGCAAGATGACCGACGAGACCCAGGACGCAGACGTCGTCGTGAAGCGCCTGCCGGAAGGCCAGCGCCGGGCGGTGATGTTCCTGCTCGACAACCTGGTCTGGTTCATCCTGGCCATCATCCTGGTGCTGTTCTCGGCCACCATCGAGCACTTCTTCCAGCTCGGCATCTTCCTGAACATCCTGCAGCACTCGACGTTCGTCGGCATCCTGGCGGTCGGGCTCAGCTTCTGCATCATCGCCGGCCACATGGACCTCTCGATCGAATCGACCATGGCCTTCACCGCGATGTTCGCCACCTGGCTGGCCGCCGATCACGTCCAGGCGTCCGGCCTGCAGCTCGACGGCTGGGTGGTGCTGCTGGTGGCGATGGCGATCGGCACCGCCGTCGGGCTGATCAACGGCTTCGTCATCATCAGGCTGCGTATCAACGCGTTCATCATGACGCTGTCGATGTACATCGCGCTGCGCGGCCTGGGCCTGATGCTGACCGGCGGGCGCACGATGACCGGCGTGCCCGAAGACCTGCGTTTCATCGCCGTCACCCGGATCGGCGGCGAGATCCCGCTGTTCGTCGTCACCTTGCTGATCGTCTACGGCGTGTTCCATTTCGTGCTGTCGCGCACCCGCTTCGGCCGCCACGTCTATCTGGTCGGCGGCAACCCGACCGCGCCGTTCCGCGCCGGCATCCCGGTCACCCGGGTGCTGTACATCTGCTTCGTCATCTCCGGCGTGCTGGCCGCCATCACCGGCTGGCTGATGGTGGCGCGGTTCGACGGCGCCACCGCCAACCTGGGCATCGGCATGCTGTTCGAGGCCTTCGCCGCGGTGGTGATCGGCGGCGTCAGCCTGCAGGGCGGCGTCGGCCGCCTGCCGGGCGTGTTCGCCGGCGCGATCCTGCTGTCGTCGATCGACACCGCGATCAACATCATGGGGCTGGAGCCGCATTTCATGCAGGTGATCCGCGGCGCCCTGATGCTGCTGGCGGTGCTGCTCGACAGCCTGAAGTCGACGATCCGCAAGCGCTACCTGTAGGCGGCGCACCGCCGCCGCGCACGCCCGTCAGACGGCCCGCAGCGTCCCGCTCATCATCTCGACGGCGCCGCCGCCGATGCGGATGTCCTCGACCTTGCCGAACACCTTGCGCGCGCCGGCCAGCAGCAGGCTGGGCCGGCCCATGTCCTCGCCCTGGGCGATGCGCAACTCGACGGCGCAGTCCGAGCGCTCGTCCAGCTGGGTCAGCAGGCCGACCAACGCGGCGTTTGCGCTGCCGGTCGCCGGGTCCTCCATGATGTTGTCCAGCGGCGCGAACATCCGGCAGTGATAGTCGACGCGGCCGCCGTCGCCGGCGGTGTAGACATAGACCAGCAGGTCGGGCGTCGGCATGCCGGCGGCGAAATGGCGGAAGGCGCCGACGTCGGGCGCGGCGGCCGACAGCGCCGCCCGGTCGGTCAGCCGCGCGACCACGAACGGCAGGCCGACCGAGACGCTGACCGGACGGTGGGCGGTGCAGTCGACCTGTTCCACCGCCAGCCCGCAGCAGGCCGAGACGATCGACGGCTCGACCTCGGCGCCGATCGCCAGCGGCTGCGGTGCGGTCAGCGTGGCGCGCCGGGCCGCGCCGTTGCGGTCGCGCGCGATCGCCACCGGCACCAGCCCGGCCTCTTCCTCGAACTTGACCACGTCGCCGACCGGCCGGCCGAGGCAGTTGCCCGCCCATGCCACCACAAGCGCGGTGCCGACATTGGGATGGCCGGCGAACGGCACCTCGCGCGCCGGCGTGAAGATGCGCACCCGCGCGGTGTGGGCCGGGTCCTCCGGCGGCAGGATGAAGGTGGTCTCAGAGTAGTTGAACTCGCTGGCGATCCGCTGCATCGCGTCGGCGTCGAGCCCGCGCGCATCGGTCACCACGGCAAGCGGATTGCCGCCGAAGGCGGTCTCGGTGAACACGTCGACGGTGACATAGGGATAGGGCATGGGCGGCTCCTGGCTGAGGACGCGAGTGGCGCGGTCACTCTAAGGGCAATGGCGCGGCAGCCGAAGCGCCGCCGCGACGGGAACAATCCCGGCGGGCCGGGCCGGTTCCACCGTCCGGCCGCGCCCGCCGCCGTCGACGGCGTTCAGCCCGCGTCGAGCCAGGCGGTGCGATAGCCGTCCGCGCGCCACAGGATCGGGAAGAAGTCCTCGTCCATCTCCAGGCTGCCGCGGCGCCGGTAGCGGCTGTAGATGTAGCTGACCTCGGTCGGGTGAAACCGCGCCTCGGACGACAGGCAATGCGCGACCAGCGCGCGGCGCGGCCGGTCGCCGCGATTCGGCCCGGACCCGTGCCAGGTGGCGCCGGCATGCACCGCGCAGCCGCCGGCCGGCACCTCCACCGGCACGAAGCGCGGCGTCTCGCCGATCGCCCGCGCCGCAGCGGCGAGGTCCTCGCGGTAGTCGTCCGGCGCATGGAACTGGCGGATCGGCGGCGAGCGGCCCCAGCGGTGCGAACCCGGCACATACTCCAGGGTGCCGCCCGCGGCGGCGGTGTCGTCGAGCGCAATCCAGCAGGTCATGTAGTGGGGCGGCGTCACCCACAGGCAATAGCTGTCGTCCTGGTGAAAGCCGAGCGCCCGCGCGCCCGGCGGCTTCCACAGCACGTTGTCCTGGCCGATGCGCGCGCCGGGCCAGCCGGCCAGCCGGGCGCAGAGCTCGCCGACCGCCGCGCTCAGCACCACCGACGCCACCACCGGGTCGCTCTTCCAGCCGTTGCAGATCTGCCGGGTGCGGTCGGGCGGATCGCGGTCCTCGCGCCAGTTCCATTCGTCCGGATAGAGCCCGGTCGCGAAAACGCCGCGGAACAGCGGCTCGAAGCGCGCCGCCGCGGCCGCGACGGTATCCGGCGGCAGGAAGCGGTCGAGGATGACGAAGCCGTCGCGGTGGAAGCGGGCGATCTGGTCGGCGTCTGGTCTCACGGCATCGCGATCCCGCTGCGGCCGCCCACGGCGGTCCTTGCGCGCAGACTATCCGTCGCCCGCCGCCGTGACAAAGGCGTCCGGCTCAGTGCGGCAGCCGCCCCACCGCGCGCGCCAGCACGACATAGAGCCGGCCGACGTCGGAGCTGAGGAAGGTCGGGCTCAGCACGTCGTTGAGTCCGCTGCGCACCGACTGCGCCATCAGCGATTCGAACTGGGTCAGGTAGCGCGAGACGTGGTCGCGGAACTCGCCGTCGCGCTCGTAGCGCGACTTGACGTCGGTGAACAGCCTGCCGTCGCGGCCGGCCACCAGCTTGCGCGCGAAGATGCCCTTGTCGCCGCGATGGTAGCGCTGCCAGACGTCGTCGCCCAGGTTCGGGTTCAGCGCCTGGCCGATGTCGACCGCCGAGCTTTCCAGCCGCTCGATGATGAAGGCGCTGTCGCGCATCAGGCTGTCGCCCTCGGCCCGCTTGATCAGGTCCTGCAGTTGGCCGATCGCGGCGCGCGTGTCGCGCGCCAGCGCCGACAGCGAGTCCGCCTCGGTGCGGAAGCTGGCGATGGCCTGGCTGGTCCGCGCCACCACCTCGTCGGTGGTCCGAGCCAGGTCGCCGCGCTGCGCCGCCAACGCCTGTCCGGCCTCTGCGGTGCGCCCGGCGGTCTCGGACAGGCCCTCGCGCAGGCCGGCCAGCCGCTGCTCGGTGACGCTGGCCGCGCCCAGCAGCGCCGCCTCGACCTCGGCCTGGGTCCGCGCGATGGCTGCGACCTGCTTTTCCAGGCCCTCGGCCAGCGCAGTCAGCCGTTTCGTCGCGGTCCGCTCGGCGCCGGAAAGGCGCGCGGTCTGCGCCTCCGCCGCCGTGCCGGCCCGTTCGAGCGCGCCGGTGACCCGATCGCCGGCACGATGTGCGTCCTCGCCCGCCTTCGTCAGCCGTTCGCCGGCCGCCTCCAGCGCCTCGCGCGCCGCGACGAACACGCCGGACAGGTCGCTGGCCCGCGACGCCACCGCCGCGCCGGCCTTGTCGATGCCGTCCTGCGCCGTCTTCGCGCTGCCGCTCAGTTCCTCCTGCCGCGCGATCAGACGGCCGGTGGCAAGGTCGATCCGCTCGGCCAGCGTGTCGGTGAGGGCGCCGCCGCGCCGGGTCACCTCGACCAGCTGGCTTTCCAGCGCGGTGATGCGGCCGCGGAACTCGTCCGCCAGCATGGCCAGCGAGCGGGCGTGGTCGCGCAGCGCCACCTCGGCCTTGCCGGCCTGGTCGGCCGCACGGTCGGTCCCGCTGCCGACCATGGCGACCTGCGCCGCGACCTTGCCGGCGGCCTCCTCGAGCCGCGCCGACAGGGCCGCCGCCGCTTCGGTGGCCGCCGCGGTCTCACGCGCCAGCGCCGCGCCCGACCGGCCCAGCGCATCGGCGGCACCGTCGCCGGCGGTGCCGAGCCGGCCCGCGGCCTCGTCGACCGTCGCGGCGACCCTGTCGATGCTGTCGCGCGCCTGGTCGCCGGCCTTGCGGATCGCCGCGACCTGTTCGAGCAGCGCCTGCGCCGACCGGCCGACCGCCTCGGCTGCCGCGCCGCCGGCCGAGCCGGCCGCGCGGGCGGTGTCGTCCACCTGGGCGCGCAGCGTCGCCATCGCCCGTTCGATCTCGTGCACGGCGGCGTCGGCCACGCCGGTGGCCTGCGACCGCGCCTCGTCCAGGCCGCGGCGCAGATTCGCGCGGGCCTCGTCGATGCGGCGGGCCTCGGTCTCGTGCAGGTCGCCCAGCGCGCGCCGGGCCTCGCCGATGGTCGCCTGCGCCGCCGTCGCGGTGTCGGCGATCTGCGTGCGGGTCGCGGCGGCCAGTTCGCGCAGTTGCGTGTTCGCCTGCTGCGCCGCCTCGCGCAGCGCGGCATCGGCATCGCCGGAACGCGCCGCCAGCTCGGCCATCGCGGCCTCCAGCGCCTTGCGGTTGCGTTCGGTCAGGGCCGCCATCGCCTTTTCGATCGCCTCGACCGCGGTATCGGCGACGCCGGACGCATGGGCGCGCGCCTCGTCCAGGCTGCGGCGCAGGCGCCCGCCGGTCTCCTCGATGCGGCGGCCCTCGCTCTCGTGCAGCTGGGCCAGCGCGCGCTCGGCCTCGCCGATGGTCGCGCGGGCGGTGCCGGCGGCCGCGCCGACCCGGGACTCGGTCTCGCCGGCCATAGCGCGCAGCTGGGCGTGCGCCTGCTCGGCCGCCGTCCGCATCGCGGCCTCGGTCTGGTCGGAATGCCTGGCCAGCGCGTCGATCACGCCGTCGAGCCGGCGCCCTGAGCGCTCGGTCAGCCCGGCCATCGCCTCCTCGACGGTCTCTATCTCGCGGGCCGCACCTTCGACCGCGGCCTTCAGTTCCGCGCGCGTGCGTTCCAGGTTGCCGGCGATCGCCGTCGACGACGCGGTCGCGGACTCGTCCACGGCCGCCGTCAGCGCGGCGATCCGGCCGGTCAACCGCTCGACCACCTCGGCAAGCTGCGCTTCCATCGCCTTGCCGCCGGTCTCCACCTCGGCCAGCCCGGCGGCGGCGAGCGCGGCCGCACCCTCGCCGGCGCGGCGCATGGCCTCCGCCGCGGCGGCGGACCGGTCGCGCGTCGCCGACAGCATCCGGTCCATGTCGCTCGCCAGATTCTCGCCCGCCGTGCGCAGCGCAGCGTCGGCCTTGGCGGCCTGGGCCGTCAGCCGCTCGCCCAGCGCGCTTACCCGCCCTTCGCTCTCGGCGATCAGCGCAGCGACCGCCCGATCGGTTTCGGCCGCCTGGGCGGACAGCTTCGCCGCCAGCGCCGCGGTCCGCCGTTCGGTCCGGTCGGCCAGTTCGTCGACGGCCCTGTCGGCCTCGCCGGCCTGCGCCAGCAGCCGGTCGGACAGCTGCGCCATCTTGCGCGTCGCCTCGGCGCCGATGTCGTCGACTGCCTTGTCGGCGCCGGCCACATGCGCCGTCAGCCTGGCGGACAGCGTCGCCGACCGTTGCTCCGAACGGCCGGCCAGCTCGTCGACGGCCCGATCCGTGTCGGCCATGTGCGCGGCCAGATCCTTGGCCAGCGCGGTCACCCGCTGTTCGCTGCGCCCGGTCAGCGCGTCGACGGCCTTGTCGGCGGTTTCCAGCGCGGTGGTCATCTTCAGTGCGGCCGCACCGACCTTCAGGGAGGCCTCGTTGGCGGACTCGGCCACCGCGCGTCCGGCCTGGCCGGTGGTGTCGCTCAGCGCCGCCGCCATCGCCTCGACCCGGCCGGCAATCACGTCGATGGTGGCCGACAGCCGCCGCTCGGTCTCGGCGACATGGGCGTGCAGCGCCTCGCCCTGCGCGGCGGTGGCGGTTTCCGCGCGCCGGGCCAGCGCCGCCAGCGTCGCATCGATGGCGCCGACATGGTCGCCGAGCGCCGAGGCGTGCCGCGCCATGTCGCCGCCCGCCACGCCGGCGATCCGGTTCAGGCTGTCGCCGGCATCGGCGATGTCGCGGCGCAGGCCTTCGATCATCGTGCCGATGCGGGCCGCGGTCGCCTCGGCGGACGCGTCCAGCGCCTCCTGCGACCGGCCGAGCGCTTCCGCCCGGGCGGCGAGAGCGTCGGCGCGCGCATCCAGTGCCCGGCCGCTGTCCCCCAGCTTGCGTTCCGCCTCGCTCGCGGCCGCTGCCAGCGCCCTGCCCTGCTCGTCGACCTTCGCCGCGGCGAGGTCGAGGGCGTCGCCGGCGCGCTGCGCCTGGCCGGCGAGCGCGCGCGCGCTCTCGTCGATCGCCGCGTCCGCTTCGGCCAGCCGCTGGCCGGCATCGGCCGCGACGCCGGCAAGCGATTCAGCGCTGTCCTTCAGCTTGCGATCGGCAGCGCCGGCCGTATCGAGGATCACCTGCGTCGCCGCCTGCCAGCCCTCGCTGGTCGCCTTGGCGCTGCGCTCGCCCTCGTGCATCAGCGCGGCCAGCCCCTTGGCCTGCTGGTCGAGCGCCTCGCAGCCGGCATTGAGCTGGGCGATCAGTGCGCCGGTGCGGCTGTCGAACAGCTCCGCCGCGGCGCGGACCGAGGCTTCGGTCTGCTTCAGCGCGGCTTCTGCGGTCTCGGCCGTGCGGGTCAGCGCCTCCACCTCGGCGCGGCCCGCCGTGCCGGCGGCGACCAGCGCCTTCTCGACCGTGCCCAGCGCCGTCGCCCCGCTTGCGGCGCCGTCGTCCACGGCAGAGCGCGCCGCGGCCAGGTCCTGCACGCCACGGGCGGTGCCGTCGTGCAGCCGTCCCTCCGCCTCGCCGAACGCCGTCGTCGCGGCTTCCATCCGCGCAAGAGTGGCCGCCGCCTGCTCGGCCAGGCTGGCGGTGCGCTGGCCGATGGTCTCGCCGGCGGCGACCGCAGCCTTCTGCAATGCGTCGGCCGCCGTGTCGAACGCGGCGGTCTGGCCGTCGATGGCGCCGCGGCCCTCGGCAACCGTCGCGCCGACGCGCGCCACGCTGGCAGACAGCCCGTCGGCCGCCGCTGCTAGCGTCGCCTGCGTCTGTTCCGCCTGGTCGCGGGCAACCGCCGCGGTGTTCTCCAGGGCGGCGCGCTGCTCGCCGAGCGCAGCCGCCATGTCGCCGGTCCACCCGCTGACCGCAGCGCGGCAGCGCTCCATCGCGGCAGCGTGTTCGGCCAGCGTCGCGCCGGCGCGCTCGATATCGCCGACGACGACCGCCGATTTGGCGCCGACCGCGTCGATGTCGTCGGCCAGCCGCTCCGACAGCCGGCGCACCCGCTGCTCCGCCCGTCCGGTCGCCTCGCCGAGCGCGACGGTCTGCACCTGCATCGCCTGGCCCGCCGAGCGCAGCGCGCCGACGCTGCTGTCCGAATCGCGCGCGGTGGCCGCGGCGATCGCCGCATAGCCGTCCGCGGCCGCCTGCAGCGCGGCCCGCTTCTCCTCGGCGGCGGTGGTCAGCGCCTCGAACCGCGCCAGCGCCGACTTGCCGGCCGTGCTCATGTAGCGGCCGCTCTTGCGCAGCATCGGGGCGATCGCCTTGGCCTGGGCCAGGATGCCGTCGGTCTCGGCGCGCACCATCTCGGTCTCGCGCGTCAGCAGGCCGCTGATCCGGTCGGCGCCGCCGCGCGCGTCGGCCATCGCCCGGTTCAGCGTGTCGATGTGCTCGTCCAACGTCGACGCGATCATCCCGGCCTGGTCGGCGGCCCGCTCGGCCACCGCGCGCATCGCATCGGCGCGGGCGTCGAGCTCTGAGCAGACCGAGGCGGTGCCGGCCATCGCATCCTGCACCAGGTTGTTCAGCCCCTCCGACTGGTCGTTGACCAAGCTCTGCACCGTGCGGACGTTGTCGGCGGCGATCATGCTGACCTGGCGCATCTCGTCGGCCTGGCGCTGCAGCGACTGCAGCACGGCGCGGGTGCGCATCTCGATGTCGTTGGCCAGCCCCTGGATCGTCGACTGCTGCGACTGGAACCGCGTCGCCGCCTTTTCCGCCAGCTCCAGCGCGCGTTCGCTGACCGCCCGGAACTCGTCGGTCTGCAGGCGCAGCGTGCGCGCCATCGCCTCGACCTCGGCACTGACCTCCGCGGTCGGGTGCTCGAGCTCGGCGAGGTGGCGCGTGATCAGGTCGGTCTGGAACTGCAGCCGGCGGCCGCGGGCGAGATAGACCACCACCAGCCACGCGGTCAGCGGCACCAGCAGGATGGCGGAGCCGATGCCGGCCAGCTCATACGGTTCCAGCAGGAACAGGTTGCCGAAACCGATGTTGCGGTCGATGTAGATGACCCAGGCGATCAGCCAGATCGTGGTGAAGGCCATGCAGGCGGTGGCGAACCAGAAGCCGCCGTCGAGGACGCCGAGACGCAGCCGTGGCAGCGTTGGCCCGGACGGCACGTCGCCGCCGCTGAGCCGCAAGGCGCGCTTGGCCAGCCAGCCGTCGCGGTTGGCGTCGTAGGCGACACGGATCTGCGGGCCGGAGGCGTCGTCCTGGACTGTTTGCGACGGTCGCGCCGACTGGGCGGAGTGGGAGAGTTCCGACGGTTGCGACGCCTGATCGGCCATGGGCCATCTGCTCCAAAGGGCGCGAATGCCAGCGCAGGCCCCCGTATTCGATGAAACCACCGAATTCCGTGCGTTGGCTCGCGGTTATTCCTCAGCGCGTCAGCGTAGCGGGACAGGCGTTTGATTCAAATAGAAAAATGAAGCGGGCCGAAAATGTTTAATGAGTCGGCCGCCGATCAGCAAGGTTGGATGCCGGCAACGCCAAGTTCTACTCTATATAGGGAAGTAGTAGCAGCAACATACAATATGTTGCCATCGGGTCCGCCAAAGACCACATTGGCCACCGCCCTTTCCGGGATGCGGATGGCGCCGATCTTCTTGGCTTCCGGCTCGGGCGTGTAGACATGGACCCCGTCGCCGGCGCTGGTCCAGACATTGCCCTCGACATCGATACGGAAGCCGTCGAACAGGCCGCTGTCGCACACCGCGAAGCGCCGGCCGTTCTCGACGCCGCGGCCGTCGGCGGTGACGTCGAACGCCCAGATGTCGCGCCGGCCGGCCGGGTTGTGCGACGCCTCGGTGTCGGCGACGTAGAGGATGCGCTCGTCGGGGGAGAAGGCCAGGCCGTTGGGCTTGGCGAAGTGGTCGCTGATCACCGACAGGCTGCCGTCCGCCGGGTCGAAGCGGAACACGTAGCAGGCGCCGTATTCCATCTCGCCGGCGAAACCTTCCCAGTCGGACAGGATTCCGTAGGACGGATCGGTGAACCAGACGCTGCCGTCGGACTTGACCACGACGTCGTTGGGCGAGTTCAGGCGCCGGCCCTCGAACCGGTCGACCAGCACCTCGTAGGTGCCGTCCTTCGATGTGCGGCTGACCCGCCTGCCGCCGTGCTCGCACGACACCAGCCGGCCCTGGCGATCGAGGGTGTGGCCGTTGGTGAAGTTCGACGGCTCGCGGAACACGCTGCCGCCGTCGGCGGACGACCAGCGCAGCATGCGGTTGTTGGGGATGTCGCTCCACAGCACGTAGTCGCCGTTGCGGAAATAGACCGGCCCCTCCGCCCAGATCGAGCCGGTGAACACGCGTTCCACCCACGCGTCCTTCAGCAACAGGTCGGCGAAGCGGTCGTCGATGATCACGAAGTCCGGCGACAACGATCAGGTCCCCCCGTTCGGCCGCGCCATGCCGCCAGGGATCTGGCGCCCCGGCTCCGCATAGCCCAGCGGCGCCTCTTGCATGGGCGCCATATGCTCGATCCGGCTGGCGTGATGGCACGCCAGCCGGCATGAACCCGATTCATAGACGAGGCAAGCTGTCGGTGGCCCTGCAAGGGCACGGCGCCGACCAGTTCGCGGCACAGCACGGCGAAGCTGGGGCCGAAGACCATCCGCAGCGCGTCCTGCATCTCGATCCGCGGCAGGCCGGGCCGATCCGGCCGCCATCGCGCCAGGCGGTCAGCATCGGCGCTGCAGCCCAGCGGCTCCCGGCCAGGGGCATTGGGCAGGCCCGGCACTCCTGCCACAGCGCCCGCGCACGACAAGGCCACAGTCGTGCGGCGCCGCCAATGCGGCGCGGGCAGGCCTGCCGCCGCAAGGCGCAGCCCGATGTGCGGTGGATTACTCCGGCATGCTCGGGCGCTGCGCCGGCAGCGCCAGCTACCCAGTGCCCGGTACGGCACGCGGCGTTGCGCTACGCCGAGACGGTCGAACGCCGACTGGGCACTCTCGCCGCGACGGGCCGGCGTGTCGATCGGATTGCGGTCCCAGGTCCGCCGCAGGTCGGCAACCAGGGCACAGCCAGAACAAATGATTGTACGACATCGTGCAAATTCCCTTTAGTCTTGCGCCGTGCGCGATCGCTCTGGTGGTCGCGGACCGCCGAAGGCGTTCAATCGATCTCGTTCAGATCCCGGTATTGGCCGGGGCGAAAGGCGGGCGGGATCGGGGCGCGAATGGGGCCGCTGTGACCGTACGCACTGCGAAGGAGGAAGCGGTATCGTGACGTGCGCAGCAGCGGCGCGGCGGGACAGCTGTTCGTGGCACCGGCCACACGAGCGCGGCACCGGCGCTCCCGGCACGCACTGCATCGTTCGAACCAGAATGAACAATCCGGTCAAGAACACCCGATGCATCCGATCAACGTCGCCGCCGAGCTACTGGCAGGGCAAGCGGGCTGGCCGCGCCATGCCCTCGCGCTGCGACCTCGACCCCTGCGAGATCCCGAAGCTGCTGCCGAACCTGATCCTGTTCGACGTGCGCTGGAACCCGCTGGACTTCCGCTACCGGCTGGTCGGCACCCACCTGGACTATCACATGAGCGAACCGCGCACCGGCCAGTGGGTCAGCGCCATCGCGCACCAGTCGCGGGGCAGCGTCTTCTGGAACGCGCTGGAGACGGTCGCCCTCAGCCGCGAGCCGATGTCGAGCAGCATCCCCTATGTCGGCCCGCACCGCGACTACAAGCGGGCCGAGGACATCATCATGCCGCTTTCGGACGACGACGCGACGGTGAACATGCTGTTCGTCGCGGTCGCCTTCCTGAAGAAGGAAGACGAACGTCCCTGACCGCCACGCGGCGGCCGCAATGTGATCATTGCCACAGCCGGCCGACGTAGAACCGGGCATCATGAATCGTCGGCGAGCAACAACCCGCCGCCCCGCCCAGGCAGGATGCCTCAGCACCCCTCCAGGCCCGCAGGGCGCGCGCCGACTTCGAAACGAGGATGCATGTCGGATCCGGTCGCGGTGCAGGGCTCGCTCACGCAGCCGATGCATGTGTGTCAGGACCCATCAGCAGGTGTCGCAATGAGCAACATGACAACGATCCGCGCCACCCATCCCACCAACGCGACCGCGCTGCGCTATTGGGAAACCAAGCGGGGCGGCCGCGCCATGCCGGCCCGCGCCGACCTCGATCCCTGCGAGATCCCCGAGCTGCTGCCGCATGTCGTGCTGATCGATGTGGCCCACGACCCGGTCGACTTCCGCTATCGGCTGATCGGCACCAATGTCGACCACCACCTGTGGGAACCGCGCACCGGCCAGTGGCTGAGCCAGGTGCCGGGCCAGGGCAGGGACAGCGCGTTCTGGCAGGCGCTCGCCGACGTGGCGGCCAGCGGCCTGCCCGCCTCCGGCCGCATCGCCTATGTCGGCCCGCACCGCGACTACGATTCGGCGGAAGACCTGATCATGCCGCTGTCCAGCGACGGCGACCGTGTCGACATGCTGTTCGTCACCATCGCCTACGAGAAGAAGGGCAGCTGGGCCTGCTGAGCCGGCCCGCGCTCAGCCATCCCCGAAAAAGGCGGCCAGCGCCGCCGTCACCAGCTCCGGCCGTTCCTCCGGCAGATAGTGCCCGCCGGGCAGCGCGCGGCCGCTGACCCGGTCGGCCCGTTCGCGCCAGGCGGCGAGCGGGTCGAAGCAGCGGCCGATGATCCCGTCGTCGCCCCACAGCACGTGGACCGGGCAGGCCAGCCGGCGGCCGGCGGCGACGTCGGCGCGGTCGTGCGCGAGGTCGATGCCGGCGGCGGCGCGATAGTCGTCGCAGCTGGCCCGGATCGCCGCCGGATCGCGAAAGCAGCGCAGATACTCCGCCAGCGCCTCCGGCGCGAACGGGGCGCCGGGCCGGTCGGCGCCGCACTTCGCCCGCCAATAGGCCTCGGGGTCGGCGCCGATCATCCGCTCCGGCTCCGGCGGCGGCAGGATCAGGAAGAACCAGTGCCAGTAGGCCCGGGCGAACGCCTCGGTGGTGCGCTCGTACATGTGCAGCGTCGGCGCGATGTCGATAATGCACAGCCGCGAAACCCGTTGCGGGTGGTCGGCGGCCCGCCGGTGGCCGACGCGCCCGCCGCGATCGTGCCCGGCCAGCCCGAAGCGGTCGAAGCCGAGCGCCTGCATCGCCGCCACCTGGTCCGCCGCCATCGCCCGCTTGCTGTAGTTCGCATAGGCCTCGCCGGACGGCGGCTTGCCGCTGTCGCCATAGCCGCGCAGGTCGGCGCACACCACGGTGAAGCGCTCGGCCAGCTTCGGCGCGACCGCGTGCCAGATGGCCAGGGTCTGCGGATAGCCGTGCAGCAGCAGCAGCGGCGGGCCGCTGCCGCCGACGACCAGGTTGATCTCCGCCCCCGGCGCCGCGATGCGCCGCCGTGCGAACCCGTCGAACATCGCTGTGCTCCCTCGCGGCCCGTCCGGATCGACCGCCGCTCGGCGACTGGTCGACCCATTCTAGCAGGCGGAAGCGGCGGGGCGGCGCAGAAACGGAAAGCGCCGCCGGCGGACCCGGCGGCGCTTCCGCAGCGCAACCTGACAGCGGGCGTCAGTCGATGCGGTAGGACAGGCCGATCTCGGTCTCGACGGTGTCCTCGTCGACGAAGCTCAGCCAGGTCTGGTAGGTCGGTTCGATCTGCAGCGGCTGCGGGCCATAGGGCGTGTCGATCACCCGCGGCGCATAGTCGTAGACCTCGGTCATCAGCGTGCCGTCGATCAGCGCCCAGTAGCCGACCTCGTACATCTCCAGCACCGGCGTGACCGCATAGCTCTCATAGGTGCCGTCCTCGTAGAACGCGGTCTGGATGCTGGCCGGCACGCCCTCGATGGCGCCTTCCCAGGCCCAGGTGCCGATCAGCAGCACCGCATCGTCGTCGGCCGCGGTGAACCGGTCGCCCTGGTCCGGCAGGGTCTCGTCGAGATCCTCGATGTCGGTGCCGTTCGGGAAGGTCGGCGCGTCGGCGGCGACGCCGGGCTGCGCCTCGTCCTCGTCGGCGAAGCTGTAGGCCTCGTTGAACGGCTCGCGCTGCTGGCCGAAGGCGCTGGCGATCTCGGCCGCGTCGCGGTCGCGCTGCAGCTCGTCCGCGGCGGCCGGGCGGGCGGCGGCGGCGATCGCGGCGACGGCGATCCAGGCGGCGTAGGTAGCGATCTTGGACATGCTGGGCATTGGACGGCCTCCCCTGTCTGTCTGCCGATGCACCCCAGATGGCAAGGCACTGTGGCAGGACGGGGCGCATCCGGGGCGGAATCGTGGCGGCGGGTGACTGGCGTCACGCCCGCTTGCCTGGGCGGTTGACCGAAGCGGCTGCCGGCCGGCTAGATGGCCGGATGCAGTCCCGCCCCGCCCAGCCGCGCGCCTAGGCCGTTGCGCTTCGACACCGCCCTGGTGCCGGCGCGCCTGCTGCGCCGCTACAAGCGCTTCCTGGCCGACGTCGCCCTCGCCGACGGCCGCGAGACCACAGTGCATTGCCCGAACCCGGGTGCGATGCTGGGCCTGGCGCGTCCGGGCGGCGAAATCTGGCTGGCGCCGGCGCCGAGCCCGAAGCGCAAGCTGCCCTATGGCTGGGAGCTGGAGCGGGTCGGCGGCGGCCTGGTCGGCATCAACACCAACCGGCCGAATGCGCTGGTCGCCGAGGCGATCGCCGCCGGGGTCATCGCCCCGCTTGCCGGCTACGACAGCATCCGGCGCGAGGTGCCCTATGGCGTCGGCTCGCGCATCGACCTGCTGCTGGAGGCCGACGGCCGGCCGCCCTGCTATGTGGAGGTGAAGAACGTCCACCTGCGCCGCGACGATGCCGCGGCGGACGGGCTGGCGGAGTTTCCGGACTGCGTTACCGCCCGTGGGGCCAAGCACCTGGGCGAGCTGGCGGCGATGGTGGCGGCCGGCGCCCGCGCGGTCATGGTCTATTGCGTGCAGCGCGAGGACTGCGACCGCTTCGCGCTGGCCGGCGACATCGATCCGGCCTATGCGACCGCGTTCGCCCGCGCCCGCGCCGCCGGGGTCGAGGCGCTGGCCTATCGCTGCACCGTCACCACCGAAGAGATACGGGTGGCATCCGCCGTGCCCGTTATCATATAAGCGGGACAGCGATGACCGGTCGCTGCGGGACCAGGTGATGCGATGATGTGGGACATGGGAATGGGACGGCAGTCAGCAGCGCGGCGCCGCGAAACGGGTCCGGTCGGGATCAAGATCCACGGCCCGGAAGAATTCGCCGCCATGCGCCGCGCCGGCCGGCTCGCGGCGGAGACGCTGGACTATGTCACGCCGTTCGTGGCCGCGGGCGTGACCACCGAGCGGCTCGATCAACTGTGCCACGACTATATCGTCGACCACGGCGCGATCCCGGCGCCGTTGAATTACCGCGGCTTTCCGAAGTCGATCTGCACCTCGGTCAACCACGTGGTCTGCCACGGCATCCCCGGCGACAAGGTGCTGCGCGACGGCGACGTGGTGAACATCGACGTGACCGTGATCCTGGACGGCTGGCATGGCGACACCAGCCGCATGTTCCCGGTCGGCGACGGCGTCAGCGTGAAGGCGCAGCGGCTGGTCGACGTGACCTACGAGGCGATGATGCGCGGCATCGCGGCGGTGCGGCCCGGCGCCCGGCTGGGCGACATCGGCCATGCGATCCAGAGCTTCGCGGAGGCGGCCCGCTTCTCCGTGGTCGAGGATTTCTGCGGCCACGGGCTCGGCCGCATCTTTCACGACGCGCCCAGCGTGCTGCACTACGGCGTGCCGGGCACCGGGGTGGAACTGCGCGAGGGCATGTTCTTCACCGTCGAGCCGATGATCAACGCCGGCCGCAAGGAGGTGAAGATCCTCGGCGACGGCTGGACCGCGGTCACCCGCGACCGCTCGCTGTCGGCGCAGTTCGAGCATTCGGTCGGCGTCACCGCCGACGGCTGCGAGATCTTCACAACCTCGCCGGCCGGGCTGCACAAGCCACCCTACAGCTGAGCGTGGGGCCGCGGGCCGCTCCACTCTGGCCGTCATTGCGAGGAGCGAAGCGACGTGGCAAGCCAGGGCATCCGCACCGACGCCGGTGAGGCGGCCCCGAACGTCCACGCTGCCTGGCGGCGGCCCGCAATGACGAGGCAGGGCGGGATGCGCGCGCCCGAGGCAATCCAAGTCCGCCCGTGACCCAGGCTGCCGATCAGGACAAGCCGCACTTCCACGGCCATCGCGAGCGCGCCAAGGAACGGCTGCGCAGCGGCGATGCCGAGAAGCTGTCCGACTACGACCTGATGGAACTGGTCCTGTTCCTGGCGATCCCGCGCCGCGATGTGAAGCCGCTGGCCAAGCAGCTGGTCGACCGGTTCGGCTTCGGCGGCACCTTCGCCGCCGCGGACGCCGAGCTGAAGCGCTTCGGCGGCGTCAGCGACGGCGTGGTTGCGGCGCTGCGCACCATGCGCGCGGCGGCTATCCGCCTGGGCCGGCACGAGCTGAAGGACCGCGACGTGCTGAACGCCTGGCACAAGGTGGTGGACTACTGCCGACGGGCCATGGCGGACGAACCGACCGAGCAGTTCCGCCTGCTGTTCCTGGACCGCAAGAATCGCCTGATCGCCGACGAGGTGCAGCAGCGCGGCACGATCGACCACACGCCGGTCTATCCGCGCGAGGTGATCAAGCGGGCGCTCGAGCTGGGCGCCAGCGCCCTCATCCTGGTCCACAACCACCCGTCGGGCGACCCGACGCCGAGCCAGGCCGACATCGCCATGACCCGCGACATCCAGAAGGCGGCGCAGGCGATGGGCGTGGCGGTGCACGACCACCTGATCGTCGGTCGCGACGGCCACGTCAGCCTGCGCGGCGAAGGACACATGACATGACCGGCGCGCCGACCGCGACCGGCAACGCCCTGGCCGACGCCTTCGCTGCCGGCCGCTTCGCGGTGACGGTCGAGGTGGCGCCGCCCGCCTCGGCCGACCCCGAACATCTGATTGAGCGGGTGCGGCCGCTGGTCGGGCGGGTCGACGCGATCAACCTGACCGACGGCGCCGGCGCCCGTGCCGCGATGGCCAGCCTCGCCGCCGCGGCGCTGGTGCGCGGCGCCGGCGCCGAGCCGGTGATGCAGATGACCTGCCGCGACCGCAACCGCATCGCCATCCAGTCCGACATCCTCGGCGCCGCCGCGCTCGGCATCCGCAACATCCTGGTGCTGCATGGCGACGACCCCGCCACCGGCGACCAGCCCGACGCCAGGCCGGTGTGGGACTACGACAGCCGCGCGGTGATGACGGCGGTGCGCGGCATGCGCGACGACGGCACGCTGCCGTCGGGCCGGGCGCTGGCGGCCGCGCCGGCGATGCTGATCGGCTGCGCCGACACGCCGACCGACCCGCCGCCGGGCTGGCACCCCGGCGGCCTCGCCGCCAAGGCCGACGCCGGCGCCGACTTCGTGCAGACCCAGTTCTGCTTCGAGCTGGCCGCCGCCCGCCGCTACATGGCGGCGCTGGTCGACGCCGGGCTGACCGAGCGGCTGAAGGTCGTGCTCGGTGTCGGGCCGATCGCCTCGGCCCGCTCGGCGCGCTGGATGAACGACAACCTGTTCGGCGTCTCGGTGCCGGACGCCTGGATCGACCGGCTCGACCGGTCCGACGACCCGTCCGGCGAGGGGGTGGCGATGTGCGCCGAGCTGATCGCCGGGCTCAGCGAGATCGACGGCGTCGCCGGCGTGCATATCATGGCCCCGGTCGGCGGCACCGCCGCGGTGATGCGGGTACTGGACCGGCTCGACGCCTGATCGGTAATCTCGCCGTCGCCGACAACGAAAGCGCCGGGGGAGGGCCGCCATGAAGAAGCTGATCAACGCCGTCGACGACATCCTGACCGAGAGCCTGAACGGCTTCGCCGCCGCCCATGCCGGCATCGTCCGCGTCGCCCACGACCCGACCTATGTCTGCCGCGCCGACGCACCGGTGCAGGGCAAGGTCGCGCTGATCTCCGGCGGCGGCAGCGGGCACGAGCCGCTGCACGGCGGACTGGTCGGCAAGGGCATGCTCGACGCCGCCTGCCCCGGCCAGGTGTTCACCTCGCCGACCCCCGACCAGATGGTCGCCGCCGCCGAGGCGGTGAACGGCGGCGCCGGCATCCTGTTCGTCGTCAAGAACTACGAAGGCGACGTGATGAACTTCGACATGGCGGCGGAAATGGTGGCGGACGCCACCGGCGCCCAGGTCGCCACCGTGCTGACCAACGACGACGTCGCCGTCGAGGACAGCACCTACACCACCGGCCGGCGCGGGGTCGCCGGCACGCTGGTGGTGGAGAAGGTGGTCGGGGCGGCGGCGGAAGCCGGCGCCGACCTCGCCGCCTGCAAGGCGCTCGGCGACAGGACCAACAAGCGCACCGGCTCGATGGGCGTGGCGCTGACCAGTTGCACCGTGCCGGCGGCCGGCACGCCGACCTTCCAGATCGGCGAGGACGAGATGGAGATGGGCGTCGGCATCCACGGCGAGCCGGGCCGTCGTCGCGTCAGGCTGGCCAGCGCCGACGCGATCGCGGAGGAAATGGTCGGCGCCATCCTGGCGGACCTGAAGCCGGCGACCGGCGACCGGGCGCTGCTGCTGGTCAACGGGTTCGGCGGCAGCGCGGCGATGGAGCTGTACCTGATGTTCGATGCCGCCCGCCGGGTGCTGGACAAGGCCGGCGTCGGCATCGGCCGCGCGCTGGTCGGCAACTACGTCACGTCGCTGGAAATGGCCGGCTGCTCGATCACGCTGACCCTGCTCGACGACGAGATCGCGCGCTTCTGGGACGCGCCGGTGCACACCGCCGGCCTGCGCTGGGGCTGCTGAGGCCGCGCGATGCGCGTCCTGGCCCTCTGTCTGACTCTCGCCGCGACCGGCTGCGGCGGCAGCGACGGCATCTCGGTCGTTGCCGGCGCGCTGGAGAACACGGCGCGGGCGGCCTGTCGCGCCGCCGGCAACTGCACCGACACATGCGCCAATGGCGCGCGAGTTGAAAGCTCGCGCGCCATCTGCGTGCCGGACCGATAGGCTCCGGCCCGGCAAATCGGTTCCCGCGGATCAGTTGATCCAGAAGTGGTAGGGGAACACCGGGACGCCGTTCTCGGTCTCGACGCCCTCGTCGCGCGCCGCCTGGCCGGCCCGCTCATAGGCGGTGGTGCTGGCCGCGTCGTATTCCGCGCGCGTGACCTGACCGTCCTGGTCGGTGTCCATCATGTCGAAGCGCCCGCCCAGCCCGCGGTTCGAGGTTTCGTCCGGCGAGCCGGTCCACTCCTCGCGCGAAATCTTGCCGTCTTCGTTGGAATCGAACAGGCGGAAGTGGGCGGCCGCGCGCGCCGCGACCTGGTCGGCCGGCATGTCGGCCGCACCGGACTGCTCGTACGACGTGGAGATCGACATCCGGTATTCGTCGACGCTGACGATGCCGTCGCCGTCGGCATCGGCGGCCATGAACTCGTCGTCGTTGCCCGGCTCGCCGGCCTGGCCGCCGGCGGTGACGCAGCCCAGATACTCGTCGCGCGAGACCATGCCGTCGCCATCGGCGTCATAGCCCGAATAGACGCCGGCGGTGGCAGCGGCATGCTCGTCGGCGCTGACATAGCCGTTGTTGTCGGTGTCGGCGGCGATCCAGCCGTCGGCGCAGAAGCCCGCGGAGTCGGACTGGGCGAAGGCCGGCGCGGCCAGCAACAGGGAAAGGGCGGTAGTGCCCAACAGGCGTTTCATGTCGTGCTCCTTTCGGCAACGATTTGACTTGACGGACTCCGGTCCGTGAAGTGTTCGACTTCGCACGCGATGACAAAGTCGTCGCCGCAGAACGGACAATTGCAGCGATGGTTCCGACCGTCCCGACATTAATTTCGGACGCATAACCTATGTTAGAATTTTCATTAAGGTTCTCCTGATCTTACATTTACTAATCGCACTGCCGCCGCTCCTGCCCGAAGCCTGGACGCGATCGTGAACCGCGGTGATCCGGATTGGCCTGCCGCCGCGCCTGCGCTACGCGTAGTCTGCGGGCCCACCAGCCGCGGAAAGGGCACGCCGATCGCCGCGCCTTTGCAGAGCCTGAGCCGACACCTGCCGTGGAACGACCGCCGCGGCGGCTTCGACCCGTTGCGCCTGGCCGCCTTTGCGCTGGTCGCCGCACCGGGTGTCCGCATCGGCTGGGGGCTGGCGAGCGAGGCGGTGGCCGCCGACCCGGTCGAGGCCGCGCTGCACCGGGCCGGCGACTGGGCGGTCTACCTGCTGGTCGCCACGCTGGCGGTCACTCCGTTGCGGCGGCTGCTGGCCTGGCCGCCCCTGGCCACCGTCCGCCGGATGCTCGGCGTCGCCGCCTTCTGCTATGCCGCCGCCCATCTGGCGCTCTATCTGATCGACCAGGGCGGCGACATCGCGCTCGCCGCCGGCGAGATCGTCGGCCGCTTCTACCTGACCGTCGGCTTCGTCGCGCTGCTCGGCCTCGGCGTCCTCGCGGCCACATCGTTCGACGCCGCGATCCGCCGGCTGCGCCGCAACTGGAAGCGATTGCATGCCGCCGTCTACCCGCTGGCCGCCCTGACCCTGGTCCATTTCTTCCTGCAATCGCGCGCCGACGTCGGCGAGCCGGTGCTGTGCGCCGGCCTGTTCGCGGGCCTGATGCTGCACCGGCTGCCGGTCCTGCGGCGGCTGCCGGGCGGGAGCGAGGCCGCGATCGTCGTCGTCGCCGTGCTGGCGGCACTGGCGACCGCGGCCATCGAATACGCCTGGTACGCCACCATGACCGGCCTGCCGGCCGACCGCGTGCTGCTGGCGAACCTGGACCTGCGGTTCCGGATCGGCCCGATGTGGACGGTGCTGGCGGCGATGGCGGCGCCGCTGCCGCTGCGCCTGCTCCTCAACGGCCTGCGGGCCCGGCGGCGGCGCCTGGCCGAGCCCGCGATCGGCGCGGCGCGACGAAATAGGGCCTGACAGGCCCGCGGCTGCGCGGCAATCTGCGCCGTCCCCGGCTGCATCACGGCAGGTTCGCCGCCTTGACCCTGTATCTCGCCTTCGTCGCCGCCGTCGCCGTGCTCGTCGCCATTCCCGGCCCCAACGTGGCGCTGATCGTGGCGAACAGCGTGGCCTATGGCGCGCGCTTCGGCCTGGTCACCGTCGCCGGCACGACCCTGGGCGTGGCGGTGCAGCTGGCACTGGCGGTGTCGGGCATGGCCGCGCTGATGGGGGCCATGGCCGATCTGCTCGGCTGGCTGCGCTGGCTCGGCGTCGCCTATCTGGTCGGGCTGGGGCTGTGGACCTGGAGCCGGACCGCCGGCGACCTCGCGGCGGTGCAGGCCCAGCCGCGGCGCCCTGCGGCCATCTTCTGGCAGGGCACGGCGCTGGCCGTGGTCAACCCGAAGACCCTGCTGTTCTACGGCGCCTTCCTGCCCCAGTTCGTGCGCCCCGACGCCGAACCGGCGACGGAGCTGGCCATTCTCGGCGCGCTGTTCCTGGCCGTGGTCGGCATCGGCGACGGCCTGTGGGCGCTCGCCGCCGGCTGGGCCCGCCATGCGCTGCGGCGCTATGGCGCGCTGCGCAACCGCATCACCGGCGCGGTGCTGGTCGGCGCCGGCGTGGCACTGGCCCTGGCCCGGCGCTGAGCCCTACCACAGCAGCACCAGCAGGATGCCGCCGACCACCAGCGCGATGCCGGCCAGCTCGGCCGCGCTGGAGCGCTCGCGGAAGATCAGGGTCGACGCGGCGAAGGTGAACACCAGCTCGACCTGGCCGACGGCGCGCACCAAAGCCGCATTCTGCATCGCCATCGCGGTGAACCAGCCGGCCGATCCGAGCATCGAGGTCAGGCCGACGACGATGGTCCAGCGCCAGTGCCGGAACACCGCGGCCAGCTGGCCGCGATCGCGCAGCAGCAGCCACAGCGTCATCGCCGCGGTCTGGAACACCAGCACGCAGGCCAGCGTGGTCGCGGCGCGGATCACGCTGTCGCCGCCGTCGAGCGCCAGCGCCGCGGCGCGGTAGCAGACCGCCGAGACGCCGAACAGCCCGCCGGACGCCAGCCCGATCAGCGCCGCCTTCTCGGCCCAGCCGGTCAGCAGCGTGCGCGCGCTCAGCCGCGACCTGGCGGCGGAGATGGTCAGCACGCCGGCGAGGCTGACCAGGATGCCGAGGACGGCGCCGAGGCTCAGCGCCTCGCCCAGCACCACCGCCGCCACCAGCGCGGTCTGGATCGTCTCCGTCTTCGAATAGGCGGTGCCGACCGCGAAGTTGCGGTACTGGAACGCGCTCAGCAGGCAGAAGGTGGCGAGGATCTGCGCCAGGCCGCCGAGTGCCGCGTAGAGCGCGAACGCCGCGTCCGGCGTCGGCACCGGCTGGCCGGTCTGCGCCGCCACGACCCACAGATAGACCGCCACGAACGGCACGCCCATCACGAAGCGGGCATAGGTCGCGCCCAGCGTGGTCAGCCGCCCGGTCAGGTGCTTCTGCAGCGCGGTGCGCAGGTTCTGCATGAACGCCGCGGCGACGGTGATCGGAATCCAGGGGTCCACGATGGCTCTTGCGCCCGCTCTTATGCCTTGCTCGCCAGAACAACCTGATCCACGCTCTTTTTGCAAATCAGTTCGGCTGAAGTGACATAAGGATTTCTTATGAGCGGGGCGCCGCTGCCGTCCCATCGCAGCCTGCAGGTGTTCGAGGCGGTGGTCCGCAACCGCAGCGTCGGCCGGGCGGCCGCCGAGCTCGGCATCACCCAGCCGGCGGCGAGCCAGCAGCTGCGCCAGCTGGAGCGCCTGGTCGGCCGTGCGCTGGTGCGCCGCACGGCAGCCGGCATCGCCGTCGACGAGACCGCCGAGCTCTATGCCGCGCGCATCCGCGAGGCGCTGGACGCGCTGGCGCGCGCCACCGCGGCGGTGGCGGCGCGACCGGGCCGCGGCGGCGCCACGCTGACCGTCAGCCTGCTCGCCACGCTGGCACAGCGTTGGCTGATCCCGCGGCTGGCCGGCTTCCAGGAGGCGCATCCCGAGATCGAGGCGCGGCTGCTGACCACCTCGCGGCCCGAGGACGTGGTGCGCGAGGATGTCGACCTGTCGATCCGCTGCGGCCGCGGCCGCTGGCGCGGCATGCGCGCCGACTTCCTGATGGCGAACGGCATCGGGCTGGCGGCGAGCCCGGCGCTGGTGGCGGAACGGCCGGTCCGCTCGCCGGCCGATCTGGCCGGCCACGCCCTGATCCGCATCGATGCCGCGCCGCGCGACCGCGACTGGGCCGCCTGGCTGGATGCCGCCGGCGTCGCCGGCCTGCAGCCGCGCCGCTGGCTGACGTTCTCCACCTCGGCCCAGGCGGTGGAGGCGGCGATCGCCGGGCTGGGCATCGCCATCAGCCACCAGCCTTTCGTCGCCGACGCCATCGCCGCGTCGCGGTTGGTCCGGCCGCTGCCGCTGACCGTGCCCGACCCCGACGGCGACTTCTACCTGGTCGCGGCGCGCGACGACGACAGCCGCAAGGTCCGCGCCTTCCGCCGCTGGCTGCTGGCCGAGGTCGGCGGCTAGCTGCGGTCGCCGTCGGGCAGCGGCGTCAGCGCCACCACCAGCAGCAACGCGCCGACCACGCCGATCGCCGCCTGCAGCGAGAACAGTTCCGCCAGGCCGCCGACCAGCGGCGGGCCGATCAGGAAGCCGCAATAGGCGAGACCAACCACCAGCGCGAGGCTGCTGCCGGCGCCCGGACCGCCGGAGCCGCTGCGTGCGGCGGCGGCGCAGACCAGCGGCACGCAGTTGGCCGCGCCGATCCCGACCAGGATCGCCCCGGCGATGCCGGTGACCAGGCCGGGCGCCAGTGCCATCACGGCGCAGCCGGCGATCGCGACCAGCGCGCTGAGCCGCAGCAGCAGGCCGGCACCAAGCCGGGCATTGATGCGGTCGCCGGCCAGCCGCACCGCCGCCATCGCCGCGCTGAACCCGGCGAACGCCCAGCCCGCCCGGTCGGCCGGCGCCTGCGCCACGTCGCGCAGATAGACCGCGCTCCAGTCGACCATCGCGCCCTCCGCCATCATCGCGATACCGCCGAGCAGGCCGAGCACCAGCGCGGAGCGCGACACGCGCAGGCGCGAACGCGGCCGGCCGCCGCCGCGGTCGACCGACGCCGGCAGCAGGAACCGGACCGCGACCAGGGCGCCGGCCAGCCCGGCCAGCGACAGGCCGAGCGCGTGCTGCCAGGGCGCCATGCCGAGCCGCAGCATCGCCGCGGCCAGCCCGGCGCCGGCCAGCGCGCCCAGGCTGAAGAAGCCGTGCATCGCCGACATGCTGGGCCGGCCGCGGCGCGCCTCGACGATCGCGCCCTGGGCGTTCATCGCCACGTCCAGCGCGCCGGCGGCGGCCCCGAAGGCGACCAGGCCCAGCGCCAGCAGCAGCGGCGAAGGCGCGTTCACCGGCACGTTGACCAGCGCGCAATAGGCGACCGCCGACACCAGCAGCGGCGGCCGGCTGCCGAACCGGTCGATCAGCCAGCCGATCGCCTGCATCGCCAGCAGCGCGCCGCCGGCCATGCACAGCAGCACCCAGCCGAGCAGCGCGTCGCTCATGCCGAGCCGCAGCTTGATCGCGGCGATATGCGGCGCCCAGCCGGCGATCAGCGAGCCGTGGATGAAGAAGATCGCGGTCACGGCAAGCCGCGCCGCACGCAGCGACGGTTCCGCCGGCCGCCCCAGGGTCGACGCCACCGCCATTCAGTCGCCCCGCCCGCGCGGCAGTCCGGCCAGCCCCTGCGGCCGCCAGATCAGCATCGCCACCAGCGCGACGAACACCACGATGTCCTTGTAGGCCGGGCTGAGCCAGGCGACGCTCGCCGTCTCCAGCGCGGCGATCAGCAGGCCGCCGGCCGCCGCCCCGCCGATCGAGCCGATGCCGCCGACGATGGCCGCGGTCAGCGCCTTCAGGCCGATCATGGCGCCGGCGTAGAAGCTGACCCCGCCGTAGATCAGGGCGGTGAAGGCGCCGGCGATGCCGGCCGCGCAGCCGCCGACCGCCATCACGAACAGGGTGACCGCCGGCACGCGCACGCCGACCAGCGCCGCCATCGCGATGTCGTCGACGCAGGCGCGATAGGCGCGGCCGAACCGGCTGCGCATCAGCAGGCCGACGCCGCCGAAGAACGTCAGGGTGACGCCGAGCACGACCAGGGTCGCGCCGCCGACCGACACGTCGAAGCCGCCGGCCTCGAACAGCGGCAGGCGGCCGGGAAACGGCGGCTGCAGCCAGATCTCGCGCGCGCCCTGCACCAGCCGCACGAATTCCTGCAGCGCGATGGCCAGTCCGATCGACGCGATCAGCGCGGCCTGGTTGCTGCGGGCCCGCAGCAGGCCGCCGAGCACGCGGCCGGCGGCGAGGCTGTATGCGACCGCGGCGGCGATGGCGCCGGCCAGCACCGCGATCAGCAGCAGGTTGCCGCCGACACCGGCCGCCGAAAGCGCGCCGCCGGCCACGATGGCACCGAACGCGCCGGTCATCATCACCTGGCCGAAGGCGAGCACCATCTTGCCGAGCACCGCGTAGATCATGGTGAAGCCGATGGCGACCAGCGCATAGACCGCACCGTTGGCCAGCGCGTTGACCGCCTGTTGCACGCCATAGGCCAGGTGCCGGCCGAGGCTGCGTTCGACCGTCTCGCCGCGGCCGGCGGTCAGCGGCGCGAGCCCGAGCCAGCGGCGCAGCATGTGCAGCCGCACGCCGGTCAGCTCTGCGCCCGACGGCGTCACCACGGCAACCAGCAGCAGCCGGTCGCGCGCCATGCCGGTCGCCGCGAATCGGCACGCAATGCGCGCCGACCGCCCGTCGAGGCGATAGTCGATCACCACGCGCGCGGGGTCGTCAGGGTTAAAGCCGGGCGGCTCGACCGCGGCGTCGGCGGCCCGCTCCTCGAAGGCGAAGATCAGCCCGCGGCACAGCGCCGCCTGCTCCGGATCGCGGCGGTCGCAGCCGGCGAGCGGCAGCAGCCCGATGCCGACCGCGACCAGCAGGGCGGTCCGGGCCGCCCTAGCCCAGCGTGACGGCGACGATGCGATCGTCGGGCCCGAGCTCGACGTTCACCCGGTCCGGGCTGAAGTCCAGGGTGACGACATCGCCGGTGTGATAGACGCGCAGCGTCTTGCCGACCATCACGTTGGCATTCAGCGCCTCGCCGCTGGGCAGCGGGCCGGGATCCTGCGCCTGGGCCGACGGCCGGGCGCCGACGCAGGCGCCGACGACGGAGGCGGCCACGGCCGACACGCCGATGCCCGCCATGCCGCGCAGCGCCGCCCGCCGTCCCGGCCGTTCGCTGTGTCCGCTGTCCATTGCCGTGTCTCCCATCGCTACATCACCGCGCCGATCTGCCACGGAATGAACTCGTAGTCGCCGAAGCCCTGCGCCTCGCTCTTCGACTGCTCGCCGGAGGCGACCCGCAGCACCAGGTCGAACACCTGCCGGCCGACCTCCTGCACGCTGACGCCGTCGTCGGCGACCACGCCGGCGTTGACGTCCATGTCGTCCGACATCCGCCGGTACATCGGCGAGTTGGTGGCCAGCTTGATCGACGGGGCCGGCTTGAAGCCGAACACCGAACCGCGGCCGGTGGTGAAGCAGACCACGTTGCTGCCGGAGGCGACCTGGCCGGTCACCGAGCACGGGTCGTAGCCCGGCGAGTCCATGAACACGAAGCCCTTGGTGTCGACCGGCTCGGCATATTTGTAGACGCCGCACAGGTTGGTGGTGCCGCCCTTGGCCGCCGCACCCAGGGACTTCTCCAGGATGGTGGTCAGGCCGCCGGCCTTGTTGCCCGGCGACGGGTTGTTGTTCATCTCGCCGCCGTTGCGCTCGACATAGTCCTCCCACCACTTGATCCGCTCGACCAGCTTCTGGCCGACTTTCTCGTTGATCGCGCGCCGGGTCAGCAGATGCTCGGCGCCATAGATCTCCGGCGTCTCGCTGAGGATCGCGGTGCCGCCGTGGCGCACCAGCAGGTCGGCCGCCGCGCCCAGCGAGGGGTTGGCGGTGATGCCGGACAGCGCGTCCGACCCGCCGCACTGCAGCGCCAGCACCAGCTCGCTGGCCGGGCAGGTCTCGCGGTGCGCCGCATTGGCCGCCGGCAGCATCGCCTTGATCAGCTCGACGCCATGCGCCACCGTCTTGGCCGTGCCGCCGGTCTCCTGGATGGTCATGGTCTGGAAACCGTCGCCCGGCGTGATGCCGTAGGCCTCCAGCAGGAACGGGATCTGGTTGACCTCGCAGCCCAGCCCGACCATCAGCACGCCGGCGAAGTTGGGATGGCGGGCATAGCCCCACAGCGTGCGCTGCAGCGCCTCGTAGCCGTCGCCGCGGTCGGCCATGCCGCACCCGGTCTGGTGGGTCAGCGCGATCACCCCGTCGACGTTGGGATAGTCGGCCAGCAGGCCCGAGCGCTCCACCTCGCGGGCGATGTACTTCGCCGCGGTGGCCGAGCAGTTCACGCTGGTCAGGATGCCGATGTAGTTGCGGGTGCCGCACTTGCCGTTGGCGCGGCGGAAGCCCTGGAACGTCGCCCGCTCCGCCTCGCCGAAATACTGCGTCTCGCGTCGGTCCTGGCAGAAGGCGTAGTCGCGGGCGAACTCGTGCATCACGCAATTGTGGACATGCACGTGCTGGCCGGGCGCGATGTCGCCCTGGGCGAAGCCGATGATCTGGTTGTACTTGCGCACCGCGGCGCCGTCGGCGATCGCCGCGGTGGCGATCTTGTGGCCGGCGGGGATGCGCTCGGCGGCGGTGACGCCCTCGGCCGGCACCTCCGCCCCGGGCAGCAGGTCGGCACGGGCGACCACCACGTTGTCGGCGGGGTCGAGCCGGATGGTCAGGGCGCCGGGGGCGGGTCCGATCGCGTTCATCGTCGCGTTTCCTCTCTTGCAGCGCCGGCATCGGCCGTGCGACACGCGGGTTGTTGCGGGATTGCGCCCAATCTAGCGTGCCGCGGCACGATCGGCAAAGCGGAGGAATCGGACCGATGGGGGAGAGACTGGCGGGCAAGACGGCCCTGATCACGGCGGCGGCGGCCGGAATCGGCCGTGCATCGGCGCTGCTGTTCGCGGCCGAGGGCGCGACCGTGATCGCCACCGACGTCAGCGACGAGGGCCTGGCCGGCCTGGCCGCAGCCGACCCGCGGATCGCGACCCGCCGGCTGAACGTGCTCGACGCGGCGGAGATCGCCGCCGCGGCGGCCGAGATCGGCGCGCCCGACGTGCTGTTCAACTGCGCCGGCTACGTCGCCAACGGCACCATCCTCGACTGCGACGAGCGCGACTGGGACTTCTCCTTCGACCTCAACGTCAAGGCGATGTACCGGATGATCAAGGCGTTCCTGCCGGCGATGATCGCCAATGGCGGCGGCTCGATCATCAACATGGCCTCCGTCGCCTCGTCGCTGAAGGGCATTCCCAACCGCTTCGCCTACGGCGCCAGCAAGGCGGCCGTGATCGGTCTGACCAAGGCGATCGCCGCCGACCACGTGGCCGAGGGCATCCGCTGCAACGCCGTCTGCCCCGGCACGGTCGACACGCCCTCGTTGCGCCAGCGCGTCGCCGACATGGCCGCGGCGCAGGGGATCGGGGTCGACCAGGCGCTGGCCAGCTTCGTCGGCCGCCAGCCGATGGGGCGGCTCGGCACGGCCGAGGAACTGGCCCGGCTGTGCCTCTATCTCGCGTCGGACGAGTCGAGCTACACCACCGGCGTCGCCCACGTCGCCGACGGCGGGATTCTGATGTAGCGCGCTGCGCGCCTCAGCCGCCGTCCTTCGGCCGGGTGAACTCCGCCTCGACGATCACCTCGACCGCGTTGCCGACTCCCATGGTCGTGCCCGGCTCGGGAATGCCGAAGCCCATCCCGAAATCGGCGCGCATCAGCGTGCCGCGGGCCGAGAAGCCGATGCGCGAGCCGGACGGGTCGAGCGGATGGCCGGCATAGCCGCCGTTGAAGGTCACCGCCAGCGTCACCGGCCGGGTGACGCCGCGCAGGGTCAGGTCGCCGGTGACGTCGGCGCTGAGCGCGCCGGTCGGAACCACCGCGGTCGAAACGAACGTCATCTGCGGGTGCTGCGCGGCGTCCAGCCACGGCGCGCCGCGCAGGTCGGCGTTGAAGTCGTAGCTGGCCGGGTCGGGATAGTCGGTCTCGATCGAGGCGGCGTCGACCGTGGCCGACACCTGCATCGCTGTCGGGTCGGCCGGATCGAAATCCAGCGTCGCGTCGAACCGGGTGAAGCGGGCGGTGAAATGCGAGAAGCCGAGATGGTCGACCCGGAAGATCAGGCTGGCATGGGCGCGGTCGAGGCCGTAGGTCCCCGCCGGCAGCTCGGCCACCGGGTCGCCGGCCTGCGCCAGCGCCGGTCCCGCTGCCACTGACAGCAGGATCGCCGCGGCCGCGCCGCGCAGCCGGCGCGATGCGTGGTACAACACAGTCATGCTCAAGCCCGCGCTCCCCGGCTGCCGGCCGCCGCCGGCCGATCGCGCCATTCTCTCGCGCCGCCCGCCGGCCGGGTCAAGCGGCCCGGCCCACCCGGCCTATTCCTTCAGGCCCATTCCTTCAGGCCCAGACCGGCAGCGCCAGCGCCGCCGCGCCGGCGCACAGGCCGTAGGCCAGCCAGCGATAGTGCGCCTCGCGACTGCGGCCGAAGCCGCGCGCGCCGAGCCAGAGCCCGAGACCATAGGGCAGCAGCAGCAGGACGGCGATCTGCACCGCCACCCAGGTGAACACGTCGTTGAGCCAGTAGCTGTAGGCCGAGATGACGCTCATCAGCCCGAAATAGACGATCAGGTCGGCGCGCACCTGCCGCGGCTGCGCGTCCTGGCCGCCCAGCCAGAACAGCACCACCGGCGGGCCGCTCAGCCCGGTGAGCCCGGCGCTGAAGCCGGAGGCGCCGCCGACGCCGAAGGCCAGCGGCGGCGTCGCCGCGCGCCGATAGCGCCAGCCGGCGATCAGGACGGCGACGACGGCGAAGATCAGCAGGCTCATCATCCAGCGGACCAGCACCGGATCGAGCTCGGTCAGCAGATAGACGCCGAGCGGCGCGGTGACGGCGGCGCCCGCCACCATCGGCAGCACCTGCCGCCAGCGGCACAGCGGTGCGGCGCGCGCCACCAGCGGCACCGTCATCACGGTATCGGTGACGAACAGCAGCACCAGCGCGGTGGTCGGGCTGTAGGCGGCGCTGGCGATCGGCATCAGCACCATCGCGGTGCCGAAGCCGGAAAAGCCGCGCACCACGCCGGCGACCAGCACCGCCGTCGCCACGATGGCGAGGCGGCCGTCGAACAGCGGGCCCAGATGCAGGAAGTCGTCCATCGGTTGTCCGGCATTGCCGCGGGGCGGGTGCCGGGCTTAGAGCAAGCGGCGGCAGCCGGCGCAAGCGGCGCCTGTACGCGGCCGGCATTTGCGTCGAATTCGAAACGAAAAGCCTCGCGTCGCCATGCGCGAAAGGTCAAGCTGGCGTCAGCCCGCGCCATGTGTGCGGAGACATCACAGGAAGTGACCCCCATGGACCTTGCAGTCGGCTCGACATCGACCCTGCAAAGCCTGCAGGACCCGACCGGCGCGGTGCCGAACCAGCCGCGCACGGCGCCGTCGGCGGCGGAGAACGCCGCCGCCTCGTCGCAGCGCGGCGCGGAGCGGACCGAGGCCGCCGCGGCATCGCGTGCCGAGGCCGCACCGGCAGAGAAGACCGAAGCCGCACCGCCGAAGCCGCCGGCCGAGAGCGGGCGCGGCCAGCTGGTCGACATCGCCGCCTGAGCCTTCAGTCCTCGGCCAGCGCGGCGCGCACCGCCGCGATGCGCCGGTCGAGGTCGGCCGCCTCTATCGGCACGCACGCATAGCCG
The DNA here is from genome assembly GCA_041396705.1 of Alphaproteobacteria bacterium. Lineage (NCBI taxonomy): Bacteria > Pseudomonadati > Pseudomonadota > Alphaproteobacteria > Alphaproteobacteria bacterium. Next base: position 181,698 of record JAWKYB010000005.1, read on the forward strand.
AGCGCGTCATAGACCTCCAGGTGGACCTGCTCGAAGCGCAGGCTGTCGTCGAAGCTGATCCGTCGCGCCGCCGTCGGCTCGCAGAAGCCGAGGTTGCGGACGAACAGCACCCGCCGCCGATAGGTCCGCTCGGACGCGATGCGATCGAGTTCCGCGGCCAGTGCCGGCGTCGGCGCGCGGCCGAGGAACCGCGCCAGCGCGAGCGTGCAGACCGGCGAGCGGTCGAACAGCACGGCCTCGACCGGCCAGCGGTCGGCCGCGCGCTGCCGTCGGCACTGCAGCGCCAGCACAGCGTCGACGAAATCCGCCTGCAGCCAGGGCTCCGCCACGCCGCGGGCCTGGGCCAGCGCGATCACGTTGGTCGCCGCCTCCTCCACCACGGCGAAACCGTCGGCCTCCAGGCCCCGGAGCAGGGCGGTCTTGCCGGCGCCGGGCGCGCCGGTCAGCACATGGCGTTTCATCGGACGGACTCCTTCGCAGCGCCGCGGCGGGCGTGCCGCGGCTCTCGGTTGTCGCGCGAATGTCTGGGAAGCGTTCCCGGCCGATGGCCATGACGGCGCCGCATGCGTGCGGGACGCGCAGGGAACGGCACTTGATAGCGCGCAACCGCCGCGCCGGCAAGCGCGCGGCGGCGCGCCACGGCGCCGGCGGTTGACGCTGCACCGCGCCGCACATAAGGTCCGCCGCCTGATTTTTCCTCAAGCTCAGGGATGCGTGCGATGGGTGGCGCGGGGCAAGGCCGGTTCGCGGCATGGCGCGACGACGCCGGCGGGACCAACGTCTGGCAGTTCGAGGAGGCGCGCAAGCTGATCGACCGGCTGGGCGGCGCCGGCCCGGCGTACACGCCCGAGAAGGGCTATGTCCTGTTCGAGACCGGCTACGGCCCGTCCGGCCTGCCGCACATCGGCACCTTCGGCGAGGTGGTGCGCACCACCATGGTCCGCCATGCCTTCCAGGTGCTGAGCGACATCCCGACCCGGCTGTTCTGCTTCTCCGACGACATGGACGGGCTGCGCAAGGTGCCGGACAACGTGCCGAACCGCGACATGCTGGCCCAGCACCTGGAAAAGCCGCTGACCCAGGTGCCGGACCCGTTCGGCAAGTATCCGTCGTTCGGCCAGCACAACAACGCCCGGCTGCGCGCCTTCCTGGACGGCTTCGGCTTCGAGTACGAGTTCAAGAGCGCGACCGAGTGCTACACATCGGGCCTGTTCGACCCGTGGATGGTCCGCGTCGCCGAGCGCTACGACCAGATCATGGAAATCATGCTGCCGTCGCTGCGCGAGGAGCGGCAGAAGTCCTACAGCCCGTTCCTGCCGGTCTGCCCGCGCACCGGCCGGGTGCTGCAGGTGCCGATCGAGGAGGTGCGCCCCGCCGACGCGACCGTCGTCTATCGCGACCCGGACACCGGTGCGCTGACCGAGGTGTCGATCATGGGCGGGCGCTGCAAGCTGCAGTGGAAGCCGGACTGGGGCATGCGCTGGGCCGCGCTCGGCGTCGACTACGAGATGTCCGGCAAGGACCTGATCGATTCCGTCAAGCTGTCGAGCCGGATCACCAAGGCGCTGGGCGGCCGTGCGCCGGAGGGCTTCAACTACGAGCTGTTCCTCGACGAGAAGGGCGAGAAGATCTCCAAGTCGCGCGGCAACGGCCTTTCGGTCGAGGAATGGCTGACCTACGGTCCGCCGGAAAGCCTGGCGCTGTTCATGGCGACCAAGCCGAAGACGGCCAAGAAGCTGTATTTCGACGTGATCCCGAAGACCGTCGACGACTACCAGGCCGCGCTCGCCGACTATCCGGCGCTGGCCCATGCCGACCAGCCGAAGAGCCAGGTCTGGCACATCCACGACGGCGCGCCGCCGAGCGAGCCGATGCGGCTGGCCTATTCGATGATCCTGAATCTCGCCAGCGCCGCCAACGCGGTCGACGCCGCGGTGCTGTGGGGCTTCATCAGCCGCTACGTGCCGGAGGCGACGCCGCAGTCAGCGCCGTTCCTCGACAGGCTGGTCGGCTATGCGCTGGCCTACTACCGCGACTTCGTGAAGCCGGCGAAGCGCTATCGCGCGCCGACGGCGCAGGAGGCCGCGGCGCTCGACGCGCTCGCCGGCGCGCTGCGCGCCGCCGCCGCGGACGCGTCCGCCGAGGACCTGCAGAACATCGTCTACGAGATCGGCAAGACCCACGGTTTCGAGCCGCTGCGCGACTGGTTCAAGGCGATCTACGAGGTGCTGCTGGGCCAGGCGCAGGGGCCGCGCTTCGGCTCGTTCATCGCGCTCTACGGCCGGGACGAAACCTGTGCGCTGATCGACAAGGCGCTGCGCGGCGAGGACCTGAGCGCGGCATAGGACCGGGTCGGTCCCATGGCGACCGTCGAGCTGCGCGGTCCCGGCACCATCGGTTCGGACCGCCTGATCGCGTCGCACGCAGCGCATGGCGAGCTGGCCGCCGCCCTGGCCGATTTGCTGGCGGCACGCGGCTTCGCCCCGCGGCACGCGCCGCTCGCCGAGCTGCACGGACACCTGCCGTCCGGCGCGGCCGAGCTCGACGACACCTACATGAACGCGGTGACCCGGTCGTTCTACGTGCTGGACGAACGTGTGCACGCCGCCTATCGGCGCCTGATTGCGGAGACGGTGCGATCCGTTCTCGATTGCGACGTCCTGTTCCAGGCGGCCCCGATCGTGCGCTTTCACCCGCCGGCCCGCTTTCCGCCGACGCTACGCACCGCGACGGGGCAGGGGTCGCAATTCCACAGTGACATCCTCGGCGGTCATCCCGTCCGCATGATCAACGGCTGGCTGGCATTGACGCCGACATTCGGTACCAATGCGCTGCACCTTGCCGGCCTGCCGGCGAGCATCGCGATCCTCGAGGCATTCGCCGCCGGATGGGCCCCGGAGGCGGGCAATCTGGCAGGCACGCTTGCCGGCTTCTATGCGGCGCAGCGCGACGATGCGGCATTCGCGGGGCGCGTGGCGGCCGCATGCACGTCCCTGGCCATGGCGCCCGGCGACCTGGTGCTGTTCGATGCGCGCTGCATCCACGGCGGTGCGGAGAACGTCGAGACGGCGACCAGGGTGAGCCTCGACTTCCGGTTGGTGCCATTGCCCGACGAGCCCGGCGAGTTCGAGGCGACGCTTGCGGCCGCGCATCCGCGCTGGAGACGCGGCGAAATCCTCGACGCGGGAAGTGCCCACGCGCTGGCCGGCAATCGTCCCACGATCAACGGCCGCGACGCCGCGAGCACCGCCAAGCCCGTCACGGCTGGAGGATGGACCGGAGCGTCGTCGTCGCGGTGATCCGGCAGGTGTCGAGCGTCAGGTCGGCCCGCACGGGTTGGTCGAGCATGGCATCGGTCAGCAGGTTGATCCCCGGAATGCTGAACACCTCCGTTCTGGAGAAGCCGTCGGCGTTGGTTGCGCATTCGGTCCGGGTCGCGCCGGGATAGTCGTATGTCAGCTGGACCTCGGCCAGCAGCGTGGCCGGGTCGACCCACACGATGAAGAACACGCGATATGCCGCCGGCGCCTGGGCGGAATTGCGCGTCGCTGCAAGATTTAGCCGGACCAGATCGGCCGGATCGGCCGGCCGGCCGACCAGCGTCAGATCGCCGGGCGATTGCGCCGCCGTCATCGTGCAAACCGCCCCGGCCGGCACCGTGTCGATGCGGAACTCCCCATTCTGCACCGAGCCGGCGCGGATGTTGCCCGGCGCGAAGATGCCTTGCTGCGTGACCTGGTCGTCGATGCCGGTCTGGCAGTCGATCCGTGCGCCCGCCGCCGGCTACATGATGGCGCGGCGCGCCATCGGCAGCAGCGGGCCGAAGCCCTCGCGCACCCGCGGGTCGTATTCCATGCCGGGGAAGTCGATGATCGCCAGCACGCTGGTCACCGCGCCGTCCGGCCCGGCCAGCGGGCACATCAGCCGCTCCGCGAACAGGTCCTCGCAGCCGTCCGCCAGGCTCCACTGCCGCCAGTAGAGCGGCTGGCGCCGCGCTGCGATCTCCTGCAGCCGCTGCATGTGGGCGTCGACCTGGTCGGCCCGGTCGAACTGGTCGGTGGTCAGCCCGGTCCAGTCGCGCCCGTAGACCCGCACCAGCTGCGTGCCCATCAGGCGGATGCGGACCGAGCGCAGCACCGCGCCATCATACTCAAGGCCGAACATCAGCAGGCTGGGCAGGATCGTCTTCACCGCGGTCGGGTCGAGGGCGGCGCGCGGCAGAACGTCGCGCGCGCCGCGCGCATCCAGCCAGTACCGGGCCAGGGTGGCGAGCTTGTCCGGCAGGTCGCACAGGTCGCGCGCGTCGGCGATCCAGCGCTTGATCTCGGAACGCTCCGGGGCCGGCGAGCGGGCGAAGGCGGCGGACAGGCGCAAGGGAATCATCGGTCAGGCCGCAGTCTGTCCGCGCTTGTGGCGGTACATCTTGGCATCGGCGGCGCGCAGCGCCTCGCCGACGTCGACGCCGGGCTCGATGGTGTGCCAGCCCCACGCGACCGAGACCCTGACCTTGGTCTCGCCCATCAGGAAATGCTGCTCCTGCACCGCCTGCGCCAGCCGCTGGCCACGCGACGGGGCGTCGTCGGCATCGGTGTTGACCAGCAGCACGCCGAACTCGTCGCCGCCGAGCCGCCCGACCACATCGGTCGAGCGCACCTGGGTGCGCAGCGCGTCGGCGACCATGACCAGCGCCTTGTCGCCGGCGCCGTGGCCGTGGGTGTCGTTGATCGTCTTCATCCCGTTGACGTCGAAGAACAGGATGCTGGACGGGGTGTCGTAGCGGTCGGCGTAGTCGGAGAAGCGGGTGACCTCGCGCACGAATGCGCGCCGGTTGAACACCGCCGTCAGCGGGTCCTCGTCGGCCAGCCGCTCCAGTTCCTCCAGCCGCTTGTCGCGGCGGTGCAGCTCGTCGCGCAGCCGGCCGACCTCGGCCATCAGCGTCAGGATCGCCTGCTGCACCCGCGGGGTCAGCTCGGATTCCGGAATCCCGGCGATCGCGATGTCGGTCGAGGTTCGCGCAACCGACGCGGCCGCACTGTCGCCGGCCGCGGCCTTGCCGCCGCCGGTCTGGCGCTGCTGATAGGCACGAATGCCGTTGCTGCGGGGCCCCTCAATGCGCACTGCCGATGCCCTACCTGTGCCTTCCCACGATAACGAGGGATCCGTGGCCACGGATCTCGATGCATCCTGCAATCGATGGTGGCACCCTAGCAGCCAGCGGTTACGAAAGTGCTGACAAGCGCACGCCGATGCCACGGCTTGCGTCGGCCAGGCGAAGCGCGTAAAGGCGCGGGCAGGGGCGCAGCGGGCGAAGGGGGACAACGACGGTGCCGGCCGGGGAAGCGACGCCGCAAGTCGGCGTGATCATGGGCAGCCAGTCGGACTGGGCGACGATGGCCGAGGCGGCCGGCGCGCTCGAGGCGCTCGGCGTCGCGCACGAGGTGCGGATCGTCTCCGCCCACCGCACGCCGGCCCGCATGGTCGACTATGCCCGCACCGCGCGCGACCGCGGCCTGAAGGTGATCGTTGCCGGCGCCGGCGGCGCCGCCCACCTGCCCGGCATGGTGGCGGCGATGACGCCGCTGCCGGTGCTGGGCGTGCCGGTGCAGAGCAAGGCGCTGAGCGGGCTCGACAGCCTGCTGTCGATCGTGCAGATGCCGGCCGGCGTGCCTGTGGGCACACTGGCGATCGGCACCGCCGGCGCCCGCAATGCCGGCCTGCTCGCCGCCGCCATCGTCGCGCTGGGCGATCCCGGCGTCGCCGCCGCGCTCGACGCCTATCGCGCGCGCCAGACCGAGGCCGTCGCCGACGCGCCGGAGCGGTCGTGATGGCGGTCGCGATCCCGCCCGGCGCCACCATCGGCATCCTCGGCAACGGCCAGCTCGGCCGGATGACGGCGCTGGCCGCGGCGCAGCTCGGCTATCGCAGTCACGTGTTCGGGCCGGAGGCCAGAGCCCGGCCGAGCAGGTCGCCCACCGCGCCACCGTTGCCGCCTATGACGACATGGCCGCGCTCGACCGCTTCGCCGAGGCGGTCGACGTGATCACCTTCGAATTCGAGAACATCCCGCACGACACGGTGGCGCGGCTGGCCGCACACCGGCCGGTGCGGCCGACCGGCCGGGTGCTGGCCATCGCCCAGGACCGGCTGCGCGAGAAGCGCTTCCTCAACGACGAGGTGCCGGATCCGCTGGTCCGCACCACCGCCTTCCACGAGGCCGACAGCTTCGAGGAGTTCCGCCAGGCGGTCTATGCCTTCGACGTCGACGCGATCGTCAAGACCACCCGCTTCGGCTACGACGGCAAGGGCCAGGTCAGGATCACGCCCGCGACCGACCTGGCCGAGGCCTGGCGCGGCTTCGGCGGCGAGAAGGCCATCGTCGAGGCCTATGTGCCGTTCGAGCGGGAAATCTCGGTGATCGTCGCGCGCGGCCTCGACGGCGGCATGGTCAGCTACGACCCGGTCGAGAACCAGCACCGCAACCATATCCTGCACCGCACCATGGCGCCGGCGCCGATCGACGGCGCACTGGCCACCGATGCGCGGATCGTCGCCGAGCTGATCGCGGTGGCGCTGGACCTGACCGGGCTGCTGGCCGTGGAGATGTTCGTCACCCACCACGGCGAGATCCTGGTCAACGAGCTGGCGCCGCGGCCGCACAATTCCGGCCACTGGACCATCGACGCCTGCGTGACCAGCCAGTTCGAGCAGTTCGTGCGCGCCGTCTGCGGCCTGCCGCTGGGCTCGGCCGAGCGTCACCACGACGCCGAGATGGTCAACCTGCTCGGCGACGAGGTCGACGCCTGGCACGACATCCTGTCCGACCCGCATGCCCGGCTGCACCTCTACGGCAAGGCCGATGCCCGGCCCGGCCGCAAGATGGGCCATGTCACCCGGCTGCGCCCGCTCAGCCGCCAGTGAGGGTGCGCCGCCGGAGCTTGATCCGGCGCCCGCCGGCCGTCACCATGGCCGCCGCCGCGAACCGCAACGAAGAATGTGGGGCCTCCGCTCGCCATGCCGCCGACCAAGCTGAGGGCAATCGTGCCCGCCGTCCTGTTCCAGATCCTGTTCACCGGGGTGCTCTACTTCATGTGCTTCAACCTGCTGGAGCGCATGAGTCCGCCGCCGCTGTTCACCGCGTTTTTCCTGGGTATCGCATCGCTGATGATGGTCATGTCGGTGCGCGGCACCACCGGCCAGATCGTGCGCCGCCTGCAGCCGTCTGAGCCCCGGCTGTGGATCGGCATCGGCACCGCCGTCGGCGTGATTCTGATGCTGCCGATCCTGCAGCAACTGGCCTTCGGCGACGGCCCCGGCCGCTGAGCGGCCGCCGGCGCCGCTACCGCCAGCGCCGCAGCGCCATCGCCTCGCGCACCCGCGCGCCGGCGAGGGCGACGGCCGCATCGCGCGGTGCGGTGGCGTCCGCCCGGGCGCGCTCGAGCACGTCGCGGGTGTTGCGGCCGACCTGTCGGCGATCTCGGCGAAGGCCGCGGCCTCGCTGCCGCCGCGATACTCCACCGCGGCGCAGATCACGCCGCCGGCATTGGCGACGAAGTCGGGCACCGAGACGATCCCGCGCGCGTGCATGATCCGCTCCGCCGCCGCGGTGGCGGGAATGTTGGCGCCCTGCAGCACCAGCCGCGCCTTCAGCAGGCCGACATTGTCCTCGCGCAGCACGTCCGGCCGCGCCGCCGGGATCCAGATGTCGCAGTCGGCGCCGACCATGTCGGCCGGCTTGCCTTTCGCCGGCGCATCGACGTCGACGACGCTGCCGCCCCTGGCCCTTGGCCGCGTCCAGCGCGTCGAGGTCGAGGTCCGGCGGGATCGGCGACCATGCCGCGCGAATCCGCCGCCGCGACCAGCACGCAGCCCTTGCCGGCGAGAAAGCGCGCCGCATGGCGGCCGACCGCGCCATAGCCCTCCACAGCGACCCGCGCGCCGGCGAGGTCGACGCCGGCGAACAGGCTGGCCGCCTCCGCCGCGACGGCGAGGCCGTAGCCGGTGGCGCCGATCTCGTCGAGCGGATGCCGCCCAGGGCGCGCGGCAACCCGACCGCGCGCCCGATCTCGTCGTGGACCTGCGCCATCGCGGTCTCGTCGGTACCCATGTCCGGCCCCGGAATGTAGTCGGCGATGTCGCGGATCGCGCAGGCGAAGGCGCGCACCAACAGTTCCTTGTGCGCGGGCGGCATCGCCGGGTCGGCGAAGATCACCGATTTTGCGCCGCCGTGGCGCAGCCCGGCCGCGGCGTTCTTCAGCGTCATCGCCCGCGCCAGCCGCGCGCATTCCTGCAGGCTCACGTCCGGCGCCATCCGCGTGCCGCCGATCGCCGGCCCGGCGGCCACGTTGTCGACCACCACGATGGCGCGCAGGCCGACATGCGGGCGGTGGATGTGCAGCGTCAGGCCGGGCCCGAGGTCGTCGGCATGTTCGAACGGGTCGTGCATCGCGGCGGTCCTTTCGCGGTCGAAGTCAATCGGGCGCTTCCAGCGACGCCCGCACGGCGGCGAGGAAGCGCGCCGCCTCGCCGCCGCTGACCACCGCGATGGTCGAAGGTCAGCGACAGCGGCAGCGTGCGGGCGACCGCGACAGTGCCGTCGACAGCGACCGGCTCGTCGGCGATGCGCCCGGCGCCCAGGATCGCCACCTGCGGCGGCACCACCACCAGGCTGGCATAGCGCCCGCCGAGCATGCCGAAGTTGGACAGCGTGATGGTGGCGCCGACCAGCGCCGCGGGCGGCAGCGTGCGCGCTGCCGCAGCCTCGCCGCGCCGCGTCGATCCGGCGGCGCAGCGCCGCGTCGTCCAGCGGCTGCAGGTCGGTCAGGACCGGCACCAGCAGGCCCGCCGGGGTGTCGACGGCCAGCCCCAGCGCCACCTCGGCATGGCGCAGCACCGTGCCCGGGCCGGGTCGTACCAGGCATTCAGCGCGCTCGGCGGCGCAGCCGGCCAGCACGGCGCGCACCAGCCGCACGCTCGGATCGGTCCCCGCCGGCCAGGCGGCGATCACCACCCGGTCGCTGACCGTCGCCGGCACCACGCCCTGCCCGGCCCGCGTCATCGCCGCGGCCATCGCCCGCCTTACGCCGCGCAGGGTGCGCCGCCGGCGACCGCAGGCGTGGCGCCAGGCGCGCGCTCGACATCGGCGATCGTCACCGCGCCGGCCGGACCGCTGCCGGCGAGCGCGGCGAGGTCGACGCCCAGCGCCTGCGCGCGGCGTCGCACCGCCGGCGCCGCCTCGCACGGCGGCCCGCTCCGGCCGGTGCGGCGGTGCGGGTTCGGGCGCCGGCGGCGCGGCTGCGGCAGCTCGCCGACCACGGTCTCGGACAGGGCACCGGCGCCCTCGCCGAAGCTGACCAGCGGCGCGCCGACCGCCACCGTCGCGCCCGGCTCGCCATGCAGCGCGGCCACCGTGCCCGACTGCGGCGACGGGATCTCGACCACCGCCTTGGCGGTCTCGACCGAGACCAGCGGCTGGTCGGCGACCACATGGTCGCCGACGGCGACGTGCCACGCGACGATCTCGGCCTCCTGCAGGCCTTCGCCGAGGTCGGGCAGGCGGAACACACTCATGCGAAAGCAAGGCATTCGCGCGCCGCCGCCACGATGCGTGGCACCGACGGCTTGGCGAGATGCTCCAGCCGCGGCAGCGGCATCACCGTGTCCCAGCCGGCGACGCGGCGTACCGGCGCCAGCAGCGACAGCAATGCGTGCTCGGCGACGCGGGCGGCGACCTCGGCGCCGAAGCCGCCGGTCAGCGCCGCCTCGTGCACGATCACGCAGCGGCCGGTCCTGCCGACCGAGGCGACGACGTCGCGATGGTCGAACGGCGTCAGGCAGGCGAGGTCGATCACCTCCGCCTCCGCGCCCTCTGCCGCCAGCGCGTCGGCCGCGGCCAGCGCTTCCAGCACCGAGGCGCCCCAGGTCACCAGGGTGATGTCGCCGCCCTCGCGCAGCACGAAGCCGCGGTCCAGCGGCAGCGCCACGCCGTCGTCCGCCACCTCCTCCTTCACTGCGTGGTAGAGCCGCTTCGGCTCCAGGAACACCACCGGGTCGGGGTCGGCGATCGCTGCCAGCAGCAGGCCATAGGCCCGGCGCGGCGACGACGGGATCACCACGCGCAGGCCCGGGATGTGGGCGAACAGCGCCTCGGTGCTCTCCGAATGATGTTCCGGCGCATGGACGAAGCCGCCATAGGGCGCGCGCAGCACCATCGGGCAGGCCAGTCGGCCGCGGGTGCGGTTGCGCAGCCGCGCCGCGTGATTGAGCATCTGGTCGACGGTGGAAAGCACGAAGCCCATGAACTGGATCTCGGCCACCGGCTTCAGGCCCATCGCCGCGGCGCCGACCGACAGCCCGGCGATGGCGGTCTCGGCCAGCGGCGTGTCGCGCACCCGCAGCGGGCCGAAGCGCCGCAGCAGGCCGTCGGTGGCGCGGAACACGCCGCCGTCGACGCCGATGTCCTCGCCCAGCAGCACCACGTCCGGGTCGTCTGCCATTGCCCGGGCCAGCGCCAGGTTGACCGCGCCGAGCAGGTCGCACTCAGCCATTGCCCGCCTCCGCCACCGCGCGGCGCTGGTCGGCCAGCGCGTCCGGCAGCGCCGCGAACAAAAGGTCGAAGATCGCCCCCGGCTCGGCCGGCGCGACCGCCAGGTAGCGCGCCACCGCCGCCTCGATCCGCGCCCGCGCCCGCTCCAGCGCGTCCTCCTCGTCGGCATCGCGCCACCAGCCGCGCGCCGCCAGGAACCGGCGCAGGCGGCCGACCGGTTCCTCCTTCCAGCGGGCGCTGACCTCGGCGTCGTCGCGATAGCGGCGGGCGTCGTCCGCCGTGGTGTGGTCGCTGAGGCGATAGGTCAGCGCCTCGATCAGCGTCGGCCCGCCGCCGTCGCGGGCACGCGCGATCGCCGACGCCGCCACGTGATGCAGGGCGATGGCGTCGTTGCCGTCGACCTGCAAGCCGGGCACGCCGGCCGCGATCGCCTTCTGCGCCAGCGTCTCGGCCCGGCTCTGCGCGGCCCGCGGCACCGAGATCGCCCAGGCATTGTCGTTGATTACGAACACCACCGGCAGGTCCCAGGCGCCGGCGACGTTCAGCGCCTCGTAGAAGTCGCCCTTCGAGGTGGCGCCGTCGCCGCCGAACACCACCGCGACCCGCGCCTCGGCGCGCGTGCGGAAGGCCAGAGCGGCGCCGACCGCGTGCGGGAACTGGCTCGCCACCGGCACGCAGACCGGAAGTCGTGACGCGGCCCGGCGAAGTCGCATCCCCGCTCGTCGCCGCCCCAGTACAGCAGCAGCTCCTCGATCGCCACGCCGCGCCACAGCTGGGCGCCGTGCTCGCGGAACGAGGGCACCAGCACGTCCTCCGGCCGCATCGCGGCGGCGACCGCGACCGCGACCGCCTCCTGCCCCAGCGCCGAGGCATAGGTGCCGAGCCGCCCGGTGCGCTGCAGCGCGACCGCCTTCTCGTCGAACGCCCGCGCCAGCACCATCGCCTCGTAGAGCGCGACGACGGTGGCGCGGTCGGCGGCGAAGCCCGGCAGTTCCGCCACCGGCGCACCGTCGGTATCGACGAAGCGCCAGCGGTCGATGGCAAAGGCGGCGACCTGCGTCGTCGCGCCGCCGGCTTGCTTCGGCCCTTCGTCCATTCCCGCCGCTCCATCGTCCGTGCGCGCGCCGCGCCGGCAAGGCACGATGATCGGCCGCACGCCGGTCGCCGGCCTTGACCGCGGTCAATGGCGGCCCGGCCTCACATCTGCGGCACCACGATCGTCTTCACCGTCGCCACCGTGCCGTCGACCAGCGCGCGATAGGCATCGGGTACCGCGTCGAGCGGGACCGGCGCACTGGCCATCGCGCGCATGTCCTGCTGCAGCGCCGGCAGCAGCGGCAGCACCTCGGCCAGCTCGGTGCGGAACGAGGCGCAGCCGAGCCAGTCGATCTCGCCCTCGACGATGCGGTTGAGGTCGAGCGATGCGCGGCCGTGGAAGATGCCGACCGAGGCGACGCGGGCCGCCGGCGCCAGCTGGGCCAGCAGGGTGTCGGCGACCGCGCCGCTGCCGGTCGCCTCGATCGCGAAGGCCGGCGCCTCGCCGATCGCGCCGGCCAGGTCGGCAAGGTCGGCGGCCACGGCGCCGGTGGCGGCGGTGACCAGCGCCAGCCGCTCGCGATTGCGGTCGGCGATGTAGACCGGGCCATGGCCGCGCTGGCGCAACAGCAGCGCCGCCAGCGCGCCGATCGCGCCCGCGCCGGCGATGGCGACCGGCATGCCGGTCTCCGGTGCCAGCCGGTTCAGCGCGTGGGCGGCCACCGCCAGCGGCTCGGCCATCGCCGCCGCCGCGGCCGCAACCGGCACGTCCGCCAGCGCCAGCACCTGGCCGGCCGGCAGCCTGACCATGCCGGCGAAGCCGCCGTCGCAGACCTCGCCGACATAGCCGATGGCGGCGCACAGATGCGGCCGCCCGGCCCGGCAGCGGGCGCAGCCGCCGCAGCTGACCCGCGAATCCGCCACCACCCGCTGGCCCTCGCGCAGGGCGGAACCCGGTCCGGCCGCCACCACGGTGCCGCAGAACTCGTGGCCGGGCACCGTGGGCAGGCGCGAGATCCACATGCCGGTGCGGAAGTTGTGCACGTCCGACCCGCAGATGCCCGCCGCGTCGACCCGCACCAGCACCTCGCCCGGGCCGGGGTCGCCCGGCGCCGCGATCTCCTCGACCCGCATGTCGCCGACGCCGTGCAGCCTGACCGCCTTCACCGCCGCGGCCCCGCTCAGACCGTGGCCACCGGCGTCGCCGGCGAGCCGAACGAGCCGGGCAGCCGGAGCGGCGGCGCGGTCAGCAGGAAGCGCCAGCGGTCGTTGGCGCGCAGCCAGCGCGCGAGCTCGGTCAGGTACCAGATCTCGCCCAGGTGGATGCCGAGCTGGAACAGGCAGGTCTGGTGCAGCGGCAGCGCCGGATGGCGCCCCGTCTCCGTCCGTGCCGGGTAGGGATGGCCCTCGACCGCGAAGTTGTCGGCGATCAGCACCGCGATGCCGCTGTCCTCGATCCATTGCAGCAGGCGCCGGTCATAGCCGTCGAGGGCGGCGTGCGAGTTGTGCAGCATTTCCTGGCTGGGGTCGCCGCCCTGGTCGATCAGCGCCTGGCCGTAGCCGGTGTGCAGGCACAGCATGTCGCCGGACTCCACCGGCACGCCGTCGGCCTCCATCGCCCGCATCAGGTCGTCATAGCCGACCAGGCGCCGCTCCGGGCCGTAGTGATGGAACAGGTCGACCAGCACGCCGCGGCCCTGCACGCAGGTTTCCGCCATCTTGTCGATACCCAGCCGACGCGCGCCCGGCTCCGGCCCGTCCTGCGGCCCGATCACGTCGGAGCCGGCGCGGAAGCCGTTGTAGTAGACAGTCTCCTCGACCCCGTCGCCGTCGGCGTCGAAGCGGCGGCCCATGTGGCTGAGCGCGTCCCACTGGGTCGAGTATTGCGTGTAGAGGGTGACGTGGTCGTCGCAGGAGATGTCGATCCAGCGCGGATCGATGGTCTCCATCGGGAAGTGCACCGTCGGCCGGCCCTCCGCGCCGCGGGCGGCGATGCCGCGTTTCGGCGGCAGGCGGTGCGGCACCAGGCGGTTGCCGCCGGGCAGGTCCAGCGGCAGGCTGAGGCAGAACGCCTTGCCGACCCGGACTTCGGCCACTGCGGCCAGGCGGCGCTCGTCGGTGATGAGGTTGAGCCGGCCGACCTCGTCGTCGGGGCCGAAGTCGCCCCAGTTTGAATGATCCGGCCGGTTGCGCCATCGCTGCTGCGCCATCTGGTCCCCCTCGCTTCGCTGCAGCGCAGGGTTATAGCAGGGCCGCGCCGCGCTGGCTGCCCGCGTCAGCGCGCCTCGCCGCCCTGCGGGCCCCAGAACACCACCCAGGTCACGAAGTCGTCGCTGAAATCGAGGAAGCGATGCGCGGCGCCGGCCTCGACGAAGATCAGGTCGCCGGGCCCGACCGGCCGGGTGTCGCCGTCCTTGACGAACTGGCCGCTGCCGCGGGCGACGATGTAGAGCTCGTCCTGGCTGTGCGGCTCCTGCGGGTCGCTGCCGCGCGGCGCGTAGAGGCCGACGCGCATGCTGCCGTGGCGGATCGGATAGACCACCGGGTCGGCGGCGGCGGGGTCGGGCATCCGCGCCATGATGTCGTCGAAACCGACCAGCCAGTCCTGCATCGCCTGCTCCGCCTTGATGATCCGTCAGGCTGCCGCCCGCGCAAAAAGACGATGGCCGACCTCGCGGCCGGCCATCGCGCATCTGTCAACGCCGGCCAGCGCCGGCGCGGTCATACCGCCGCCGGATCGACCTCGTCGCCGTCGCGGCCGGTCGCCTCGGCCGTCTGAGCGGCGGCCGCCGGTGCGCGCCGCCGCGGGCGCCGCCGCGGCTTCTCCGGCGCGTCGGCGGATTGTTCCGCCGCGGCACCGTCGCTGCCGTCGCCATTCGCGGCGGGTGCGGTCATCGCGCCGCCGTCCAGCGGCATCTCGCCCTGGTGCGCATCCGCCGGCTGGGCGGCCGGCGGGGCTTCTGCCACCGACTGGCCGTTCGCATGGCGATCGCGCCGCCGGCCGTCGCCGAAACCGTCCCGGTCCCGATCCCTGTCGCGGTCCCGCTCGCGCTCGCCGCCCTGGCGGCCTTCGCTCTGCCGGCCTTCGCCCTGGCGGCCTTCGCCCTGCCGGCCTTCGCTCTGGCGGCCTTCGCCCTGGCGGCCTTCGCCCTGCTGGCGACTCTGCTGGCGCATCTGGTAGGGCTGGTCGATATCGCCCTCGTCCTCGTCGTCGTCATAGCCGTGATGACCGTTCAGGCCGTGCCCGTTCAGCCGCTGGGCCTGGTCGGCGTTGGCATTGACGATGCGGTAGTAGTGCTCGGCGTGCTGGAAATAGTTCTCGGCCATCACCCGGTCGCCGCTGGAATAGGCGTCGCGAGCCAGCGTCAGGTACTTCTCGTGGACCTGGAAGGCGTTGCCGCGGATGCGGACGCTCGGCCCATTGCTGTCAAAGGTCTGGTTACGGTTGTTGGACGGCTTGCGACCAAGATTGCCGCGGTTGCGCGGCCGCTTGTGATTTCCGTTTTGTCTCATGACCCCGTGAGCATCCAAGCTCTACCAAATCCCGGGCGCATCGGCGAGGCACCGGGCCCGCACGAACCAACGCGACCACACCCCCATGGTTCGCATTTCAACCGTGCGAGACTGTTTCCGACCGATGACCGCGTCCCCCTCCGCGACATCGTCGCTCCACCCGGTCGATCCTCCGAACGGTACCCTGCCCCGGTACCACCGCCCGCTTCGACGGTTCGGTTCGGCCCCTGATTCAACCGGTCTGCACCGGCGGCATTTCTAGCAAATTGCCGCAGCGGCCCAAAAGCAAATGCGGCGAAAACAAGGCCGCGGTGTGACTATCGGGCCGCATGTGTTGCGATCAGGCAACGGTCGTGACCGGCCAGATCGCAGCGCCGCTCGACGCGTTCAAGCCCGGCCGAGACCAGCAGCGCCGACACGGCGTCGGCCTGGTTCCAGCCGATCTCGACCACCGCATGGCCGCCGGGTGCCAGCAGCATTGCCAGCTGCGGCGCGAGCGCGCGATAGGCGGAAAGGCCGTCGGCGCCGCCGTCGAGCGCCGGCCCGGGATCGTACCCTCTGACCTCGGGCTCCAGGCCCGCGATCGCCCCGCTTTCCACATAGGGCGGATTGGCCAGAACGCAATCGGCAATGCCCGGTGCCAGCGCCGCGCACCAGTCGCCCTGCAAGAACGCCGTGCGCGCATCCAGGCCCAGCGCCGCGGCATTGCCGCGCGCGACGGCCAGCGCCGCCGCGCTGATGTCGACGCCGACACCGCGCAGCAACGGCCGTTCGGCCAGCACCGACAACAGCAGGCAGCCGCTGCCGACGCCGAGGTCGACCGCCACCCCCGGCCGGTCGGCCGGCAACCGCGCCAGCGCCTCGGCGACCAGCAGTTCGCTGTCGGGGCGCGGATCCAGCACCGCCGGGGCGACGGCGAACTCGTGGGCCCAGAAGCCGCGGCGGCCCAGGATGCGGGCCACCGGCTCGCGCAGCGCCCGGCGCGCGACAAAGCCGGCGAAGCGCCGCGCCGCATCGGGCGTCAGGCTGCGCTCAGGAAAGCCGTAAAGCACGGCGGACGACCAGCCGGCGGCGGCTGCCAGCAGGAGGCGCGCGTCGCGCGGCGCCTCGTCGACGCCGGCCTGCCGCAACCGCTCGGCAGCCGCGGCCAAGGCGGTGCCCACGGTCGCGTCCGCTCCGCCGTCCTCCGCCACCGCGATCCGCGCCGCGGTCATTCCAGCTCCGCCAGCCGGGCCGCCTCGTCCTCGGCGATCAGCGCCTCGATCATCTCGCCCAGCGCCTCGCCCGCGATCACCTGGTCGAGCTTGTGCAGGGTCAGGTTGATGCGGTGGTCGGTGACACGGTTCTGCGGGAAGTTGTAGGTGCGGATGCGTTCCGACCGGTCGCCGGAGCCGACCTGGCTCCGGCGGTTCGCGGCGCGCTCCTCGTCGCGCCGGGCCCGCTCCATGTCGTACAGGCGCGAGCGCAGCACCTTCATCGCCTTCGCCTTGTTCTTGTGCTGCGACTTCTCGTCCTGCTGGATCACCACCAGCCCGGTCGGCAGGTGGGTGATGCGCACCGCGCTGTCGGTGGTATTGACCGACTGCCCGCCCGGCCCGGACGAGCGGTAGACGTCGATGCGCAGGTCCTTGTCGGCGATCTCGATGTCGACCTCCTCGGCCTCGGGCAGCACCGCCACCGTGGCGGCGGAGGTGTGGATGCGGCCGCCGGACTCGGTCACCGGCACCCGCTGCACCCGGTGCACGCCGGATTCGAACTTGAGCTGGGAGAACACGTCGCGGCCGGAGACCAGCGCGGTGATCTCCTTGAAGCCGCCGATACCGGTCTCGTTCGCGCTCATCACCTCCATCCGCCAGCCGCGCAGGTCGGCATAGCGCTGGTACATGCGGAACAGGTCGGCCGCGAACAGGGCCGCTTCCTCGCCGCCGGTGCCGGCGCGCACCTCCAGGATCGCATTGCGCGCATCGGCCTCGTCCTTGGGGATCAGCAGGCGCCGGATCCGGGTCTCCAGGTCCTCGACCCGGTGGCGCGCGTCGTGCACCTCGTCCTCGGCCAGCTCGCGCATCTCGCTGTCGCTGGACGGGTCGTCGAGAATCTCGTCGATCTCCTGCAGCGCGCCGCGGGCCTTCTTCCACAGTTCGATCGCCGCCACGATCTCGGCCATGTCGGCGAATTCCTTCGACATCGCCGCCATCTGCTGCGGCGACAGGCCGCCCGACTCCGACAGCCGCGCCGACAGGTCGCGGTGGTGGTGCAGCACGTTCTCCAGCTTGGCGGCGAACGAGGCTTCGCTCATGCGCCCGGCCCTCCGCCCGCCAGCAGCGCCGCACAGGCGGCGGCCAGCCGGTCGAGCGCCACGTCCTCCTCGGCCCCGGTGTCGAGGTCGCGCAGCTTGGCCACGCCGCGGGCGACCTCGTCCTCGCCCAGGATCAGCGCGGCCCGTGCGCCGACCCGGTTGGCGTGCTTCATCCGCTTCTTCAGGTTGCCGCGGAAACCGACGTCGACCGGCAGGCCGGCGGCACGCAGGCGGTCGGCCAGCGCCAACGCATGGCCGTGCTCGCCGTCGCTGACCGGCACGACCGTCACCGGCCGGCGCGGCGCCGGCGGCGCGGCGCAGAGCATCGCCAGCCGCTCGACCCCGGCCGCCCAGCCGACGCCCGGCGTCTCCGGCCCGCCCATCGCGGCGATCAGGCCGTCGTAGCGACCGCCGGCCAGCACCGTCGCCTGCGCGCCAAGGGCGTCGGAGACGAACTCGAATGCGGTGTGGACATAGTAGTCGAGCCCGCGCACCAGCTTGGGATCGACCTCGTAGGCGATGCCGAGCCGGTCGAGGTCGCGGCGGACGGCGGCGAAGAAATCGCGGCTGTCCTGGTTCAGATAGGCGTCGTAGCGCGGCGCGTCGGCGATCAGCGCGCGGTCGCCCTCGTCCTTCGAATCCAGAATGCGCAGCGGGTTGCGTTCCAGCCGCAGCCGGCTGTCCTCCGACAGCCTGTCGGCCTTCGGCCGCAGGAAGTCGACCAGGGCGGCGCGGTAGGCGCCGCGGCTCTCGGCGTCGCCGAGGCTGTTCAGGTGCAGCACCGTGTTGCCCTGCAGCGCCAGCGCCTCGAGGAACCGCGCCCCCATCGCCACGACCTCGGCGTCGCCCTCCGGCTCCGGCGCCCCGATCAGCTCGACGCCGACCTGGTGGAACTGGCGCTGCCGGCCCTTCTGCGGCCGCTCGTAGCGGAACATCGGCCCGTCGTAGAAGAACTTGCACGGCGTGGCCTGGGCCAGCCCGGCGGTAATGAACGCGCGGGCGACGCCGGCGGTCCCTTCCGGCCGCAGCGTCAGGCTCTCGCCGCCGCGGTCGTCGAAGCTGTACATCTCCTTCGAGACGATGTCCGAGGTCTCGCCCAGCGTGCGCTGGAACACCGCTGTCGGCTCCACGATCGGCGTGGCGATCGGCTGGTAGCCGTAAAGGCCGGCGACCCGGCGCGCGGTGTCCACGACATGGCGGTGGCGCAGGCCGTCTTCCGGCAAGATGTCGTGCATGCCGCGGACCGGCTGCACCCGCTGCGCCATGGCAGGCTCCTGTTACCCGAGTGACACAATCGCGAAGGTGAGCGGCGATTTAGCCGATCGCCGGCCCGCGTTCAACAGAGCGGGCGGACCGTCGCCTATTCGGCCGCCGCTGCGGCGTCCGCGCCGGCGCGTTCGGCGGCCTCGATCTCGGCCGCCTTTTCCTCGACCAGTGCGACCAGATGGTCGACCACGCTCTGGTCCTTCAGCCGGTGGTGCGGCACGCCGGCGATGTAGACCTGGTGCGTGCCCTTGCCGCCGCCGGTGAAGCCGATGTCGGTCTCGCGCGCCTCGCCCGGGCCGTTGACGACGCAGCCGATCACCGACAGCGTCACCGGCACGGTGATGTGCGCCAGCCGCTCCTCCAGCATCTGCACCGTGCCGATCACGTCGAACTGCTGGCGGGCACAGGACGGGCACGAGATCACGGTGACCCCGCGGCGCCTGAGGCCCAGCGACTTCAGGATCTCGTAGCCGACGCGCACCTCCTCCACCGGGTCCGCCGACAGCGAGACGCGGATGGTGTCGCCGATGCCGGCCCACAGCAGCGACCCGATGCCGATCGCCGACTTCACCGTGCCGCCCACCATGCCGCCCGCCTCGGTCACCCCCAGGTGCAGCGGGTAGTCGCAGGCGTCGGCCAGGCCCTGGTAGGCGGCAACGGCCAGGAACACGTCCGACGCCTTGACGCTGATCTTGAATTCGCGGAAGTCGAGCTCCTCCAGGATGCGGGCATGGTCCAGCGCGCTTTCGACCATCGCCTCCGGGCAGGGCTCGCCGTACTTCTCCAGCAGGTCGCGCTCCAGCGAGCCGGCATTGACCCCGATCCGCATCGAGCAGCCGTGATCGCGGGCCGCCTTGACCACCTCCAGCACCCGGGCCTTGTCGCCGATGTTGCCGGGGTTGATGCGCAGGCACGCAGCACCCGCTTCCGCCGCCTCGATCGCCCGGCGATAGTGGAAGTGGATGTCGGCGACGACGGGCACCGGCGACGCCCGCACGATCGCGGCCAGCGCCGCGGTCGACGCCTCGTCCGGGCAGGACACGCGCACGATGTCGGCGCCGGCGGCCGCGATGGCGGCGACCTGCGCGTTGGTCGCCGCGACGTCGGCCGTCACGGTGTTGGTCATCGACTGCACGGAGATCGGTGCGTCGCCGCCGACCGCCACCGAGCCGACACGGATCTGGCGCGACCGGCGTCGGTCGATCATGCGGTAGGGGCGTACTGCCATGGTTCCGGTCGATCCGTCGGCGGTGCGGCCGCGTGGCCAGGATATGGGTGTCTCGGCCGGCGCGGGCAAGCGCCGGCGGCAGGCCGGCGGCTACAGCGAGGCGGCCAGCGAATCCGGCGCCAGCGACACGTTGCGCTTGACCTCGCCGGCACCGCCCAGCGGCGGCAGGGTGGCGCCGTCGACGAGAACCTCGAGGCCGCCGGCATTGCCCATGCGCAGCAGCAGATCGTCGCGATTCGGCACCTTGTAGATCTCGCCTGCCTTCAGCAGCCGGGTGAACACCTCGGCGCCATTGCCGTCGGTGATCTGGATCCAGCAGTCGGCGGTCGCGCGCAGCAGCACGCGGGCATCGGTGTTGACATCGCCATAGACCGCGGTCGCCTCGGCCTCCAGCGCCTGCACCGAGGCCGGCACCTGGCTCGGCTGGCCGCCGATGGCCGCGACCACGGCGGGGTCGTACAATTCCAGGTCCTCCGGCACCTCGGCGTCGCCCGCCCCGGGGAAGCCGAGCAGCGACGGCGACAGCGCCGGTCCCGGCGCGGCCGGCGCGACCGCACCGTTCAGCGATCCGCCGAGCAGGTCGTCGGCGTCGCCCAGCGACGCCGCGCTGGCGCTCGAGAACTCGATGACCGGCCGGCTTTCCTCGACAACCGTCTCCGGCTCCGCCGTCGCGACGTCCTTCGGTGCCTCGTCGTCGGCCACGGGATCGCTGGCGGCGGCGCCGGCCATGCTGCGGGTGACCGTGGTCGCGGGCGGCGTCGGCCCCGCCGCCACCACGCTGCCGTCGATCCCGGTCAGCGGGGCGCCGGCCGCCAGTTCGTCGGCCACGCCGGCGATGGCATCGCTCTCGTTGGCCAGGCCCGGCGGCACTTCGGCCACCATCGGCCGGTCGGCAGTGTCGCCGCTGCCGAAGACTTGCCAGACGCCGTAGCCGACGATCGATACCACCACGAGGATCGCCACCATCGCGGTGACGGGAAACCGCGACTCGGGCGGCTCGGGAAAGACCAGTGCGGCGGGCTTGCCGGTGTCGGACCGCTCCTCGCGATAGCGGCGCACCACCTCGTCGCCGTCGAGGCCGAAATAGTCCGCATAGCTGCGCAGGAAGCCGATGACGTAGGGACGGCCGGGAAGGTCGGCGAATCGGCCCTCTTCCAGGGCGTGCAGATAGACGACCCGAATGCGCAGCGCATTGGCGACGTCGCGCAGGGTCAGCCCATAGCGCTCGCGCGTTTCGCGCAGCATGGCTCCGACGGTCGACAGATCGACCCGCTGCCGTCCGCCGCCCACGATCTCAAGGGAATCATCGCTCCCGGAGTGGAGCGCGTGCACGTGTTCCGTTCGCTTACCCAAGTTCAGTTTTCCCTCTACGGCCCGCCCGGGATTCATTGACCGCGCTTGCGCGCTGGCCCCGGTTCCGGCCCGCGATCGCCTCCAAACCAAGAGCGCTCTATCGGCGGACGTCCTCCTTCCTCTTGCTCTGGCTGTCTAATGCACTTCCGTTAACCAGATCAAGCCCACGCGCCCCAACAAAGCGATTTATTTGTCACCAAAGTCTAAACGACGACGCCATGGTCGCGGGCAAAGCCGCGCAGCCGGCCGCGCAGCGTGCGATCCGGCGCCGCGAGCAGGCTGCGCACGAAGCCGCCGACCGCCCCCGCGTCAAGCGAGCGCACCATCGCGCGGACCGGGCCGACCGCCGACGCGGCCATCGACAGCGAGCGTACGCCGAGGCCGATGCAGGCCATCGCCTCCAGCGGCCGGCCGGCCATTTCGCCGCAGATCGTGACCGGCACCTGCGCCCCGGCGCAGCGGTCGACGATCGCCGCCAGCAGCGACAGCGCCGGCGGCGACAGCACGTCGTAGCGGCCGGCGACGCTGGGGCTGCTGCGGTCGGCGGCAAAGGCGAACTGCATCAGGTCGTTCGACCCGATCGACACGAAGTCGACCAGCGGCAGCAGCGCCTCCAGCTGCCAGACCAGCGACGGCACCTCCACCATCACGCCGACGCGCAGCGGCTGCGGCAGCGGCAGGCCGGCCGCCGTCGCGATGCCGAGCTCCTTGTCCAGCACCGCGCGGGCACGCTGGAATTCGTCGACGTCGGCGATCATCGGGAACATCAGGCTGAGCCCACGGCCGACGGAGGCGGCGATCAGCGCGCGCAGCTGGGTGCGCAGGATCACCGGGCGATCCAGCGACAGCCTGATCGCGCGCCAGCCCATGGCCGGGTTCTCGTCGGCGCCGACCTGCGGCCGGAAATAGGGCAACGCCTTGTCGCCGCCGACGTCGAGTGTGCGGAACACCACCTCGCGCTCGCCGGCGATGCCGACGATACGCCGGTAGATCTCGGTCTGCTCGGCGGCATCCGGGAAGTTCGGACGCACCATGAAGGCGATCTCGGTGCGGTACAGCCCGATCGACTCGGCGCCGGTCCGCTCCAGCTGGGACAGGTCGGCCTGAAGGCCGGCGTTCAGCCGCAATGCCACCCGGTGGCCGTCGACCGTCACCGCCGGCTGGTCGCGCTCGGCCTCGTAGCGCGCGCGCAGCAGCGCCCGCGCCGCCACCGTCTCGCTCACCGTCGACAGCACGTCGTCGCCGGGCCGCACGAACACCTGCGCACCGTCGCCGTCGACCACCAGCGGGTCGTCGCGCTCGACCTGGGCCAGGATGCCGCGGGCGCGGCCGACCATGGGGATCTCCAACGCCCGTGCGACGATGGCGACGTGCGAGGTCGGCGAGCCCTCCTCCAGCACCACGCCGGCCAGCCGGTCGGACATGAAGTCCAGCAGCTCCGCCGGGCCCAGGTCGCGGGCGACGATAATCGCCTGCGGCGGCAGGTCGTCGGCGGTGATCTGGGCGCCGGTGAGGTGCATCATCAGCCGGTTGTTGACGTCGTCGACGTCGAGCAGCCGCTCGCGCAGATAGGGGTCGCTGATCTGGGCGAAGCGGGCGCGCATGTCGTCGCCGACCCGCTGCACCGCGGCCTCGGCGGTCAGGCCGGTGTCGATCGCCTCGCGGATGCGGCCGAGCCAGCCGCGGTCGTGGGCGAACAGGCGATAGCTCTCCATCACCTCGGTGTGCTCGCCGGTCTCGACGGTCCAGGACAGCCGGTCGAGCATGGCATCCACCGCCCGCTGCATGGCCCGCACCGCGTCGGTCAGCCGGTCGTGCTCCGCCTTCGGATCCTCGGCGACCAGCCGGGTGGTCTGCGGCTGGCGGCTGTGCGGAAAGGCGACGCCGATGCGCAGCCCGGCGCTGAGCCCGATCCCGCTGATCCGCAACGGTCGCAGCGCCAGGCCGTCGGCGGGGCGCTGCTCGCGCGGGTCGACCAGTTCGCCGCCGGCGATCATCTCCGCCAGGACCATGGCGATGGTCTCCAGCGTCTCGACCTCCTCGTCGGCATAGTCCCGCGGCGAGCGGTTCTGCACCACCAGCACGCCGGTGACGCGGCCGTTGCGCAGCACCGGGACGCCGACCAGCGAGTGATAGGCCTCCTCGCCGGTCTCCGGCCGGTAGGCGAACCGCGGGTGGCTGGCGGCATCGGCAAGCCGCAGCGGGCGCGCGTGCGCCGCGATGTCGCCGACCAGTCCCTCGCCGACCCGCAGCCGGGTCTGGTGAACGGCGGTCTTCAGCAGGCCCTCGGTGGCGAACAGCTCCAGCACGTCGCCGGCGCGCAGCACGTAGATCGAGCAGACCTCCGCCACCATCTCGCGCGCGATCATCGTCGCCAGCCGGTCGAGCCGGGCCTGGGCGCTCTCGCGCGAGGCCATCACGTCGCGGGCGCGCTGCAGCATCCGCCGCGACGCGGTCCAGGTGCCTCTCCTCGGTGCCTGCTCCGGCATCGGTTGCGCCGCTCCTAGCGGCGCGGGACGGCCGCCCGCCCGCCCATCAGACGGCCATCGTCCGGTCGCGGCGCGCCCTGGCCACCAGGGCAGCCACCGCCTGGTCGAACAGCTCGTCCAGGATCGCGCGGGTGGTCTGCTCGCCGGCGACCATGCCGACGCTCTGCCCGGCCATCAGCGAGCCGCGCTCCACGTCGCCGTCGACCACCGCGCGGCGCAGCGCGCCGGCCCAGAAATGCTCGACCGCGAGCTGGGCCTCCTTCAGCTCCACCGCGCCGGCATCGAGCTCGCCGATCAGCCGGCGCTGCATGGCGGCGAATTCCTCGGTCGCCTTGTTGGCGAGCGCGCGTACCGGGATCACCGGCAGCCGCGGGTCGAGCTGGGTCGACGGCACGGCGTCGCGCGCCGCGGCGCGGATGAACGCCTTCTTGAAGTTGGGATGGGCGATGGACTCGGTGGCGCAGACGAACCGGGTGCCGATCTGGCAGCCGGCCGCGCCCATCTCCAGGAACTGGACGATCGCCTCGCCGCGGCCGATGCCGCCGGCCACGAACACCGGCACCTCGTCGACCGCCGGCAGGATCTCCTGCGCCAGCACCGCGGTCGAGACCGGGCCGATGTGGCCGCCGGCCTCCATGCCCTCGATGATCAGCGCGTCGACCCCGTCGCGCACCAGCTTGCGCGCGATCACCGGCGCCGGCGCGAAGCACAGCAGCCTGGCGCCGCCGGCCTTGATCCGGGCGATCGCCGGCCCGCGCGGCAGCCCGCCGGCCAGCACGATGTGGCCGACGGCCAGGTCGAGGCAGACGTCGATCAGCGCGTCGAGCTGCGGGTGCAGCGTGATCAGGTTGACCCCGAACGGCCGGTCGGTCAGCGCGCGGGTCGCCTCGATCTCGGCCGCCAGCACCTCCGGCGGCATCGAGCCGGAGGCGAGCACGCCGAACCCGCCGCCGTTGGAGATGGCGGCGACCAGGTTGCGCTCCGACACCCAGGTCATCGCGCCGCCCATGATCGCGCGCTCGCTGCCCAGGAAAGCGCGGCCGCGGGCCGACAGCCCATCCAGATAGCGGCGCGCGCGGTCGAACTCGGCCTCGCCGTCGTCCGGGACGGCCGCCGCCGCGCGCTCGCTCATCCGGTCGTGCATCGCCTCAGGCCGCGTCCAGCCCGTAGGCGCTGTGGAGGGTGCGCACGGCCAGCTCGGTATATTCCTCCGCGATCAGCACGCTGACCTTGATCTCCGAGGTCGAGATCACCTGGATGTTGATGCCTTTCTCGGCCAGCGCGCGGAACATGGTCTGCGCCACGCCGGCGTGGCTGCGCATGCCGATGCCGATGATCGACACCTTGGCCACCTCGGCATCCGGCCGCATCGCACGGAAGCCGATCTCGCCGGCCCGCGCGGTCAGCACCTCCGTCGCCTGCTCCAGGTCGGTCTGCGGCACGGTGAAGGTCAGGTCGGTGACCTTGCCGTCCTCCGACACGTTCTGCACGATCATGTCGACGTTGATGGCGGCGTCGGCCAGCGGGCCGAAGATCGCGGCCGCGACCCCGGGCCGGTCCGGCACGCCGAGCAGGGTCATCTTGGCCTCGTTGCGGCTGTAGGCGATGCCGGTGACCAGTTGCTGTTCCACGATCTCGTCCTCGTCCACGACCAGGGTCCCGGGCTCGTCGGCGAAACTCGACAGCACCTGCACCCGGACACGTTCCTTCATCGCCAGCTCGACCGAACGGGTCTGCAGGACCTTGGCGCCGAGGGATGCCGATTCCAGCATTTCCTCGTAGGCGATCTTACTGAGCTTGCGGGCCTTCGTCACGATGCGCGGGTCGGCGGTGTAGACGCCGTCGACGTCGGTGTAGATGTCGCAGCGGTCGGCCCGCAGCGCCGCGGCCAGCGCCACCGCGCTGGTGTCGGAGCCGCCGCGGCCCAGCGTGGTGACCCGTCCCTCCGGGCTCAGCCCCTGGAAGCCCGGCACCACCGCCACCCAGCCGTCGGCCAGCGTCTGCTCGATGCCCGCGGTGCCGATCGAGGCGATCCGCGCCTTCGAATAGGTGTCGTCGGTGTTGACCGGCAGCTGCCAGCCCAGCCACGAGCGGGCCGGCACGCCGATCCGCTTCAGCGCCAGCGCCAGCAGGCCGCTGGTCACCTGCTCGCCGGTCGAGACGACCACGTCGTACTCGCGGCCGTCCTCGCGCAGCCCGATCTGCGCCACCAGCCCGATCAGGTGGTCGGTCACGCCGGCCATGGCCGAGACCACCACGGCGAGCTGGTCGCCGTTGGCCTTCGCCGCCTTGACCCGCTGGGCCACCGCTTCGATCCGCGGGATGTCGGCGACGGAAGTGCCGCCGAATTTCATGACGATGCGCGCCATAGTCCGCTTCGCGCCGCCGCGCGCTCCGTTTGTCCGTCCTGTCGCCTCAGGGAAACCCGCCGCGCCGGCCGGGATGCCGGTGGACGGGGAAATGCACCTGCGTCATGGTGCTGGGTTTGAAGCCTGCGTCGGCGAACCCATAATCACAATGCGACCGGCGCGCAAGCCCGTGGCCGGGGCCGAAACGTTGCGGAGGTGGGCGCCATGGCGAGGGCGAGCGGACGGGTCGATACCGAGCATGGCAGCGGCACGATCGACCCGGCCGAGATCGCCAAGTTCGCCGCCATGGCCGGCGACTGGTGGGACCCGGACGGGGCCTACCGCCCGCTGCACCGGCAGAACGCCGCGCGGCTGGGCTTCATCCGCGACGGCCTGTGCCGCCACTTCGGCCGGGACCCGCTGTCGCTGTCCTCGCTGGCCGGCCTCGCCGTCGCCGACGTCGGCTGCGGCGGCGGCCTGGTGGCGGAGCCGCTGGCCCGGCTCGGCGCCGCGGTGGTCGGCGTCGACGCCACCGAGGCCAACATCGCCGCGGCCCGGCACCATGCCGACGGCCAGGGGCTGGCAATCGACTATCGCTGCACCACGGCCGAGGCATTGGCCGAAGCGGGTGCCCGCTTCGACGCGGTGGTGGCGCTGGAAATCGTCGAGCACGTCGCCGACGTCGCCGCCTTCCTTGCCGCCTGCGCCGCGCTGGTCGGGCCGGGCGGGGTCGTCGTGCTGTCGACCATGAACCGCACCGCGCGCGCCTTCGCCATGGCCATCGTCGGCGCCGAATACGTGCTGCGCTGGCTGCCGCGCGGCACCCACGACTGGCGCCGCTTCGTCAAGCCGTCGGAGCTGGCGCGCCAGCTGCGCGCCTCGGGCCTGGCGCTGACCGACCTGACGGGGCTGGTGCTGGACCCGCTGCAGGGCGGCTGGCGGCTCGACCCGCGCGACGTGGCGGTCAACTACATGGCGCTGGCGGTCAAGCCCGCCTGACTCCGCCCGCGCACCTGCGCCGCCCGGCGCAGGCCACGCATCCGCGCCATCCGGCGCAGGCCACGCATCCGCGCCGTCCGGCGCAGGCCATTGCGCCGCCCGGCCCGGCCGGCTAGAACCGCGCTGCGGCCCATCGGATGGCCGCAGCGTTCTCAGGGCGGGGCGGAATTCCCCACCGGCGGTGATCACGCAAGTGAAAGCCCGCGAGCGCCCGCCGGTTTCGGCGGGGTCAGCAGACCCGGTGCGACTCCGGGGCCGACGGTCACAGTCCGGATGGAAGAGAACGGGAAGCGCGCAGGCGGGGACCGCCTGCGCCGTTGTCCTGTCTGCCTTGGGTCTTGTGCGTCGCAGAAGGGACAACGCCATGACTCGCCTGTTGCAACTGCCGGCCGCGCCGGCGCTGTCCGGCGCCATGCTGATGGTCGGCGCCGGCATCGTGTTCGCCGCCGTCAACATCCTGGTCCAGCTCGCCACCATGACCTATGGGATCGGCGCGCCCCGCGTCGCGTTCTGGCAGTATCTGGTCGCGCTGGTGTTCTACCTGCCCTGGCTGCGGTCGAAACTGGCCGAATCGTTCCGCACATCGCAGCTATGGCTGCACGGACTGCGCGTGGTGTTCGCCGCCGCCGGCGTCCAGCTCTGGGTGATGGGCTTGGCCACGGTGCCGATCTGGCAGGCGATCGCGCTGGTGATGCTGTCGCCGTTTTTCGTCACCGTCGGCGCCGGCCTGGCGCTGCGCGAGACAGTGACGCCGCAGCGCTGGCTGGCGGTGATCGCCGGCTTCGCCGGCGGCGCGGTCATCCTGGCGCCATGGTCCGACGCCTTCACCCCGGCCGTGTTCTATCCGATCGGCGCGGCCGCGTTGTGGGCCTTCTCCTCGCTGACCGCCAAGCACATGACGCGGACCGAAACGCCGGAGACGCTGACCGTCTACCTGCTGCTGCTGCTGACGCCGGTGAACGCCGCGGTGGCCGCGGCCGACGGCTTCGCGGTGCCGCTGGATGCGGTCGCGCTGGTCATCGCCGCCGCCGGCGCGCTGACCGCCGCCGCGCAGTACCTGCTGGTCAAGGCCTACAGCGTGGCCGACGCCGCCTATCTGCAGCCGTTCGACCACGTCAAGCTGCCGCTCAACGTGCTGCTCGGCCTGGCGGTATTCGGCTTCGTGCCGCCGGGCAGCATGTGGCTGGGCTCGCTGCTGATCGTCGGCGCGTCGTTCTTCCTGCTCTACGACGAGCGGCGGGCGGAGCTGCGTGGCGCCGTTCCATAGCGGGCCCCGCGCGGCCGGCTACAGCATGTCCCTGAGCAGCGCGATCAGCGGCACGTCGGCCGGCGGCATCGGATAGGCCGTCAGCTCGCGCGGTGGCACCCACTTCAGCGCCTGGCCCTCGCGCGGGCGCGGCGTGCCCTGCCACTTGCGGCAGGCGAACACCGGCATCAGCAGGTGGAAGGCGTCGTAGGCGTGGCTGGCGAAGGTCAGCGGCGCCAGGCAGCTGGCATGGGTGTCGATGCCGAGTTCCTCGTGCAGCTCGCGGATTAGCGCGGCCTCCGGCGTTTCGCCGTCGTGCACCTTGCCGCCGGGAAACTCCCACAGGCCGGCCATCGCCTTGCCCTCGGGCCGGCGGGCGATCAGCAGCCGGCCGTCGATGTCGACCAGCGCCACCGCGCTGACCAGCAGCACCGGCTTCGCCCCCTCGGCCGCCTGCCATTCCGCCCGGGTGATCGCCCGCTCCTCCTGTGCGACCGCCGGGCAGGACGGCCGGCAGATCGCGTCGTAGGCGCGGACCAGCCGCATGCCGGCATGCGCCTGCACCCGGATGCTGGCGGCGTTCGAGGCCAGCGCCCGGGCGCGCACCCGCTGCAGGCCGACATGGGCGAAGGCCAGCCGCAGCATCCCGCGCGCCGCCTCGGTGGCATAGCCGCGGCCCCAGAACGGCTTGCCGATCCAGAAGCCGAGTTCCGCCTCGCCGCGCAGGCCGTCGATCACCAGGCCGGCCGTGCCGATCAGGCCCGGCGCGTCGGCCCGCTCGACCGCGCAGCTGAGCGCGCGGCCGCTGGCCAGCCAGTTCTGCGCGGCGGCAACGAACTCGTCCGCCGCGCCGTCGGGATAGGGGTGCGGAATCGAGGCCGTCTTCAACGCCACGTCGGGGTCCGACGCATAGAGACGGACCGCCGCCGCATCCGCGTCCGCCACCGGGCGCAGCAGCAGCCGCTCGGTGCGGAAGGGCAGGTACGGCGGGATACCCGCGGCGTCGGCCATCGCCGGGTCAGGAGCGGTAGTCGGCGTTGATGTCGATGTAGCCGTGGGTCAGGTCGCAGGTCCAGATGGTGGCCATGCCGCGGCCGACGCCGACATCGACCTCGATGTCGATCTCGCGGCCGGCCAGGTGGGCCGCCACCGGCGCCTCGTCATAGCCGGCGACGATGCCGCCGTCCTCGGCGATCGGCACCCCGCCGATGCGGATGTCCAGCCCCTCGCGGCTCGCCTTCTCGCCGCTCTTGCCCACTGCCATCGCGATCCGGCCCCAGTTGGCGTCGCTGCCGGCGATGGCGGTCTTGACCAGCGGCGAGTTGCCGATGCTCAGCGCGATCCGCCGCGCCGCCTGGCGCGAGGCCGCGCCGGTCACGGTCACGGTGATGAACTTCTGCGCGCCCTCGCCGTCGCGCGCCACCAGCTGCGCCAGCTCGACCATGACGTCGCGCAGCGCCAGGAAGAAGGCGCGGGCGCGGCGCTCGCGCGAGGCCTGCACCGGCCTGTTGCCCGCCTTGCCGGTGGCGAACACCAGGCACATGTCGCTGGTCGAGGTGTCGCCGTCGACGGTCACGCAGTTGAAGCTGCGCTCGGCGCAGAAGGTGGTCATCTGCTGCAGCGCCGCCGGCGCCACCGCCGCGTCGGTGAAGATGTAGGCCAGCATCGTCGCCATGTTCGGGGCGATCATCCCCGAGCCCTTGGCGATGCCGTTGATCGTCACCGGCTTGCCGTCGATCTCGACCCGGCGCGTCGCCCGCTTGGCGAAGGTGTCGGTGGTCATGATCGCCTGGGCGGCGGTCTGGAACGCGTCGGCGCTGAGCTCGGCGCCGAGCTTGTGCACGCCGGCCACGATCTTGTCGGGATAGAACGGCTCGCCGATCACGCCGGTGGAGGCCAGGAACACCTGGTCGACGGCGCAGCCGGCCACCTGCGCGGCCGCCTCCGCCGTGGCGCGGGCGGTGGTCTTGCCGATCTCGCCGTTCATCACGTTGGCGTTGCCGGCGTTGACCACCAGCGCCCCGGCCTGCCCGCCGCCGATGCGGGCGCGGTTCCAGTCGATCGGCACGCCGCAGGTCAGCGACCTGGTGAATACGCCGCCGACGGTGGTGCCGGGGTCGAACACCGCCAGCGTCAGGTCCGGCCGGCCGCTGTAGCGCAGGCCGGCACTGCCCGCGGCCAGCCGCACGCCGGCAAGCGGCGGCAGTTCAGCCATGCTCTCCGGCGCCAGCGGCGACGGCGGCAGCGATTTCTTCGCCATGGCGGTCCGGCTATTCGGCCGGGGCCGGCTGCTCCTCCTCGGCCGGCGGTTCGGCGAGGGGCGAGCCGTCAGGATTGAACTTCGCGATCTCGACATCCTCGCGCAGGTCGGCGAGCACGTCGGTGACCACCTGGTTGGCCATCTCGCCGCGCAGCTGGTCGCGCACTTCCTCGAAGCTGGCCTTCTCCACAGCGCGCTTGTCGGTGACCAGGATCACGTGCCAGCCGAACTGGGTCTGCACCGGCTCTTCGGAATAGTGCCCGATCTCCAGCGCGAAGGCCGCCTGTTCGAACTCCGGCACCATCCGGGTCGGGCCGGCCCCGAAATAGCCGAGATCGCCGCCGCTCGGCCCCGACGGCCCGGTCGACCGCTCCGCCGCCAGCGTAGCGAAATCTGCGCCGCCGTCGAGCAGGCCGATGATCTCCTCTGCTTCTTCCTTGGTCTCGACCAGGATGTGGCTGGCGCGGACCTCGAACTCCTCGGGCGCGGCGCCGATCTGCTCGTCGTAGCGCGCCTGCAGCACCTCGTCGGTGAGCTGGGACTGGATCTCGTTGTCGAGATAGGCCTGCTGCATCACCCGTTCGGTGAAGCGCGCGACCGCATCGACCACCTGCGGGTCGTTCTCCATGCCGGCCGAGCGCGCGGCGGCGATCAGCAGGTGGCTGTCGATCGCATTCTCCAGCAGGTTGGCATAGATCATCTCGAACGGGATCTGCCGGTACTGCTCGGGCAGTTCCTGGTACAGCTGCACCACGTCGGCCAGCGTGATCTCGTCGCCGCCGACCGTCGCCACCACCGTCTCCGGGTTGGGCGCCGCTCCGTCCTGGGCAAGGCCGGTCGCCGTCAGGCCGCCGCACAGGGCCAGCGCAAGTGCGCCGACCGACACTGAAAACCGCATGGGCTGATCCTTGTGTGATCGCGTCGCGGCCGGTCCCCCCGGCCCGGCGCCCTTAAAGCATGGGCGGCAGCCCGAAACAAGAGCCGCCCCGGTCGACGCCGGGCCGGGCGCTCAGGCGTCGCTGTCGCCGGGCCAGGGAATGCGGCCCACTTCGATGCCGTCCTCGGCCAGCGCCTCGGCCTCCGCGTCGGTGGCCTCGCCGTAGATCGCGCGCTCGTCGGCCTCGCCCTCGTGGATGCGCCGCGCCTCCGCGGCGAAATCGGCGCCGACATAGTCGCAGTTGTCCTGCACCATCTTCTTCAGCGCCAGCAAGGCGGCGCGCATGCGCGCCATCTCGCGCAGGCGCGGGTCCATCATTGCCTTGGCCTGCCCGGCGGCAACCGGGACGGCCGCGTCGGGCGCCTTGGCCGGCGGCTCCGGCGCCTCGCGGGCCTCGGCCGCCGCCTCGCCCTTGCCGATGCGCGGCGCCATCGGCGCCTTGGTGACCGCGCTGTCGCCGCAGACCGGGCAGCCGACCTCGCCGGCCGCCGCCTGCGCCTCATAGGTGGCGCCGTCGCGGAACCAGCCTTCGAAAACATGGTCGCGGCCGCATTGCAGCGTGAATAGGATCATGGGCGCACCGTCGTCATACGCATGTCACCAATCTGGCGTCGAAGGGGCCGCATGACAAGTTCGCAACCGGAAGCGCCGACTGCGGGCGCAGCCCCGGGCCATGGCCACTGCACCGGCCGCATGCCCGAACCCTGGGTGCTGCACGCCACCCACCTGGTGCCGGACGGCGTTGCCGTGGTCGACCTGGCCTGCGGCAGCGGCCGGCATGGCCGCTGGTTCCTGGCCAACGACCATGCGGTCACGTTCGTCGACCGCGACATCGGCGCGCTGCAGGACCTGGCCGGCCGGCCCGGCGCCAGCGTGCGGCAGGCCGACCTCGAGTCGCCGGCGTTCGACCCCGCGGTGGTGCTGCCGCCCGGCGGATTCGGCGGCGTGGTGGTGGTCAACTATCTGCACCGGCCGCTGCTGCCGGCCATCGTCGCGGCAGTCGCGCCCGGCGGCGTGCTGATCTACCAGACCTTCGCCGCCGGCAACGCGCGCCACGGCAAGCCGTCGAACCCCGCTTTCCTGCTGCAGCCCGGCGAATTGCTGGAGGCCGTGCGCGGCCGGCTGACCGTGCTGCGCTACGAGCACGGCGAGGGCCTGCTCGACCGGCCTGCCGTGGTCCAGCGCATCGTCGCCAGGCGCGAGGCCTGACGCCGGCGCCTACTCCGCCGCCCGGTCCGGCCGCGCTTCGACCCACTCGACCGGCTGCGGCGCCGCGAAACCGCGGCCATGGGCCAGGGCCGGAATCGCCGACCGGGCCTCCTCGACGGCGGCCGGGTCGATCTCTGCCAGCACGATCCCCGGCTCCTCGCCCGCCTCGGCCAGCACCTCGCCCCAGGGCGACACGATCAGCGAATGGCCATAGGTCTTGCGGCCCGGCACCGGCTCGCCGCACTGGGCGGGCGCGAACATGAAGCAGCCGGTCTCGATCGCGCGGGCGCGCAGCAGCACGTGCCAGTGCGCCTGCCCGGTCGGCCGGGTGAAGGCGGACGGCGCGGTCAGGAACACCGCGCCGGCCTCGGCCAGCGCGCGGTACAGCGCCGGGAAGCGCATGTCGTAGCAGATCGTCAGCCCGAACGCGCCGAACGGCGTCGCGGCGGCGACCGCCCGGTCGCCCGGCGCGAAGGTCGCCGATTCGCGATAGCTCTCGCCGCCGGCCAGCGTCACGTCGAACATGTGGATCTTGTCGTAGCGGGCGGCGACGGCGCCGTCCGGGCCGACCAGGTAGGACCGGTTGGCGAGCCGGCCGTCCGCCAGCTTGACGTGCAGCGAGCCGATCAGCAGCCAGATGCCGGCCTCGCGCGCCAGCGCGGCCAGCCGGGCCAGCCCCTCGTGCTCGGCCTCGTCCCGCGCGTTGGCCAGCGTGGCGGCGCGGTTGGCCTGCATCATCGCCACGTTCTCGGGCGTCAGCACCACGTCGGCGCCGCGGTCCACCGCCTCGCGCACCATGCGCTCGACCGCCACGAGGTTCGCGGCCATGTCGATGCCCGACGACGTCTGGACCAGCGCGGCGGTGAAGGTCGCCATCGGCGTCAGGCCGCCAGCAGCGGGTCGAGCTCGCCGCGCCGGTCGAGGTCGTGCAGCTCGTCGCAGCCGCCGACATGGGTGCCGTCGATGAAGATCTGCGGCACCGTGCGCCGGCCGCCGGCGCGGCTCTGCATCCGGCCGCGCTGCTCGGCGTCGCTGGTCACGTCGTATTCGGTGTAGGTGACGCCCTTCTGGTCCAGCAGCTTCTTCGCCCGATAGCAGAACGGGCACAGCATGGTGGTGTAGATCTCGACCTTCGCCAAATCGGCCTCCGTGGTTGGGCGATCCCGTCATATGCTCCCGTTTTCCGCGGAATCCAAGTCCGCGTCCGCCCGCAGGACGCGCGCCACGACCAGCGCGTCGACCGCGCTCGCGCCGGCGCGGGTCAGCGCCAGCGCGCAGGCATCCAGGGTGGCGCCGGTGGTCATCACGTCGTCGACCAGCAGCACGCGGGCGCCGGCGAGCCCGGCCGCCCGGGCGGTGGGCACCGCGAAGGCGCCGGCGACGTTGCGGCGGCGGTGGGCGGCGGACAGGTGGCCCTGCGACGGCGTCGCGCGGGTGCGCCGCAGCAGGTCCGGCGCGGCCGGCACGCCGGTGCGCCGCGCCAGCGCCAGCGCCAGCAGCGCGGCCTGGTTGTAGCGCCGGGCGAACAGGCGGCGGCGGTGCAGCGGCACCGGCACGATCAGCCCGGCGCGATCCAGCAGCGGCGCGCCGGCGCGCGCCAGCCACCCCGCCAGCGCGCCGGCGAGGTCGGTGCGGTCGGCATGCTTCAGCATCAGCACGATGTCACGGGCGAGGCCGCCATAGACCACGGCGGCGCGCGCCTGGCCGAAGCGCGGCGGCGCGGCCGCACAGCCGGCGCAAACCAGGGCGCCGGCGGCGTCGGCCGACCATGTCGGCAGCGGCAGACCGCAGCGATGGCACTGCGGCGGGCCAATGAAGTCCAGCCGCGCGAAGCAGGCGGCGCACAGCACGCCGTCGCTGCCGATCACCGTGCGGCAGCCGATGCAGCGATTGGGCAGCACCATGTCGACCACGCGGCCGAGCGCCGCCCGGACCCCGCCCTGCCCGCCGATCGCGCCGTCGCCCATCGCCGCCGCCCTTGCCGTGCGCCCCGTCCGGACCGATGTTGCACGGATGCGACCGTGCCCGCCGTCCGCGTCCATGCTGCCCGAATGACACCGACGCCGCCAGCGTCGCCGCCGGACCCGGCGGTGCAGCCTTTCGACCGTCGCCAGCTGCGCCGCCAGCGCGAGCGCGCGGCCGCGGGTTTCGACCGGCACGATTTCCTCGCCGCCGAGGTCGCCGACCGGTTGCTCGACCGGCTGGCCGACACCGCCCGGCATTTCGCGCTGGCGCTCGATCTCGGCTGCCACACCGGTGTGCTGGCGCGCCGCCTTGCCGCGCAGCCCGCAGCGGAACGGCGGATCGGCACGCTGCTGCAGTGCGACCTCTCGCCGGGGATGGCGGCACGGGCGGCCCGGTCGGGCGCGCCCGCCTTCGCCGCCGACGACGAGGCGCTGCCGGTGGCGGCCGGTGCGCTCGACCTCGTCGTCAGCGGGCTCAGCCTGCAGGCGGTCAACGACCTGCCGGGGGCGCTGGTTCAGCTGCGGCGCGCGCTCAGGCCCGACGGGCTGCTGCTCGCCGCCATGCTGGGCGGGGCAACCCTGGCCGAGCTGCGCGGCTGCCTGATCGCGGCGGAAGCGGAGCTGTGCGGCGGCGCCGGCCCGCGGGTGGCCCCCTTCGCCGACATCCGCCAGGCCGGCGGTCTGCTGCAGCGGGCCGGCTTCGCCCTGCCGGTGGTCGACAGCGACACGATTCCGGCGACCTATCCGGATGCGCTGACGCTGATGCGCGACCTGCGCGGCATGGCGTTGGGCAATGCGCTGGCGGCACGCCGCCGCGGCTTCACGCCGGCGGCGGTGCTGGCGCGCGCCGCCGCGCTCTATGCCGAACGCCACGGCACCGGCGACGGCCGGATCGTCGCCACCTTCGAGGTGGTGTTCCTGCACGGCTGGGCGCCGTCCGCCGCCCAGCCCCAGCCGCTGCGCCCGGGCAGCGCGCGCACGCGCCTGGCCGACGCCCTGGGCGCGGCGGAACGCAGCGCCGGCGAGAAGGCGGGGCCGGCCCGCTGACCGGCGCCCGGCAGGCCGCCGGCCGGCCCGCTCACGCAGCGTTGATCGGTTTCGGCCATTCGTTAACGGATTGTCACCATCGGCTGTGACCGGGGGCACAGTCGCGACCGCGGCGGCGCTGATACCTGATTGCGTATTGGCGCGAGGCACCGGCTGGCGATCAGCGATGAGCGCCGCAGCGGCCGCGGGGGGCGGTCGCGGTGCCCGCCAATGCCTGACACGGCACCGGCCATCGTCCCCTGCCTCCGCATCGCCGACCCGGACCAGCAGGGGACGAGGGCCGCCGTGGCGCGGCAGGCAAAAAAAGGGCCCGCAGGGTTGGTCCCGCGGGCCCAGGTGTTCACACAGTCAGGTGTGAATTCATCGACAAACCAATCCGTTCAGTGCTCCGCCACCACCGTGTCGATCGCCTTGGCATCGAGGGCGTAGACATCGCCCACGGCCTCGCTGTAGGCCCACAGCGCCGCGATCAGCGCGACCGAGACCAGCATCGCGATCAGGCCGTATTCGATCGCAGTGGCGCCGGATTCGCTGCGCAGGAACCGCGCTGGTCCGAATGAGCTGTGTTGAAAATTCCGCATGGCCGCCCCCGTTCGCTGTGTTCTTGTCAACGAACTATTAAGCTTACCCAAATCTTGCGCAAGTCCTTTGATCTAGTCTCGAGTTTGTTTCGTTTGTATTTTGAGAGACCTTTTAGGCATTTTGCCGGCGAATTCGTAACAAATGCTGAAAGCTCGGGCGAAGCGTCGCCGCGGGCGCAACGGCGCCGCAGCCCTCTCTCGCAGCCCGCCGCCCCGTCGCCGCTCGGCGGTTGCCGCCGCGAGACGACCGGAGCTAGTCGGGCAGCCGCCGCCGTGCCGGATCGGGATCGCTGGTCACCAGCAGGACGAGCCAGCCCAGGCCCGTCGCCAGCATGAACACCATCAGGGCCGGCACGACGATGCCGACGGCGGCGAGGCCCTCGCCGAAATACGCGGCCAGCGGCGCGGCGAATGCGACATAGGCGGCGATGGCGGCGCTGGCCGCCACCCAGGCGACGAACAGGCGCCGCCGCCACTTGCCGCGCAGGGTCCGGTTCGATGGGGTCGTCATGGCGTCGAGGCCTCCGTTGCGGTTGCGGGAGGCGAGCCGCCGCCGAACGCCGCAATCGGGGCGCACGCGACGGCGCGCCTCCGTACAACGTCAGACCGGTCGCATTGTTCCGATCGGCCGCGCGGCCGCTCCGCGCTCAGGACGGGCCGCGCGGCTCCAGCGCCTCGTAGGCGGCATGGGCGATCGCGATCAGCCGCTCGCGCGGCAGATCGCCGACCATGGCGAAGCCGAAGTCGCCGTCGGTCCAGTAGAGCGCGCTGGAATCGTCGAAGGCGCGCACCTGCACCTCGGTCGCCTGCGAATCGGCGAAGGCGGCGACATAGAGGGTCAGCCGGTGGCCCTCGTCGTCCTGGTACATGAACTGGGCCGCGACCCGGTCGTCCTGCGGCAGCAGCCGGCCGCCCAGCAGCGAGAAGCCGAACTGGGCCAGCGGCGGCGCGACGATGTCGCCGCCCAGCCGGTTCGACAGCCAGCGGAACAGGTGGTCCTCGCTCGCCGCCACCTCGACCGGGTGGCGCTGTTCGGCGACGTAGATCACGTGGGCGCGGTGCGCATCGGCGGTGAAGCGCGCGGTCGGGTCGGCCGGGTCGCTGCCGGCGCTGCCGCGCAGCAGCCAGCCGCCGCCCAGCCCGACCGCCAGCAGCACGATGCCGGCGGCCACGCGCTGCGGCCACGTCGATGGCCGGCGCACCGCCAGGCCGACCAGGGCCGGCGGCACCGGCGCATCGGCCACCGGTCCGAACGCCGCCTGCAGGCTGGCGTTCAGCCGCCGGCCGAAGGCGATTTCGTCGGCGGCGGCGTCGCCGGCCGGCGGCGCGGCCGCGGGGTCGGCGATCGCGGCCTCGATCGCGCGGGCGCGTGCCAGCTCGGCCTCGCCCATCGCCTCGGCTCCGTCCAGCGGTCGCGGGCTCATCGCGCCACCCCGCCGGCCCGGCGCGGCACCGCTTCCAGCCTGTCGCGCAGCGCCGCGCGCCCGCGCGACAGGCGCGACACCACGGTGCCCTCGGGGACGCCCAGGATCGCGGCCGCCTCGCCGCAGGTGAAGCCCTCCAGCCCGACCAGCAGCACCGCGCTGCGCTGCTCGACCGGCAGGCCCGCCAGCGCCGTGCGCAGCTCCGGCGCGCTGAACGGCGGCGGCTCGGCGCCGTCGGCGCGGGTCTGCTCCACCACAGCAAGGGCGGCCAGCGACGCCGAGCGGCGCGCCCCGGCCCGCCGGTCGTTGGCGTGCACGTTATGCATGATCGTGAACAGCCAGGCCCGCAGGCTTCCCCGCCGGAACAGCGTGCGCTTGCGCAGCGCCCGCTCCAGGCAGGCCTGGACCAAGTCGTCGGCATCGGCCGCGTCGCCGGTCAGCGCGCGCGCATAGCGGCGCAGGCTGGGAATGTGCTCGAGCAGGCTCGCGTCGCGCATCGCGCTCCGAAGGCCCGCGCCTGCACCGGGCAGGCGCGGGGTCTGGTGGCATGGTCCTCAGTTCAGCGTAGTCCTTCCGCTTCCATCATGAAACCCATATGCGCCTCGGCCTGGGCCAGGCCGCCCTCGCCCTGCTCCCAGCCGACGGTGCCGTCGCCGTTGGCGTCGGTCCCGTTTACCATCGCGTCGACCATGGCGCGGACCTGGATCGCGGCTGCGACCACCTGGCCGGCGGAATCGCTGCCGCGCGCGGCCTGCGCCATCGCCGCCGCCGCCTCGGCCCAGCCGACCACGTTGGCCGTGCTGGTCTGCACATGCACGGCGTGGGTCTGCACGGCATCGGAGGCACCCTCGACCTCGGCGGCGAAGCCGGCGTGCTTGCCGGCACCCGACGCCGCGGCGACGACGCCGTAGCCGCGGCCGGGGCCGTTGGCCTCCATCGACGGGTCGAGCGCGTTGACCACATGGCCGAGGTGCAGGCGCACCGCGTCCAGGTCGGTCGGATCCTCTAGCGCCAGGTCGGCGTGCTGCAGGGCGATCGCCGCCTCGGCCTGGGCCGCCGGCAGCAGCCCCATGCCGTCGGGTGTGTCGTTCCAGGCGGTCATCACGTGGCCGATATGGGCATGGACCATGTTCTGGTCCTGCGCCAGGGCGGTGCCCATGGAAAGTGCCAGGGCCGCCGCGGCGGTAGCCAGCATTGCATTGCGCATCGGTTCGTTCCTCTCCGGTATTCTGGTTGCCGGTCGGCCGCGCGGCGCACCGCATGGCCTTCCGTTGACGCGAACACCGGCAGACCGCCATACCATCCAACCCCACCCGCAGCCGCCCGTGTGCCGCCGATGCCTGCAACCGACAGTGCCGCCACCAGCCCCGCCACCACGGACGATCGCCTGCTCGGCGGACGCGTCAGCCTGCGTCAGCCCCGGCGGGGCTATCGCGCGGCGATCGACCCGGTGCTGCTGGCCGCGGCGGTCGACGCCCGGCGCGGCGCCACCCTGCTCGACGCCGGCCTGGGCACCGGCGCAGCCGCGCTGTGCCTGCTCGCCCGCCGGCCCGACCTGCGGGTGATCGGCATCGAGGCCGACCCGGCGGCGTGTGCGCTGGCCGAGGACAATGCGCGCGCCAACGGCGTCGCCGACCGGCTGCAGGTGCGCTGCGCCGAGCTCGACGCCGCCACCCGCGCGATGGCGGCGGCCGGCGAAGCGGTCGCGGGCGTGCTGACCAACCCGCCCTATCTGCCCGCCGGCTGGGCCGACCCGCCCGCGGTCGCCGGCCGCCGCGCCGCCCATGTCGAGGGCCTCGACCTCGCCGCATGGACCGCGGCCTGCGCCCGCACCCTGCGCCGCCGCGGCGCGCTGACCTTGATCCACCGCGCCGACCGGCTGGACGACGCCGTCGCCGCCCTGGC
This sequence comes from Alphaproteobacteria bacterium, assembly GCA_041396705.1. Taxonomy (NCBI): domain Bacteria; kingdom Pseudomonadati; phylum Pseudomonadota; class Alphaproteobacteria; species Alphaproteobacteria bacterium. The sequence goes on from JAWKYB010000005.1 coordinate 221,341, forward strand.
CGGCGCCGGTTTCGGCGAGATCGCCGTGCTGCCGCTGTGGCCGAAGCCCGGCGCGGACGCGGGCCGCGTCATCCTGCGCGCACGCCATGGCATCCGCGCCGGTGCCCGCCTGCTGTCCGGCCTGGTGCTGCACCGACCCGACGGCACCTACACCGACGAAGCCCAGGCGATCCTGCGCGATGCCGCCGCGATCGTATGGAAGGGCTCGACATCGCCGGCCGAGGCCCCATCCTAGGCAGCACGCCGGGCCGCCGCGCCCGCACCGCCCGTTCGAGGATAAGCCGGCCGCCCCGCCATGTGGAACGACGTCGTCGATCTCGCCGCCTTCTACGCCAGCCCGCCGGGCCAGGTGGCGCGGCGCATGATCCGACGCCGGGTCCGCGCGATGTGGCCCGACGTCGGCAGCCAGCGCGTGCTCGGGCTCGGCTACGCCACCCCGCTGCTGCGCCCGTTCCTCGACGAGGCCGAACGGGTGCTGGCGGTGATGCCGGCGCGCCAGGGCATGCATCCCTGGCCGCGCGGCGAGCCCAACCGGGTGACGCTGGCCGACGAGGCCCAGCTGCCACTGCCCGACCGCAGCGTCGACCGGCTGCTGCTGGTCCACGCCCTGGAGTGCACCGAGCAGCTGCGGCCGATGATGCGCGAGCTGTGGCGCGTGCTCGACGACGCCGGCCGGCTGCTGATCGTCACGCCGAACCGGCGTGGCATCTGGGCGCGGCTGGAGCGCACGCCGTTCGGCCATGGCCGGCCCTATACCGTCGGCCAGCTCAACCGCGTGCTGGCCGAGACCCTGTTCAGCCCGACCCGCACGGAACGCGCGCTGTTCCTGCCGCCGACCCGCTCGCGCATGCTGCTGCGTGCCGCGCCGGCGTGGGAGAAGGTCGGCCTGCGCTGGTTCCCGCAGTTCTGCGGCGTGCTGCTGATGGAGGCGCGCAAGGACGCCTATGCGCCGACCGTCGCCGGCGAGAAGGCGCGCGCGCGCAGCTTCGCCCTGTCGCCGCAGGCCATGGCCATGCCGATGCGACGCGGGTCTTGCCTGCGCCGCAACGACGTGGAATGAGGCCCTGGCGAATGGCGCACCGACACGACAAGGGGACCAGCCGATGACCGGACGCATTGCCATCAACCTGTGCGGGCTGCTGGCCGGCGCGGCACTCGCGGGCGCCGCCGCGGCCCAGGACGGCAGCGGCGACGACGACGCCTACGCGCGGGCCGTGTGGGACCGCTTCGCCCACGATTGCCGAGCGGTCGTCGACGCGGTCGAGCCGATCGTCTATACCGCCGGCCTGTACGACGAGGGCGGCGCCGGCCGGTCCGAGGACGGCCTGATCGGCTCGGCCAGCGGCTCGATCCAGGCGCTGATGGACGGCGGCGAGCACGCGATCCTGCTCGCCTCGGTCAACGGCTTCCGCGAGGGCCGCGTGGTCCAGTGCGTGCTGCAGATCGTCCGGTCGACACGCCGGCTCGGCGCGATCGCGGACATCGCGCGCGAAGAGGCCGCGGCCATCCTCGGCGCCCCGGTGGCGGAGGCGGGCGGCCCCGTCAGCGAGATCGGCCCCCTGGGCCTGCTGGGCCCCGACGGCGACGGCGAGACGCCGCAGATGCTGCGCTTCGCCACCGAAGGCTTCCCGCCGCGCGCGGTGATCAGCATCCAGCTGCTGCCGCAGATCGCCTTCCTGGTCCTCAACGTCGCCCAGCCCAACGACGCCGAATGAACGCGCCGCGACCTGCGCGCCGTGCGGTCGCCTTCGCGCCGGTGCCGGACGGCTGGTCGGCGCGGCCGCCCGCCCGGGCACCGCTTGCCGGCCGGCACGTGCGGCTGGAACCGCTCGACCCCGCCGCGCATGGCGACGCGCTGTTCGCGGCCGGCCAGGCGCCGGGCGCGGACGCCACCTGGGACTACATGGGCGCGGGGCCGTTTGCCGCGCGCGGCCCGTTCGACGCCTTCCTGGCCACCTATCCGCCGCTCGACGATCCGCTGATGCTGGCCGTCGTCGACCGCGCGACCGGGCAGGCGGCCGGCATGGCGGCCTTCATGGACATCAGGCCGGCGCAGGGCGGCATCGAGATCGGCCACATCTGGCTGTCGCCGGCGCTGCAGCGCACCCGCGCCGCCACCGAGGCGCTGTTCCTGATGATGGCCCACGCGATGGAGGATCTCGGCTATCTGCGGCTGCAGTGGAAGTGCAACGCGCTGAACGCGCCGTCGCGCCGCGCCGCCCTGCGGCTTGGCTTCCGCTACGAAGGCACGCTCCATGCCCACATGCTGGTGAAGGGCCGGGTGCGCGACACCGCCTTTTTCTCGATCCTGGCCGAGGAGTGGCCCGACATTGCGGCGCGCATCCGCGCCTGGCTCGACGACGCCAATTTCGACGCCGCGGGCCGCCAGATCCAGGCGCTCAGCCGGCTGATGGACGCGCCGGCAGGCTGACCCAGTCCGGGATCGCCGGCGCCAGCGTCGCCGCGCCGGCGGTCAGCGCGCCGCCGTCCTCCAGCGCCTCCAGCCGCAGCCGGGCCAGCGCCATGCCGGCGGCGCCGGAATGCACCGTGCCCACCTCGCGGCCGGCCTGTGTGACCGGCGTCTCCGGCGCCGGCATCGGCCCGTCGACGGCGACCGGCAGCAGCCGCTTGCGCACCAGCCCGCGATAGCGCGTGCGCGCGGTCAGCTCCTGGCCGAGATAGCAGCCCTTGTCCCAGTCGAGCCCGTGCAGCTCGTCGAAGCCGTTCTCCAGCAGGATCGCCTTCTCCGGCGGCAGGTCGCGGCTGCCGTCGGGCACGCCGAGGCCGATACGCAGCCGGTCCCAGGCCGCGGTCGGCGCCTCGGCGAGGCCGAGGCCGCGCAGCCACGCCGCGCCGTCGGGGTCGAGCAGCGCGCGCAGGCCCAGCGCCGGCAGCCGCGGATCGCCGTAGACGACGCCGCCCGGCACCGCCCGCGCCGCGCCGGGCGCGAGGTCCAGCCCCGTCGCTTCGGCCAGGTCCGGCCCGAACAGCACGGCCACCTGCGCCTCCGCCTCCGCCACGGTCGCCTGCGAGCGCAGCCGGTAGACCTTCAGCCGCCGCACCAGGTCGGCACGCCGCGCCCGCTCGCAGTCCAGCAGCAGCGCGTCGCCGGCGGCGACCACCATGAACTCGTGCAGGAACTTGCCCTGCGCGGTCAGGAAGGCGGTCCAGATCGCCCGGTCCGGCGCGACCCGCGCGACGTCGTTGGAGACCAGGCCCTGCAGGAACGGCACCGCGTCGGCGCCGGTCACCGCGACGGCGCCGCGCCAGTCCAGCATCGCGTATGAGGGTCGGTCCATGCCATCCTTTCCGCCGGCCGCCGGGCCGTGCGTACAAATTGACTCCGTGCCGCCGCTTGGCAAGGCCGAGGGCGCCCCGTATAAGCCAGACGCCATGCACATCATCATCGTCGACGACGCCCACACCTATACCGGCACCCAGGCCGTCGCCGGGCCGGCCGGTGCGATGGAGAAGGCGGTCGCCCATCTCGCGCTCGCCCTGACCGAGCGCGACCATACGGTCCAGGTGTTCACCCGCTGCAGCGATCCCGAGCCGGTCGACGCCGTCGCCTGGCGCGCGCTCGACGGCGAGCGGCCGCCGCGCGCCGACGTGCTGATCGCGTGCCGGCGGCCGTCGTCGCTGAACTTCGTCGCCGATGTGCCGCGGCGCATCCTGTGGGCCAACGCGCCCGGCTTCACCCTGCAGAACGACGTCCACCGGCCGCGCATCCTGGCCTTCGACGCGCACACGGTGCTGCAGGGCGCCTATCACGAGCAGACCTGGGACGAGCTGTTGCAGATGCCGTTCACCGTGATCTCGCCCGGGGTCGCGCCGGCGTTCCTGGAACGCAAGCCGATGGAAAGCGCGGAGGCGCCGACGGCGATCGTCACCGGCGACCCGCGCCACGGCCTCGGCTGGCTGATGCAGGCCTGGCTCGAGGGCATCCATCCGATCGCGCCGAAGGCCGAGCTGCACATCTACTCCGCCGCGCTGCATGCCTTCGCCAACGGCGCGCCGCTGGCCGACGACTTCAAGTCGATCCACCACATCGTCGCCTCGGCCAAGCACCGCAACGTCAAGGTCAAGGCGCCGCTGCCCGACCTCGAGATGGCGGCGGCGATGCGCGCCGCCCGCGTGCACCTGCATGCCGGCAGCCCGCTCGACATGATGGCAGGCACGCTGGCCGAGAGCCAGGCGGTCGGCCTGCCGGCCGTGGTCAAGCCCAGCGGCGCGGCGGTGGAGCGGGTGCGCGACAACCAGTCCGGCTTCGTCACCGACGACGAGGGCGCCTTCGCCACCGCGGTGCTGAAGCTGCTGAACAACGACAGCGAGTTCCGGCGGATGAGCGCCCAGGCCCGGCTGACCGCCGGCCGCCGCACCTGGGAGGCGGCGACCAAGGACTGGGAGGCGCTGTTCGACCGCATGCTGCCGGTCGCCAAGCCCGACGAGGCGCCGGCCGAGGCGTTGGTGGCCGCCTCGGGTGAGGGGAAGGCCGCCGAGTAGGGCCGAGTTCCGGCAGCGGCCATGCGAGGTCACCGAGGCCAGCCGCCGTCCGGCCAGTTACGTCCGGCATGGATCACCCGAAGGACCGTGATCGCGCCGTCGCTCAGCGCATAGGCAATGATGTACGGCGTCCGCAGGACACGCTTTTCGTAGGTTCCTGGCACGCGCCCGCGCCGGCCGACGGGTTGCTCGGCCGCTCAGCCCACGCCGCCGCCGCCGCGGTAGGCCCAGCCGGTCATCCGCTTCTCGACCCAGGCGAAGGCAGCGTACATGCCGACGCCCATCACCGCGACCACGATCAGGCCGGCGAACACCAGCGGCACGTTGAAGTTGGACGAGGCGGTCTGCATCATGTTGCCGATGCCCTGGTTGCCGGCCATGGTCTCGGCGATGATGGTGCCGACGAAGGCCAGCGTCACCGCCACCTTCAGCGAGGCGAAGAAATAGGGCATCGCCCGCGGCAGCCCGACCTTGAGCAGGATGTCGATCGGGCGCGCGCCCAGCGAGCGCAGCACGTCGCGCAGCTCCGGCTCCAGCGTCGCCAGCCCGGTCGCGACGTTGACGACGATCGGGAAGAACGAGATCAGGAAGGCGGTCAGCACGCCCGGCACGATGCCGAAGCCGAACCAGACCACCAGCACCGGCACGATCGCCACCTTGGGGATCGAGTTGAAGCCGATCAGCATCGGATAGAGCGCGGCATAGGTCAGCGCCGAGGCGCCGGTGACCACGCCGAGGAAGATGCCGAACACCACCGCCACCGCGAAACCGGCCAGCGTGACCCACAGCGTCGGCCAGGCGAAGTGCACGATCACGGCGCGCGAGTTCCACAGCTCGGCCAGGCTGGCGCTCGGCGTCGGCAGCACGAACTCCTTCACCGCGAACGCCCGGCAGGCCACCTCCCACACCACCAGCAGCAGCGCGGTTGCCGCCCACGGCGCGATCCTCTGGGCCAGCTTCGGGTTCATGCCGCCCGCACCTCGCTGATCTGGTCGCGCAGGTGGTGGACGATGTCGACGAAGTCGGGCGCGAAGGTGTCGTCCAGCGTGCGCGGCCGCGCCAGCGCGATGTCGCGCCGGCTGACGATGCGGCCGGGCCGCTTGCTGACGACATAGACCGTGTCGGCGAGATAGACCGCCTCGCGCAGGTCGTGGGTGACCAGCACCACGGTGAACCGCTTGCGCGCGTGCAGGTCCTGCAGCACCGCCCACAGCTCCTCGCGGGTGAAGGCGTCCAGCGCGGCGAACGGCTCGTCGAGCAGCAGCAGATCCGGGTCGTGGATCAGCGAGCGGCACAGCGAGGCGCGCTGCTGCATGCCGCCGGACAGCTGGTATGGCGCGTGCCGCTCGAACTCCGACAGGCCGACGATCGACAGCAGCTCGCGGGCGGCGGCCACGTGCTGCGCCTTGCGGGCGCGGAAGGTGCGCCGGTGCGCGTCGCTCACTTCCAGCGGCAGCAGCACGTTGTCCAGCGTGTTGCGCCAGGGCAGCAGCGTGGCGTTCTGGAACGCCATGCCGACGCCGTGCTGCGGGCCGGTGATCGGCTTGCCGTCGAGCCGGGCGCTGCCGGCGCTGACCGGGTACAGGCCGCTGACCACCTTCAGCAGCGAGGACTTGCCGCAGCCCGACGGCCCGACCAGCGCGACGAAATCGCCGCGCTCGACCGCCAGGCTGCAATCCTGCAGTGCAAGGGTGCCGCCATCGCCGCCGTCGCCGCCGTAGGACAGCGCGACACTGTCGACTTCGAGAAAGGCCATCGGCGGATACCGCGCGCCGGTGCGGAAGCGGCCGCCCCGGACCGGCGCGCGGCCCCGGTCCTACTGGCCGATCATCCGCAGCTCCGCTTCCGGCAGGAAGGCGTCGGTCCAGATCTGGTCGACGGTCGGCTTGTCGGTGAAGCCATAGGCGATGGCGAGCTGGTCGATGGCGCTGGCCATGCGCTCGGGCACGATGGTGCCCATGCCGTGCTCCATCACGAACGGCGTCATCACGTTCTTGTCGAGCGCCAGGTGCAGCCGCTCCAGTTCTAGCGCCGGGTCGACCAGCGGGTCGCGCGCCACCACCGAGTCCATCGCGGCGGCCGGGTCCGCGATCACGTCCTGCCAGCCGCGGGCCAGCGCGCGCAGGAAGGCGGCGATCGCGTCCGGATGCTCGGCGATGAAATCGCCCGAGGCGATCACCGCATTGCCGTAGAAGTCCATGCCGTAGTCGGCATAGAGGAAATAGCGCACGTCCTCCTCGGCCACGCCCTTGGCGCGCAGGTCGAGCATCGAGGAGAAGAAGTGGCCGGAGATCATGTCGACCTCGCCGGTCGCCAGCATGGTCTCGCGCAGCGGCACGTCCATGTTGATCCGCTCGACCTTGCTCTCGTCGATGCCGGTCTCGGCCGCGAAGGCAGGGAACAGCTGGTAGGAGGCGTCGAACACCGGCGCGCCCAGCGAGCGGCCCTCCATGTCCGCCGGCGTCTCGATGCCGCTGGTCTTCAGGGTGAACACGCTGAACGGCGGCGCGTCGTACAGCATGTAGACGGCCTTGATGTCCTGGTCGGGGTTCTCGACCACGAAATTGACCACCGCGTTGATGTCGGCCATGCCCATTTGATAGGCACCGCTGGCCACGCGGGTCACCGCGCCTGCCGAGCCGTTGCCGGCGTCGATGGTGACGTCGAGGCCCTCTTCCTCGAAATAGCCCTTGTCGGCGGCGACGAGATAGGCCGCCGTCGGCCCCTGGTAGCGCCAGTCGAGCGTGAAGTTGATGTCGACCTGGGCCCGCGCCGAGCCGGTGCCTGCCGCGGTCACCACGGCCACCGCCGCGCCAAGATGCCAGAGCCCGAGATTCATGGCTGTCGTCCTCCCTGCTGATGCGTTCGCGGTTGGGTCAGCAAGGGCCGTGCCATCGCATGCAGGCCCCGCCGCGGTCCGCGGTCGCGGTTTGGCTGCACCAAACCATGCCGGGGGGCGACTGTCAGGGGAAAATTGACGGCCGCGCGACAGTTCGCGCACACGCCGGCGAAGGCGGCCGCGGACGGCGGCGCCACGGGGGGACGCGCGCCGCCGCCCGCGGGCGGCGGGTCAGGCTGCGCTGTGGCCGGCGACCCGCACGAACGTCGCCGCATAGTGCGGCTCGCCGTCCAGCAGCGGGCTCGGCTTGCCGGGTCCGTCGACCAGGAAGACGTTCTGGCGCACGATCGGCCCGGCGAGGCGATAGCCGCGCCGCCCCATCTCGCGGCGATGATATTCCATCGCCGCCGGCCCGAACTCGCGGGCGAAGACGGTGATGCGGTCGGGCGAAGCCGGATCGGCGTTCGCGTCGGCTGCGGTGCTCATGGTCTCGGTCCCTTTCACGTCCGGCCGGGCCGGCGACGCCGCCTTGGCGCGCCGGGTCCGGCCAACGCAGTTGCGCTCAGAACTGGGCGGCCTCGGTGCTCTCGGCCATCGCCGTGGTGGCGCTGCGGCCGCCGGCGACGGCCTGGGACACCAGGTCGAAATAGCCGGTGCCGACCTCGCGCTGGTGGCGGGTGGCGGTGTAGCCGTCGGCCTCGGCCGCGAACTCTGCCGCCTGCAGCTCGGCATAGGCCGCCATCTGCCGCTCGGCATAGCCGCGGGCGAGCTGGAATGTGGCGTAGTTCAGCGAGTGGAAGCCGGCCAGCGTGATGAACTGGTACTTGTAGCCCATCGCGCCGATCGCGCGCTGGAAGCGGGCGATGTCGTCCGCGCCCAGGTGCTTCTTCCAGTTGAAGCTGGGCGAGCAGTTGTAGGCCAGCATCTTGCCGGGGAAGCGCTCGTGCACCCGCTCGGCGAAGATCCGCGCCTGCTCCAGGTTCGGCTTCGACGTCTCCATCCAGATCAGGTCGGCATAGGGCGCGAAGGCGAAGGCGCGCGCCACGCAATAGTCCATCCGTCCGTCCGGGTTGATCGGGTGGAAGCCCTCGTCGGTGCGGGTGGCGCGGTCGATGAAGGGATGGTCGCGCGCGTCGACGTCGCTGGTGATCAGCTTGGCGCTTTCCGCGTCGATCCGCGCGATCAGCACCGTCGGCACCTGCATCACGTCCGCCGCCAGCCGGGCCGCGTTCAACGTGCGGACGAAGCTCTTGATCGGCACCAGAACCTTGCCGCCGAGGTGGCCGCACTTCTTCTCCGAGGCGAGCTGGTCCTCGAAATGCACGCCGGCGGCGCCGGCCTCGATCATCGCCTTCATCAGCTCGAACGCGTTCAGCGGCCCGCCGAAACCGGCCTCGGCGTCGGCGACGATCGGCACGAACCAGTCGCGCCGTGCCCCGCCCTCGCTGTGCTCGATCTGGTCGGCGCGCTGCAGCGCGCGGTTGATCCGCCGGATCACCTGCGGCACCGAGTTGGCCGGATACAGGCTCTGGTCGGGGTACATGTTGCCGGATTCGTTGGCGTCCGCCGCCACCTGCCAGCCGGACAGGTAGATCGACTCCAGCCCGGCGCGGGCCATCTGCACCGCCTGGCAACCGGTGGTGGCGCCCAACGCGTTGACATAGGGCCGGGTGCGCAGGGTGCGCCACAGCCGGGCGGCGCCGCGCTCGGCCAGGGTGTGGCGGATGCGGAGCGAGCCGCGCAGCCGCTCGACCTCCTCGGGCGCGTAGTCGCGGCGGATGCCGGCGAAGCGGTCGGCATCCGCCGCGCCGGTCTCGCTGTCGGGCATGGTGTCGAGCGGTGCCATGACGATCTCCTTTCGCGTGGCTGTAGATCCTGTCAATCGACAACGGATCCGATGCCGCGCACCATGCACAGCGGGGAAGCGGCCCTGCAATCCAGATTTCCGCGGTTTTCCGCGAATTACGGCCACACTGTCGATCGGTCGTACACACTTAAATCGATATTGTAATATTGTCGTTTCTTGACATACTGCGGCATGGCGAAGAAAGCGATGCTGGGCCACAAGCTGCGCCGGCTGCGGCGCGACCGGGGCCTGACCCAAGCGGCGCTGGCCGAGCGGCTGGGCATCTCCGCCAGCTACCTGAACCTGATCGAGCGCAACCAGCGGCCGGTGACCATCGACCTGCTGCTGAAGATCGGGCGGCTGTTCGACCTCGACCTGCAGAGCTTCGCCGAAGACGATGCGGCGCGTCTGTCGGCGGCGCTGGGCGAGGTGTTCGGCGACCCGCTGTTCGAGGGCGAGGACATCCGCCGCCAGGACCTGATCGACTTCGCCGAGGCCTCGCCGGCCGCCGCGCAGGCGGTGGTCAACCTGTACCGCGCCTATCGCGACGCCGCGACCGCGCGGCCGGTCGAGGACCCGGCCGGCACCCTCGCACCGGCGGGCGCCGCGCTGGCGCTCGAGCGCGTGCGCGACGCGCTGCAGGCCGCCGGCAACCACTTCCCGGCGCTGGAGGAGGCGGCGGAGGCGCTGTCGGCCGATGCCGGGCTGGGCAGTCGCGTCGCGCTGCCCGCGCTCGCAGCCCATCTCGACCAGCACTACGGCACCCGGGTGCGGATCATGCCGGCCGAGGTGATGGCGGGCGTGCTGCGCCGCTACGACACCCACGGACGCCGCATCCTGCTCAACGAGATGCTGCCGCCGCCGGCGCGGCTGTTCCAGCTGCTGGCCCAGTTCGCCCTGGTGCATCACCGCGCGCTGATCGTGCGCCTGCTGGCAGATGCCCGGCTGGACGGCGAGGCGGCCGATCTCGGCGGGCTGGCGCTGGCGCACTATTTCGCCGGCGCGGCGATGATGCCCTACGACGCGGTCTACCGGGCGGCCACCGCCGCGCGCTACGATATCGACGTGGTCGCCGCGCGCTTCGACGTCGGTTTCGAGCAGGCCTGCCACCGGCTGACCACGCTGGGCCGGCCGGGCGCGCGCGGCGTGCCGTTCTTCCTGGTCAAGGTCGACCGCGCCGGCAACGTGGCGAAGCGGCTGTCGGCCGGCGGCATGCAGTTGCCCAGCTTCGGCGGCGCCTGCCCGCGCTGGGTGCTGCACGACGCCTTCCGCACCCCCGGCCGCACCCGGGTGCAGCTGGCGGAGATGCCCGACGGCGCGCGCTTCCTTGCCGTCGCCCGCACGGTCGAAGGGCCGGGCCTGGGCCACGGCGAGCCGCCGCGGCTGCATGCGCTGATGCTGGGCTGCGATGCCGCCCACGCCGCGCAGACCGTCTATGCCGACGGCCTGGCGCTGGCCGTCGATGCGGCGGCGACCCCGATCGGCCCGCACTGCCGCGCCTGCGACCGCCTCGACTGCGCCGACCGCGCCCATCCGCCCGCCGGCCACCGCCTGGCGGTCGACCTCAACCAGCGCGGGGCGCTGCCGTTCGGCTACGAGCCGGCGCCGGCTACACGTTGAAGCGGAACAGCATCACGTCGCCGTCGTGGACGACATATTCCTTGCCCTCCTGGCGCATCTTGCCGGCTTCCTTCGCCGCCGCCTCGCCGCCGGTGGCGATGTAGTCCTCGAAGGCGATGGTCTCGGCGCAGATGAAGCCGCGCTCGAAGTCGCCGTGGATGGTGCCGGCGGCGGCCGGCGCCTTGGCGCCGACCGGCACGGTCCAGGCGCGCGCCTCCTTCGGGCCGGCGGTGAAGAAGGTGATCAGGCCGAGCAGGCCATAGCCGGCGCGGATGAAGCGGTTGAGGCCCGGCTCGGCCAGCCCGAGCTCGGCGAGGAACAGGGCCTTGTCGTCGGCGTCGAGCATGGCCAGCTCGGACTCGATCTTGGCCGAGATCACCACCGCCTCGGCGCCCTTCCGGGCGGCCATCGCCTCGACCGCGGCGCTGAACGCGTTGCCGCCTGCCGCCGAGGCCTCGTCGACGTTGCAGACATAGAGCACGGGCTTGCCGGTCAGCAGCTGCAGCCGCCGGAAGGTGACCCTGTCCTCCGCCGACAGCCCCGCCAGCACGCTCAGCGCCGGCAGGCCCTCGCGCAGGGCCGCCAGCGCGGCCTGCATCACCGGCAGCTCGGCCTTGGCGTCGCGGTCGCCGCCCTTGGCCCGCTTCTCCGCGGCAACCGCCCGCTTCTCCAGGCTGTCGAGGTCGGCCAGCATCAGCTCGGTCTCGACCGTCTCGGCGTCGTCGACCGGATCGACCCGGCCCTCGACATGGGTGACGTTGTCGTCGGCGAAGCAGCGCAGCACATGGGCGATGGCGTCGACCTCGCGGATGTTGGCGAGGAACTGGTTGCCCAGGCCCTCGCCCTTGCTGGCGCCGCGGACCAGGCCGGCGATGTCGACGAACTCGATCTGGGTGTGCACGGTCTTGGCCGACCTGGCCAGCCCGGCAATGGTGTCGAGCCGCGGGTCGGGCACCGCGACCCGGCCGACATTGGGCTCGATCGTGCAGAACGGATAGTTCGCCGCCTCGGCCGCCGCGGTGGCGGTCAGCGCGTTGAACAGGGTCGACTTGCCGACGTTGGGCAGGCCGACGATGCCGCATTTGAAACCCATGAGCTGTTCCGTGTTGGGCGGCGCAGGCAGCGCCGCCGGTCAAGGGGTGGCCTCAGTCCGCCCCGCCGCGGCCGAACACCCGCGCCAGCGCCGCGCCGAGCGCGCCCTTCGGCGCCTCCGGCGCCGCGGCGGTGTCGCCGGCCAGCGGCGGCGGGCTCGAACTCGGGCCGGGCGCGCCGGCCGGCTGGGCCTTCGGGCCGGGCGGTTGCTTCGGCTCGCGCGGCGGCTGCAGCGCCACGGCGACCTTGTTCATGAAGCCGTTCGGGTCGCCGGTCACCAGCAGCGGCGCCGCCGCGGCGACCGAGTCGAGCAGGGTCTCCAGCCAGCCGCGGTCCGACTTGGCGAAGTCCTTCAGCACGTGGCCGATCACCGCGTCCTTGTGGCCGGGATGGCCGATGCCGATGCGCACGCGCCAGAAGTCGGCGCCGATGTGGTCGGTGATGTCGCGGATGCCGTTGTGGCTGCCGCGCCCGCCGCCCAGCTTGACCCGGATCTTGCCGGGCGCGAGGTCGAGCTCGTCGTAGAAGACGAACGCCGCGTTCGGGGCCAGCTTGAAGAAGCGCAGCGCCTCGCCGACGGCGCGGCCGGAATGGTTCATGTAGGTCTGCGGCTTGACCGCGATCACCTTCTCGCCGTCAAGCGCGCCCTCGGCCACCTCGGACTGGAAGCGGCGGCGCCACGGACCGAAGCCGTGCCGCTGCGCGATCGCGTCGACCGCCATGAAGCCGATATTGTGCCGGTTGCGGGCATAGTCCGCGCCCGGATTGCCCAGCCCGACGAACAGCAGCATGGCGGCTCACCCGGACGGCCGGCGCGGGTCGCGCCGGGCCGGTCAGTCCTCCTCGCCCTCTTCCTCCTCGCCCTCGCCGGCCGCGGCGGCGGTGGCGACCGTCGGCGGGGCGATGGTGGCGATGGTGAAATCGCGGTCGGTGATCACCGGCTTCATGTCGGCCGCGCCGGTCACCCGACTGAAATGGATCGATTCGCCGATCTGGGTGTCGGTCAGGTCGATCTCGATATGGTCGGGGATCGCGTCGACCGGGCAATGCAGCTCGACCTCGTGGCGGACGACGTTGAGCACGCCGCCGGCCTTCAGGCCGGGCGAGGCGCCTTCCTGCAGGAACCGCACCGGGATCGCGACCACGATGGTCATGTCGGACGACACGCGCATCAGGTCGAAGTGGATCGGCGCATCGCTGACCGGGTCGAACTGCACCGCGCGCGGCAGCACCCGCTCCTCGGCGTCGCCGACCTTGAGCTGATAGAGCTGGGCGAAGAAGCCCGGCTTGCGCAGCTCGCGCATCAGCGCGCGGCCCTCCATCGCCACCAGCGTCGGCTCGCTGCCGGCGCCGTAGACGATGCCCGGAACCAGGCCCTCGCGCCGCACCGCCCGGGCCCCGCCCTTGCCGCGGCCCTCGCGCGGCTCCACCGCCAGCGTGCTCATCTCAGCCATGCTACCATCCTCCAAACCCACGGGCGCCGCGGGCTGCCCCGCCCCGGCGCCAAAACGATCCGCTCATGTCCCGCCCGGCGCGGCGCCGGGCGCTCAGTCGAACAGGCTCGATACCGAGCGCTCCTCGCTGATCCGCCGGGTCGCCTCGGCAATCAGCGGCGCCACCGACAGCTGGCGGATATTCTCCGCCACCCGCACCGCCTCGGTCGCCTGGATGCTGTCGGTCAGCACCAGCTGCTCCAACGGCGACGCGGTGACGCGGGCAACCGCGCCACCGGACAGCACGCCGTGCGACACATAGGCGGCGACCCGTTCGGCCCCCGCCTCCATCAGCGCGACGGCGGCGTTGCACAGGGTCCCGGCCGTATCGACGATATCGTCGACCAGAATGCAGATCCGGCCCTCGACCTCGCCGATGATGTTCATCACCTCCGAGACGCCGGCCCGTTCGCGGCGCTTATCGATGATCGCAAGGTCCACGTCAAGCCGCCGCGCGATTCCGCGCGCCCGGACCACGCCGCCGACGTCGGGCGACACGATCATCAGGTTGTCGGTGCCGAAACGCTCCTTGATGTCCTTGGCGAAAAGCGGGCCGGAGAACAGGTTGTCGACCGGCCCGTTGAAGAAACCCTGAATCTGGCCGGCGTGCAGCTCCAGCGTCAGCACCCGGTCGGCGCCGGCGGTGGTGATCAGGTCGGCGACCAGCTTGGCGGAGATCGGCGTGCGCGGTCCGGTCTTCCGGTCCTGGCGGGCATAGCCGTAATAGGGCATCACCGCGGTCACCCGGCGGGCCGAGCTGCGCTTCAGCGCGTCCAGCACCACCAGCAGTTCCATCAGGTTGTCGTTGGCCGGGAACGAGGTCGACTGGACGACGAACACGTCCTCGCCGCGCATGTTGTCGTGCACCTCGACGAAGATCTCCATGTCGGAGAACCGCCGGATGCTGGCGCGGGTGATGGGGATGTTCAGCGCGGCCGAGACCGCCTCGGCCAGCGGCCGGTTCGAGTTGCCAGCAATAATCTTCATCGCCGCACTGTCCGCCGACGCGAGGTTGCGAGAGGGTGATCGGACCGAGAGGCGCCGAAGGGCCGGCCGCCCCGAAAAAGCGGGCGGAACCTATCATCCCGTCATGGGACTGTAAACGCCGGAGAGGCCGTTGCGCCGGCCGGGCGGACGCGCCGTCGCCGGGGCCCGCTCCGATGACGAAACGAGCCGCCGCGACACGCGCGCGCGTCTAGCCCCAGCGCGCCATCACGTGGCGGGCGACGGTGTAGTCCTCCAGCCCGTACATCGACATGTCCTTGCCGTAGCCCGACATCTTCATGCCGCCGTGCGGCATCTCGTTGACCAGGGTGAAGTGGCAGTTGATCCAGGTGCAGCCATATTGCAGCCGCGCGGCCGCGTGCATCGCCTTGGTCACGTCGCGGGTCCACACCGAGGAGGCCAGCCCGTAGTCGCTGTCGTTGGCCCAGGCCACCGCCTGGGCGGGATCGTCGAACCGGGTGACCGAGACCACCGGGCCGAACACCTCGCGGCGCACGATCTCGTCCTCCTGGCGCGCGCCCGCCACCAGCGTCGGCTTGTAGAAGAAGCCGGCGCCGCCGCCGCTCTCGCCGCCGATGGTGATCTCGGTATGGCCGAGGCCGCGCGCGCGCTCGACGAAGCTCGCCACCCGCTCGCGCTGGCGCAGGCTGATCAGCGGCCCGAAGAAGGTGTCGGCGCCGGCCGGGTCGCCGTATTTCAGCGCGCCGAGCGCGCCGGTCAGGTCGGCGACCAGCCGGTCGTGGACCTTGGCGCCGGCGTAGACCCGGCAGGCCGCGGTGCAGTCCTGGCCGGCGTTGTAGAAGGCGCCGGCCGACACGCCCTCGACCACCGCGTCGATGTCGGCGTCGTCGAACACGATCACCGGCGCCTTGCCGCCCAGCTCCAGGTGGGTGCGCTTCAGCGTGCGGGCGGCCGCCTGCAGCACCTTCTGGCCGGTGGCGATGTCGCCGGTCAGCGACACCATGCGCACGCCGGGATGGCTGGTCAGCGCGGCGCCGACGGTCTCGCCGCGTCCGGCGACGACGTTGATCACCCCGGCGGGGAAGATGTCGTTCAGCACCTCGGCCAGCTTCAGCGCGGTCAGCGGCGTCTGTTCCGACGGCTTCAGCACCACCGCGTTGCCGGCCGCCAGCGCCGGGGCGATCTTCCACGCCAGCATCATCAGCGGGTAGTTCCACGGCGCGATCGAGCCGACCACGCCGACCGGGTCGCGGCGCAGCATGCTGGTGTGGCCGGCCATGTATTCGCCGGCGGCGCTGCCGGGCAGGCAGCGGGCGGCGCCGGCGAAGAAGCGGAACGTGTCGACGATCGCCGGCATCTCATCCTCGGCCATCCGGGCCCGCGGCTTGCCGCAGTTCAGCGATTCCAGCGCGGCGAAGGCGTCGGCGTCCTTCTCGATGGCGTCGGCCAGCGCCAGCAGCCGGGCGCCGCGGGCAGCCGGCGTGGTCTGCGACCAGGCGTCGAATGCCGCGCCGGCCGCGCGCACCGCGGCGTCGACCTGCTCGGCGCTCGCCTCCGGCACGCCGACGATCCGCGCGCCGGTCGCCGGGTTGACGATCTCCTCCACCGGACCGTCGCCGGCGACGAGCGCGCCGCCGATCAGCAGCTTGGTCCGCATTTCAGCCTCCTACTTGCCGGAGCCGGACACGTCGTGGGTGCCGCGGGTCAGGTAATACGCGATCAGGATGGGGAAGAAGGTGACCAGGATGACGAAGCAGGCGACCACGTTGGTCACCGGCCGCTGCCGCGGCCGGATCAGCTCGCTCAGCATCCAGATCGGCAGCGTCTGCTGCTGGCCGCTGGTGAAGGTGGTGACGATGACCTCGTCGAACGACAGCGCGAACGCCAGCATGCCGCCGGCCAGCAGCGCGGTCGCGATGTTCGGCAGCACCACGTAGCGGAAGGTCTGCAGCATGTCGGCGCCGAGGTCCATCGAGGCCTCGAACAGCGAGGGCGAGCTGCGCCTGAGCCGGGCGACGACGTTGTTGTAGACCACGACGATGCAGAAGGTGGCGTGGCCGGCGACGATGGTCAGCACCGAGAAGTCGATGCCGACCATGCCGTAGGTGGAGCGCAGCGCGATGCCGGTGATGACGCCGGGCAGCGCGATCGGCAGGATCACCAGCAGCGACAGCGCGTTCTGGCCGAAGCCGCGCCAGCGCATCAGCGCCGCCGAGAACAGGGTGCCGAGCACCAGCGCGATCGCGGTCGACAGCGCGGCGATGCGCAGGCTGAGGCCGATGGCGGCCCAGATGTCGTCGCGCGACCAGGCCACCGCGAACCAGTCCAGCGTCAGCCCCGGCGGCGGGAACTGGTAGCTGCGGTCCTCGGTGGAGAAGGCGTAGAGAAAGATCGAAGCCAGCGGCAGGTGCAGGAACAGCAGCCCGCCCACCGCGGCCAGCTTCAGCCACGGCGACGGCCGGCCGATGCGCTGCGCCCCCGCGCTCACGGGCGCGTCCCTGCCCAACCGCGCATCGTCCCCGACCATGTGCCGGGGACCGCCATGGACACGTGCGCCGTTTCCGGGAGATCTCCGGGGCAAGGCTGGGGATGACGGGCCGGCGGACGGGCGGGAACGGCGGCGGCGTCACAGCGCATCGAACGCCCCCAGCTTGCGGGCGACGGTGAGATAGACGGCCATGATCGCGATCGGCACCACCGCGAAGGCGGCGGCCAGCGGGATGTTGCCGGCGGTGCCCTGCAGCGACAGCACCACCTGGCCGATGAACGGCCGCGAGCTGCCGATGATGCCGGGGATGATATAGTCGCCCAGCGTCAGCGAGAAGGTGAAGATCGAGCCGGCGACCACGCCGGGCAGCGCCAGCGGCAGGATCACCGTGCGGAAGGTCTGGCGCGGCCGGGCGCCCAGATCGGCCGAGGCCTCGACCAGGTGCCGCGGCACCCGCTCCAGCGCCGCCTGCACCGGCAGGATCATGAACGGCAGCCAGATGTAGGTGAACACCAGCCAGGTGCCGATGTAGCTGGTCGACAGGGTGGCGCCGCCGATCACCGGGATCGACAGCACGCCGTCCAGCGCCCAGGTCAGCGACAGCTGGTCGGCGAGCCAGGGCACGATGCCCTCGCGCGCCAGGATCAGCTTCCAGGCGTAGACCCGGACCAGGTAGCTGGACCACAGCGGCAGCATCACCGCCAGGTAGAACACCGCCTTGGCCCTCGGCGAGGCGTAGCGCGCGGCGTAGTAGGCGACCGGAAAGGCGATGGCGGCGCAGGCGACCGTGACCGCCGCGGCCATCGCGGCGGTGCGCAGCACCACGTCCATGTTGGCGGCGGTGAACAGCTCGCCATAGGTGGCGAGGGTCGGCTCGTAGACCGTCTGGCCGGTGAAGCCGTCGATGGAAAAGAAGCTGTGCGCCAGCAGGGTGAACAGCGAGCCGAGATAGATGACGCCCAGCCACAGCAGCGGCGGAGTCGCCAGCAGCACCAGCAGCAGCACCGGGTGGGCGAACAGCAGCCGCGAGATCTGCCGCGACGGCCCGTCGGCCGGCAGCCGCGGCGCGGCGACGTCGGCGGCCGCGCTCATGCCGCGCCCGGCGGCGCGTCGCCGGCATCGCCCTCCAGCCGGGCGACATGCTCCGGCCGCGCCGCCACCGTGCAGGGTACGCCGACGGCCAGCACCGCATCGACATCGCCGGTAACGCGCACCGCCTCGCCGCCGTCCAGCCGCACCACCGTGCGCAGGCTGGCGCCATGGTAGGTGTGGGATTCGACCTGGCCGGCCATCGCCAGCAGGCCGTCCGCCGCGGCGCCGGCCGGCAGCAGGCGCAGCCGCTCCGGCCGCACCGCGAAGGCCACCGGCTCGCCGAGCAGCCGCGCGCCGGCCTCCGCGCCGAACACGTTGGCGGCGCCGACGAAGCCGGCGACGAAGGCCGTGCGCGGCGCATCGTAGATTTCGCGCGGGCTGCCGATCTGCTCGATCCGGCCCTCGTTGAACACGGCGATGCGGTCGGACATCGCCAGCGCCTCGCCCTGGTCGTGTGTGACGTAGATGAAGGTGATGCCGACCTGCTGCTGCAGCGCCTTCAGCTCCTCCTGCATCTGTTCGCGCAGCTTGAGGTCGAGGGCGCCCAGCGGCTCGTCGAGCAGCAGCACGGAGGGCTTGTTGATCAGCGCGCGGGCCAGCGCCACCCGCTGGCGCTGGCCGCCGGACAGCTGCGCCGGCCGGCGCTGCGCCATCGCCGCGAGCGAGACCATCTCCAGCATGCGCAGCGCCTCGGCCCGGCGGACGTGCCACGGCACGCCGCGGATCATCGGGCCGTAGGCGACGTTCTGCAGCACCGACATGTGCGGGAACAGCGCATAGTCCTGGAACACCGTATTGACGTCGCGGTCGAACGGCGGCACCCGCGCCATGTCGCGGCCGTGCAGGGTGATCCGGCCGGCCGTCGGCTGGTCGAAGCCGGCGATCAGCCTGAGGCAGGTGGTCTTGCCCGAGCCGCTGGGGCCGAGCATGGAGAAGAACTCGCCGTCGGCGATCTCGAAGTCGACGCCGTCGACCGCGGCGACCGCGCCGAAGCGCCGCTCCACTCCCTCGAAGCGGATCGCGATCGAGGGCGGCGCGTCCGCCGCCGGCACTTCGCTTTCCTGCGCCACGGTCAGGTGCGCCGCAGGGGCGGCAAGCGCCCTTCGACAGGCTCAGGATGATGCGGCGTCATCTTGCGCGGCCCACGGGATCCCAGCCGGCAAAGCCCACAGCTCTTCATCATCCAAACCTTGTCGAAGGACGCAACACCGCACGATCCGGCGCGCGCCCGTCGTCGGGTCTCAGCGCCCGCCGAGCACCGCGATGTAGTCGGTGACCCAGCGGTAGTAGGGCACGCAGGCCTCCTGGCTGTCGCATTCGGCCAGCGGCGTGCGCCAGAACCAGATCTTGTCGAAGTCGTCCATGCCGTTGACCTTGCAGCCCTCCGGCCCGAGCAGTTCTGAGGTGCCGCAGGCGGCCGGCACCGCCGGCACCGAACCGAACCAGGCGGCGAGGTCGCCCTGCAGGTTCGACGACAGGCTGTGCTCGAGGAACTTGTAGGCGCAGTTCGGGTTCGGCGCCTCGGCGTGCAGCATCAGCGTGTCGGCCCAGCCGGTCGCGCCCTCGGCCGGGATGGTCGAGGCGATCGGCGCGCCGCCGGCCTGCAGGATGTTGACCTGGAACGGCCAGCTGCCGGAGGCGACCACGCCCTCGTTGGTGAAGTCGTCGATCTGCACGAAGGCGTCGTGCCAGTAGCGCAGCACCAGCTCGCGCTGCTGGCGCAGCAGGTCGAGCGCGGCCGCATACTGCGTCTCGTTCAGCTCATAGGGGTTGGTGATGCCCAGGTCGGGCTGGTTGTGCATCAGATAGAGCGCCGCGTCGGCGATGTGGATCGGGCCGTCGAAGGCCTCGACCCGGCCGACGTTGCTCTGGCCGTCGGGCAGCGTCGTCTCGGCGAAGACCACGCTCCAGCTCTGCGGCGGCTCCGGGAACACCTCGGTGTTGTAGGCCAGCACATTGGAGCCCCACTGGTAGGGCACGCCGTAGTGCACGCCGCCGACCGTGTGCCAGGGCGCGTCCTGCAGCCGCGGGTCGACCGTGCCCCAGCTCGGCACCAGCGCGATGTTGATCGGCTGCACCTGCTCGCCGTAGATCAGCCGCAGCGAGGCGTCGCCGGAGGCGGTGACCAGGTCGAAGCCGCCCTCGTTCATCAGCGCGACCATCTCGTCGGAGGTCGCCGCGGTCTGCACCTTGACCATGCAGCCGGTGTCGGCCTCGAAGCCGGTGACCCAGTCATAGGCCGGGTCGGTCTCGCCGCGCTCGATATAGCCCGGCCAGGCCACGATGCGGACCTCGCCCTCGCCGTCGCCGACCGCGCTCATCGCCTCGGTCAGCTGTGCCGTTGCCGGCGTCGCCAGCCCGCCCAGCGCCAGCGCCGCGGCCGCACCCGTCCATCGCAGTATCGCACTCATGCTCCCCGTCCCTTCCCCTGTTATTCGCCACCCCGCAACCGTCATTGCGCGCAATGCGGCGACGCGGCAATCCATACGCTCTCGGCGCGCGGGCGGGATCGTATGGATTGCCACGCCGCCTGTCGGCGGCTCGCAATGACGGAAGCGGCGTGACCCCTGCTGCCGACATTACGGCCATGCCCGGAACCGCGGAAGTCGGAATTCCGAGGGCTGCACATCGGAAATACCGATGGCGGACGGCGAGCTATCGGGTGCGCAGCGCTGCGTCCTCGCGCGCCATCTCGATGAAGCGGGCGGCCGGCGCCGGCATCGCCGAGCCGCGCCGCCAGGCGATGCCGATGTCCAGCGGCGGCATCGCCTCGTCCAGCCGGCGCGCCTCGATGCGGTCGCCCTCCAGCGACCACGGCCGGTAGGTGATGTCGGGCAGGATGGCGAGACCGGCGCCGGTGGCGACCAGGCTGCGCACCGCCTCGACCGACGAGGTGCGCAGCACGATGCGCGGGCTGCGGCCGGCGGTCGCCCAATGGGCGCGCACCTGCTCCGCGATCTCGTCCGCGGCCAGCGCCACCATCGGCTCCCCGGCCAGGTCGGCCAGCGACACGGCCGGCCGCGCGCACAGCGGATGCTCGGTCGGCAGCCACAGCCGGAAGCGCGAGCGCATCAGCGTCTCGTGCTCCAGCGCATAGGCCTCCTTCAGGTTGGAGACGATGACCAGGCCGGCATCGAGCTCGCCGTTGACCAGCAGGTGCTCGACATAGGGCCGCTCGTCCTCGGTGACGCGGACGTCGACATTGGGGAACAGCCGGCGATAGCGCGCCAGCACATGGGCCAGGAAGTAGCCCGAGACGATGCTGGTGACGCCGAGGTTGAGCAGGCCGGTCACCGTCTCCGGCCGCGCCGAGATCGCGCGCTCGGCATCGGCCACCGAGGCCAGGATGGCGTGAGCGTGGCGCAGGAACTGGTGGCCCTGGTAGGTGAGGTCGACGCCGCGGGCGTGGCGGCTGAACAGCGCCGCCCCGGTCCGCGCCTCGAGCTGCTGCAGCGATTCGGTCACCGCCGACTGCGAGACGCCCAGCTGCGCCGCGCCGCCGGTCAGGGAGCCGGCCTCGGCGACCGCCAGGAAATAGGTGACCTGCTTCAAGGTGAACTGCATCGCCACTCCGCCGCGCTCACGGGCCTGCCTTCGTATCACGAGACCGACGCCTTGAACCAAGCCGCCGGTCGCGGCGACCGAGCAATGTCGCGGCGGGCCGCCGGCGCGCGCCGATCGGGAAGGATCTGAGACCATGCGCACGATCGCGAAGCCGGGCGGCGTCGCCCTGGCCCTGTGTCTGGCCGCCGGCACCCCGGCCTGTGCCGAGCCGGCGGCGACGCCAGCCACCAGCGCGCCGCCGCTGCTGGCCCGGCTGCCGGCCGGCGACGTCGCCGCCGTCGAGGCCGGGATCGCGGCGGACCTTCGCGCCCGTCTCACCGCGATCCTCGGCGTCGAGACCCATCCCGGCGGGTTCGCGCTGCGCTGGGACAACGCCGTCTGCCACGAGGCGGCGCCGCTGTGGACCGAGCCGCCGCCGGTCGGCGTCTGCTTCGTGCTCGCCGTCGCCGTGAACGTCGGCGCGACCTATGCCGTGCTCGTGCCCGCCGAGGGACCGGCCGGCTTCGCGCTGCTCGAGCTCGTCATCGAGTAGGCCGAAGCGATGCCGCTTGGCGGCCGCCGTGCATGCCGGCTATGGTGCCCGCCCGTCGCCACCAGCCGGAGCCGCCCATGCCTACGCACCGCATCGCCGTCATCGCCGGGGACGGCATCGGGCCGGAAGTGATGCCGCACGGCCAGCGGGCCGTGGAAGCCGCCGCCGCCGCGGTCGGCGCCTCGGTGGCCTGGACCGCGTTCGACTGGAGCTGCGAGACCTACCGCCACACCGGGCGGATGATGCCGGCCGACGGCCTCGACCGGCTGGCCGACTTCGACGCGATCTACCTCGGCGCGGTCGGCTTTCCCGGCGTGCCCGATCACGTCTCGCTGTGGGGCCTGCTGATCCCGATCCGCCGCCGCTTCGACCAGTATGTCAACCTGCGCCCGGTGCGGCTGCTGCCCGGCGTCACCCCGCCGGTGCGCGACCGCGCGCCCGGCGACATCGACATGATGATCGTGCGCGAGAATGTCGAGGGCGAGTATTCGGAGATCGGCGGCCGGCTGTACGGCGGCACCGAGGCCGAGATGGCGGTGCAGGAGACCGTGTTCACCCGCCGCGGCGTCGACCGCATCCTCGACTACGCCTTCGGGCTGGCCGCATCGCGCCCGCGCCGGCACGTCACCTCGGCGACCAAGTCGAACGGCATCATCCACACCATGCCCTATTGGGACGAGCGCTTCGCCGCGGCCAAGGCGCGCCACCCCGGCATCGCCACCAGCCAGTACCACATCGACATCCTGACCGCGCATTTCGTCATGCACCCGGACTGGTTCGACGTGGTGGTCGCGTCCAACCTGTTCGGCGACATCCTGTCGGACCTGGGGCCCGGCGTCACCGGCACCATCGCCATCGCGCCGTCGGCCAACCTGAACCCCGAGCGGGCGCAGCCGTCGATGTTCGAGCCGGTGCACGGGTCGGCGCCCGACATCGCCGGCAAGGGCATCGCCAACCCGATCGGCATGATCTGGTCCGGCGCGATGATGCTGGCTCATCTCGGCCATCCCGAGGCCGAGCGGCTGATCGTCGGCGCGATCGAGCAGGTGCTCGGCCAGGGCGGGCCGCGCACCCCCGACATGGGCGGCAGGGCCGACACCGCGACGGTGGCCGACGCGATCCGCGCCGCAATCGGCTCAGCGTAAATTCGATAAAATTCGAAATACCTTTTGAATAATCCGAGGAAAACTGCGTCGATTATGAAATAATAGGACCGGTATTGCGTCGGTTTAACTTGAGATCGACCGCGGTTTTTCCTATTCTTGTCCGATCGATGGGTGCGGCCAGGATGGTCGGGCCCTGGCCCCGAACCAGCCCGCCGGGCAGAACCGATGCAGGACGCAGCGACCCGAACCGACCGCCTCGCCGATCCCGACGACGGGCCTGCTACGGCGCCGCTGGCCGCCGCGCGGGCCGGAGCATGGCTGGCGCGCGCGGTCGAGAGCCTGGGCGAGGGCTGGGCGCTGGCCGATGCCGGCGGCCGCCTCGAGGACATCGCCGGCGCCTTCTTCGCCATGCTGGATTCGCCGGCGCCGCATCGCAGGCCGGGCGCGCGGCTGCGCGACGTGGTCTGGGCGCTGCGCTCGGACGAGGTGCTGAGCTGGCCGCCGGACCAGGGCAACACCGGCTGGCGCTGGACGGCGCGGCGCCAGGACGGCCAGGCGGTGGCGCTGGAGGCGCGCCCGCTGGGCGGGGAGACCTGGGTGCTGCGCGCCAGGCTGGGCACCGATGCGCGGATGGAGCGGGCGCCGACGGCCGGCCTTTACCATGCGGCGACGCGGCTGCCGCAGCAGCCGCTGCTGATCGACCGCCTGCAGCAGGCGGTGGAACGCAGCCGGCGCACCGTCACCCACCGCTTCGCGCTGATCCTGATCGACCTGACCGCGACCGGCGAGGCGGCGGCGTTCGACGACGGCCAGCTGCGCACGATCGGCCACGAGCTGGTCGAGGCGGTGCGGCCCGCCGACACCGTCGCCCATCTCGACCCGCACACCCTGGCGGTGATCGTCGAGCCGCTGCGCGGCGACGATGCCGCGGTGCGGGTCGCGGTGGAATCGGTCACCGAGAACCTGCGCAGGGCCCTGGAGGACAGCGACACAGGCGCCGCCGCAGTGGCGCGCTTCGCGATCGCGATCGGCGATGGCGCCAGCCACCCGTCCGACCTGGTCGCCCTCGGCCGCCAGCAGCTGGCCGAGCCGACCGGCGCGCATGCGGCCAGTCCCTCGATCCAGCGCACCGCCGCCTCGATCGTCGGCGACGGCCCTTACGGCGCGAGCTTCGCCTTCGCGGTGGAGCACGACCTGCGCAACCGCCAGGCCTGCGGCCTTGCGGTGCAATGCGCCGAGCTGCCGAAGCCGCAGGCGCTGTTGGAGGCGCTGGCGACGCACCCGACCGCGGGCCGCTGGCCCGGCGGCTGGGTGCCCGACCTGATCGTCTCGCTCGACCAGCTGCCGCGTCTCGACGCGCTGCTGACGCTGAAACAGACGCAGACGAGCTGGCAGCCGTCCGGCCGGCTGATCGTCGAGCTGGACGAAGGCGCGGTGGCGCGCGACCCGGAGGCCGCGATCCAGCTGGTCGACGCCGCGGTCCATCGCGAGATCCGGGTCGGCGTGCACCGGTTCGGGTTGGGCGACAGCTCCGACGCGCTGATCTCGCACATGCCGCTGACCCGGCTGACCCTGCACGCCCGGCTGGTCGCCGAGGCGCGGCAGCGGGTGCAGGCCCGCGTGCGGCTTGCCGCGACCATCGCCTGGGCGCACGAGCGCCGGCTGCGCGTGGTCGCCGCCCGCAGCGACGGCGCCGATCCCGACCCGCAGCTGACCTCGATGCTGGCCAACTTGGGCTGCGACCTGCACCGCGGCGCCGCGGGCTGAGCCCGCGCCCTGGCGTCAGGCGTAGTTGATGCCGTCGCTGTCGGCGTCGTAGCGGTCCAGCCGCATGATCAGGTCGCCGGCGGCATTGTAGACATAGGTGTTGGTGCCGCTGAACACGTAGGACGCGCCGTCGATGATCGCATCGCCCTGCGCGGCGCTGTAGTCGCTGACCCGGTCGTAGAGCCCGTCGCTGCCGCCGTTGCCGAACAGGTCGGCGCCGGTGCCGCCGAGCATCACGTCGCGGCCGTCGCCGCCGATCAGCGTGTCGTTGCCGGCATAGCCGCGCAGCTGGTCGTTGCCGGCTTCGCCCTGCAGGATGTCGTGGCCTTCGTCGCCGCGCAGGTAGTCGTTGCCGCCGCCGCCGCGCAGGATGTCGTTGCCGGCGCCGCCATAGAGCCGGTCGTTGTCGGCGCCGCCCATCAGCAGGTCGTTGCCGTCGTGGCCGACCAGGTAGTCGCGGCCGGCGCCGCCATCGATGGTGTCGTTGCCGTCGCGGCCCTTGGCGGTGTCGTTGCCGCCGAGGGCGAAATAGATGTCGTCGTCCAGCGCGCCGTACCAGATGTCCTTGGCCTCGCTGCCGAACACCGTGCCGCCGCCGCCGCCGGCCGGATCGGGATCGGCGTAGTCCAGCTTGACGTTGCTGCCGTTGATGCTGACCTGCCGGGTCTCGCTTTCCAGCCCCGGCGCGGAGAAGGTGACGGTGTAGCTGCCGTTGGCCAGCGCGATCTGATAGCCGCCGGCGGCCTGGGTGGTGGTCTGCAGGTGCTGGCCGCCGCTGCCGACGATGTCGACGGTCACGCCGCCCAGCCCCTCGCCGGCGTCGTAGAGGATGTCGCCGTCCTTGTCGTCGAAGGCGACGCCGGTCAGGAACACCGCGGTGCCGGACTTGGCGAAATTCTCGGTGACCATCGCGGCGTTCCAGCCGGAGAACTCGCCGACCTCCACCCCGACGCCGATCTCGCGATAGGTCGTGTTGAGGATGTTGGCGCGATGGCCCGCGCTGTTCATCAGCGAATCGTGCAGGTTGGCGACGTCGTCGGCATAGCCGGCGGCGCCGCGCGTGCTCTGCCAGGCGATGTTCTCGCCCCACGCCCACGAGCCGGAGAAGACATAGCCAGCCGCCTGCATGCGCTGGCCCGCGCTCGATCCGCCCTGCCCGGTGTGCGAGAAGGTGTCGGTCGCCAGCATCCAGACCGTATGGTCCTCGGCCGCATCGTTCAGGTTGCCGTTGAAGGCCAGGGGCTGGGCGCCGACCGCCGCGCGCTCGGCGTTGATCAGCTCCAGCATGTATTGTTCCAGCGCGCTTGCATCGGACATCTGGTTTCCCCCCGCCGGCGGTCGCGATGCCGCCGGCCCTGTTCGCGGATTGGCCTCGAAGCGGCCGGCATCCGACCCGGGTCGGCGACGCCGGCTCGGGTCGGTTACTTGCCGCGACCCGGGAACTTATGGACGAACTCGCCAGGCCGACACTGAATTTTCAGTCAATATTTCCATCTTGCGATAATGGACACGCCTTCACATGACAGTTTCTTCGTTAATCTCGGTTTATTTCTTGACGTAGGCCGCTGCCTTTTGCGGGGGGCGCCGCGCGGCGGGCTTTACGGCGCATGGCGCTGGTGTAATCTCCGCGCTCGACCGGGGCCCGTCGGCGGGCCTGCAATGGGGGACACCGGAATGAAGACCGCGATCGCCTTGACCGCCTGCGCCCTTGCGGCCGGCTGCGTGAACTCGGCGCCGCCGGCGGAAGAGACCGTCGCCGCAACCGCCGCGACGCCGCATGCCGCGGCACAGGCGTTCTATGACGCCGTGGCCGCGCTGCCGGTCGGCGGCGTGCCCGACGAAGCCGGCCGCGCGACGCTGGCGCCGCTGGTCTCGCCCGCGCTGGGTGAGGCGCTGGACGCGGCGGCCGCGGCCGAGGCGGCGCACAGCGCGGCCACCGCCGGGGCGGAGCCGCCGCTGGCGGAGGGCGACCTGTTCTCGTCGCTGTACGAGGGTCCGACCGGCTACACGGTCGGCGATTGCGTCGCGGCCGGCATCGGCGCCACCTGCCCGGTGGCGCTTGTCCGCGACGATTCGGCCGGCACCACCGCGTGGACCGACACCGCGGTGGTGGTGGAATCCGGCGAGGGCTGGAGGCTGGCCGACATCGTCTATGGCGGCGACTGGGACTTCGCCGCCCAGGGCCGGCTTACCGACGCGCTGGCCGGGATCGCCGCCGCCGCGCAGCCGTGAGCGGCGCGCGGCCTCAGCCGGCCGCTGCCCACACCTGGCCCAGCTCGCCCTCGACCCAGGCGACCAGACGGCGCGCATCCATCGCGCCGGAGACGCGGGCGGCCTCGCCGCCGCCGGCGAACAGCATCATCGTCGGGATGCCGCGGATGCCGAGCCCCTGTGCCACCTCCGGCGCGGTCTCGGTGTTCAGCTTCAGCAGCCGCACCCGCGGCTCCAGCGTCGCGGCCGCCTTCTCGAACTCCGGCGCCATCGCCCGGCACGGCCCGCACCAGGGCGCCCAGAAATCGACCAGCACCGGGATGTCGTTCTTCTTCACATGGCGCATGAAGCGCGCCGCGTCGACCTCGGCCGGCGCGCCCTCGAACAGGCGTCCGCCGCACTCGCCGCACTTCGCCGCCTCACCCAGCCGCGCCCGCGGCAGCCGGTTCACCGCATCGCAGTGCGGGCAGACCACATGCATCTTGCCGTCCGTCGCCATCGCCTCGTCCCGACCGGTTGCATCTCCATCCGAGATGGTGTCTGGCCGCCCGAAACCCAACTGCGACGCTTCGCGCTGGCGCCGCGCGCCGCGATTGCGTATCAGGGCGGCCTTGCCACCCGCCGCAGCGGACCCCGCACGATGACGATCAGCTTCGACGACTTCCTCAAGGTCGACATCCGCGTCGGCACCATCCTGGAGGCGTGCCCGTTCCCGGAAGCGCGGCGGCCGGCCTACAAGCTGCGCATCGACTTCGGGCCGGCGATCGGCGAGCGCAAGACCTCGGCCCAGATCACCCGGCACTACACGCCGGAGGCGCTGGTCGGCCGCCAGGTGGCGGCGGTGGTCAATTTCCCGCCGAAACAGATCGGCAAGTTCATGTCCGAGGTGCTGGTGCTGGGCATGCCCGACGCCGACGGCGAGGTGGTGCTGATCGGGGTCGACCATCCGGTGCCCAACGGCGGCCGGCTGTACTGACGGTGCCGCCACGGCCCTGGTCGGGTGCCCGCGCACCCGCCATGCCCAACGCTCGCGGCCGCAGGCCGGCGACCGCGGCGGCCTGACCCTGCCGGTCGAAGACGCCGACATCCGGGCGCCCTCGCGCGGCAGTGCCGGCGCCGGAGACGGTCCGCCCTAGATTCGACGCGATTCTGTGGCTTCTGACGCGCCCCCCCCAGATGGAGTACACCATGCGTCCCCAGACGTTCTTCGCCGCCCTTGTCCCGCTGTTCCTCGTCGGCGCCGCCGCGATTGCCGGCCCGGTCGAGGAATGCAGCGTGCAATCCGGCAGCCAGGTCGAGATCGGCAATTGCCTGGTGCCGGTGGCGGAAGCCGCCGACCTGGTCATGGCCCAGGCGCTGGAATTCGCCACCGCCGACGCGCGCGAGACCGACGCGGCGACCGGCCGCGCCGTGGCCGTGCCGGCGCTGGAAGCGGCCCAGCAGGCCTGGCTGGCCTTCCGCGACCAGCATTGCGACTATGTCGGCGCCACCTTCGGCGGCGGCAGCGGCACCGGGATCGCGATCCAGGGCTGCCGCATCGAGATGGCGCGCGCCCGGGCCGACGCGCTGATGCGCTTCGTACACTAGCACCGGCCCCGGCCGGGCAGCCCCGCAGGATCGGGGATCGGCCGAACCGGAAAGGCCGCCGCGGCGGCGGGCGCCGGGTCAGCAGCTGCCCGGGTCGTCCGCCGCCCGCTGCTGCAGGCTCTGCACGTCATATTCGTCGTCGGGCATGAACGCGGCGCATTCGTGGAAATCCGGGTCGGCGACGATGCAGCCCGGACCGCACAGCAACACCGAGACGCCCTCGTCATAGACGTTGAGCCACAGCCGGCCGCCGGGGGTGGCGATGTAGCCGTCGACGCCCTCGGCGATGTCGCCGAGCAGGTCGTCGACCGACGGCACCTCGATGTCGGCGTCGAGGGTGTAGGCGCCATGGGTGTGCCACGACGCCAGCAGCTCGCTCCAGTCGGCCGGCGGGTCGGCCGGCAGGCAGCCGTCGCGCTCGCCGCGGGTCGGCGGGGTCGCCGCGATCTGCTGGTCGGCATCGAGGCCGTAGTAGCCGCAGAACTCCACGTCGGCGTCGAACGACATCGGCTGGATGCCGCTCAGATGCGCGGCCGCGAACGCGTCCAACTCCTCATAGAGATCGTCGTCGTCCTGCGCCGCCGCCGACGTCGCCGCCAGCAACGCCGAAACCCAGACCGCACAAAGCCGCCGCATCCTCGCCCCCAAGTTACCTGCCATGGCATCGACGTGCCGCGGCGAGCCTAGCACAGCCGCAGGCCGGCCGGGATCAGTTCATGTACCAGCCGTGGCTGACCACGATCGACTGGCCGGTCAGCGCATTGGTCGGGAAGGCGGCCAGCATGTGGGCCAGCTCGGCGACGTCCTCGATGGTGGTGAATTCGGTGTCGACCGTCTGGCCGAGCATCACCTTCTTCACCACCTCCGCCTCGGAGATGCCGAGCGCCTTGGCCTGCTCCGGGATCTGCTTTTCCACCAGCGGCGTCTTGACGAAGCCGGGGCAGATCACGTTGGCGCGGATGCCGTGCGCCCCGCCTTCCTTGGCCACCACGCGCGCCAGCCCGAGCAGGCCGTGCTTGGCGGTGACATAGGCCGACTTCAGCGGCGACGCCTCCTTCGAATGGACCGAGCCCATGTAGACGATGGCGCCACCGCCGCGCCGCTGCATGTGCGGGATGCAGGCCTTGGTGGTGAGGAAGGCGCCATCCAGGTGGATCGCCAGCATCTTCTTCCAGTCGGCGAAGGGGAAGTCTTCGACCCGGTGCACGATCTGGATGCCGGCGTTGGAGACCAGCACGTCGACCCCGCCCCAGCGCGCCGCAACCGCCGCCACGCCGGCGGCGACCTGTTCCTCGCTGGTCACGTCCATCGCCACCGCCATCGCCTCGCCCGGGCCCGTGGCGGTCAGCGCGGCGGCCACGGTCTCGGCCGCCTCCAGCTTCAGGTCGGCGATCGCCACCTTGGCGCCGGACGCGACATAGCGCCGGGCAATCCCCTCGCCGATACCGCCGGCCGCGCCGGTGACCAGGCAAACCCTGTCCTTCAGGTTCATAGGACTGTCCCTTCATGTGGTTCGAAGCGGGGCCGTTGCGGAAACCGCCGGGACCGGCGAACCGTTCCGCTGCCGCCGCGCAACGGCGTGCCACAGTTCCGCATCCGCCGCCAGCCGGTCGTCGCATCCGCCGGACCGCCATAGACGGGTGCTATCGAAGCGACAGTCACTCGGCATTTCAGCGGCGCCCCGGCGATCCGCATCTTTGCGCTACCGGCGACGCTTTGGCTGCGCCGGGCAACATCCAGAGCCGGAGATGCACGATGCCGAACACACGCTCGACCCTCCAGGGCCGCACGGTCGTGGCCGCCCTGCTTGCCGCCGCGGCCGCGTTGGCGATGGCAACGCCGGCGCAGGCCGGCTCCTGCCCGGCCGACCAGGTGCTGTCGGAGCCGCGCGACATCGAGGTCAGGCCCGAGGAGGGCATCCAGCGCGAGATCCTGTCGACGGTCGACCTGACCGGCTGGCGCGACATGGGCAACTTCATGCTGCGCACCCGCCGGCTGACCATTGCGCCGCACGGGATCGTGCCGACGCACCGGCACGACGACCGCCCGTCGATCGTCTACGTGCTCAACGGCCGGCTGATCGAGCACAACGCGCTCTGCGCCGTCCCGATCACGCACGAGGCCGGCGAGTGGAGCCCCGAGTTCGGCCCCGGCCATCGGCACTGGTGGGAGAATCCGACAGACGAAGCCGTGGTCGTGCTGTCGTCGGACGTCGTGCCGTTCGAGATGATGAACGACGACCACATGTGAGCCGGGCGCGACCCGGGCGAGGGAGGAACGCAGATGAGGGACGGCCACACCCATGCGCCGGTCGGCGCCGGCACGCACGGCCACGTCGACAATGCGCAGACGCTCGACACGCTGCTCGACATGGCGCGGCGCAACATCGACGCGCTGACCGCCGTCAGCCGGCTCGCCATCGACTGCGCGACCCGCTGCGGCCAGCTGCAGACGCGGACCTGGACGGCGCTGGCCGGCCAGGCCGGCGCGACGGCCTCCGGCGCCACGGCGCCGGCGGAGGCGGTGACCGCGTCGCTGAGCCACCTGCGCGACCTGTCGGCGATCGTCGTCGACACCAACCGCGAGGCCCTGGCGCTGATCCATCGCCAGTCCGAAGCCTGCCTGGAGGAGATCGACCGCGCCGCGCGGCGCTGCGCCGACGCCTTCACGGCATTCGACCCCCGCATCCTGCCGCCGCCGGCGGGCGCCCCGAAGGCGCGATGACCGGCCGGCGGCCAGCAGAGGAGTGATACCCGATGCAACAGCAAGCCACCCTGACGATGGCGGACCGGCCCGCCCTGTTCCCGCCGGCCATCCGGGCGACGGCGCTGGCCTCGCTTCTGGCCGGCGTCGCCGCCGATGCCACCTGGGAGATCTGGGCCCGGCTGCTCACGCCGCTGTGGATCGGCGGGCCGCTGCAGCCGGCCGCGCTGGTGCAGTCGGTGTTCGGCTTCAGCAACGGCTTCCTGGCCGAGCTGATCCATATCGTGGTCGGCGTCGTGTTCTACCCGCTGGGCTATCTCTACGCCGCCCGGCCGCTCGCCCGGCTGGTCGCGCCGTTCCTGCCCTGGTGGGTGGTCGGCGCCGGCTTCGGCGTCGGGCTGTGGGTGTTCGCGCTCTACGTGATGGCGCACATCTTCGCCGGCCTGCCGCCGTTCCTCGGCTTCGTCAACCTGGCCTACGCCTCGCTGATCGGCCACGTGCTGTTCGGCATCGTCACCGCCGCGGTGATCCGCTGGCGCGAGGCCTGAGCGCCGCGGCGATCTTTGCCAATCCGGCAGCCGGCCGCATAATCGCGCGCCGGCGGCCGGCGCCGGCGGGCGGGGACGGACCGATGCGTCAGGTTCTGGTGATCGAGGACAGCCGCGATATCGCCGAGCTGCTTTCGCTGCACCTGGGCGACATGGGTTGCAGCGCCGACTGGGCGGCGGACGGACCGGCCGGCCTCGAACTGGCGGCCCGCCGCCGCTACGACCTGATCATCCTCGACATCATGCTGCCGCGGCTCGACGGACTGGAGGTATGCCGGCGGATTCGCGCAGGGCCCGGCTACACGCCGGTGCTGATGCTCACCGCGCGCTCGACCGAGCTCGACCGGGTGCTCGGCCTGGAACTCGGCGCCGACGACTACATCACCAAGCCGTTCAGCATCCGCGAGCTGATCGCGCGGGTGAAGGCGATCTTCCGACGGGTCGATGCCATGGCGGCACCCCGGGATGCGGCGCCGCGGCCGCGGCTGTGCATTCGCGATATCGCGATCGACCTCGACGGCCGTGCGGTCTCGGTCGCCGGCAGCCAGGTCGAGCTGACCGCCAAGGAATTCGACCTGCTGGCCGAATTCGCCACCAACCCCGGCGTCGTCTTCACCCGCGCGGAGCTGTTGGACCGGGTGTGGCACACCGGCCATCTCGGTTACGAGCACACCGTGAACTCGCATATCAACCGGCTGCGGGCGAAGATCGAGCGCGACCCGCGCCAGCCGACCTACATCCTTACCGTCTGGGGTGTGGGCTACAAGTTTGCGGCCGAAGCGGAGCCATGATCCGGCCGTTGCGCAGCCTGGTCGGCAAGCTGATGCTCACCATGGCGGTTCTGCTCGCGCTCAACGGCGCGGCGTTCGCCGTGCTCGCGCTGCTGTTCGCCCGCCATCACCTGCAGACGGTGGAGCAGAGCGTGGAGGGCGGGCTTGCCGCCCGCATCCTGGCCGAGGGTTGGCTGCCGCCCGCCGGCGACGGCAACGCGCCGGTCGAGATGGCCTTCGACCGACTGATGAGCGTCAATGCCGCGATCGAGATCTACCGGCTGGACGCCGCGGGCCGCATCCTCGCGTTTTCGGCGCCGGCCGGCCGCGTGGTGCGCGACCGGGTCGACCTGGCCCCGATCGCGGCCTTTCTCGACGGCAGCCAAGCCTATCCGATCCTCGGCGACGACCCGCGCAGCGCGGACGGGCGCAAGGTGTTCTCCGCCGCCGCCATTGCCGGGCCTGCCGGACCGGACGGCTATCTCTACGTCGTGCTCGGCGGCGAGGCCTACCAGTCGATCGCGCGCATGCTGGAGGACGACTACGTGCTGCAGCTGACCGTGGCGATGACCGCGGCAGCGGCGGCGCTGACGCTGCTGATGGGCGCGGTCGCCTTCCTGCTGATCACCAGGCGGTTCCGCCGGCTCTCCGCCGAAATGCGCCGCTTCGGCGACGATCGCTTCCGCCGGGCGCCCGCTTCCGCCCGCGCACCGGCCGCCGCCCGCCGCGACGAGATCGACGCGCTGGCGGAGACGTTCCGCGAGATGGCCGACATGATCAGCGCCCAGATCGCCATGCTGGAGCGCGCCGACGAGGCGCGCCGGACCATGGTGGCCAACATCTCGCACGACCTGCGCACCCCGCTCGCCACCCTGCGCGGCTTTCTGGAGACGCTGATGATCAAGGGTACCGCCCTCGACCCGGCCACCCGGCAGCGCTACCTGGCACTGGCCTCGGACTATGCCGTCCGTCTGACCGACCGGATCGGCGAACTGTTCGAGCTGTCCAGCCTTGAAGCGCCGTCGCCGCGGCTCGCCATGCAGCCCTTCTCCATTGCCGAGCTGGCCCAGGACATGGCCGGAAAGCTCGCCGATACCGCCGGCCGGCGCGGCATCAGGTTCACTGCCGACATCGCCCGCGATACGCCCTTCGTGGTCGGCGACATCGGCCTGATCGAGCGAGTCTTCGAAAAGCTGATCGAGAACGCCTTCCGCTTCACGCCGGCCGGCGGCCGGGTGACGGTGACGGTCGCCCATGCCGGCGACAGCGTGTACGCCCAGGTCGAGGACAGCGGGCCGGGCATCGCCGCCGCGGACCTGCCGCACATCTTCGACCGCCACTACCAGGGCGATCCGGGCCGGGGCGCGCTCGGCGAGGGCGCGGGCCTCGGCCTGGCGATCGCCAAGCGGATCGTCGCGCTGCACCGCGGGCGCATCGGCGCGCTCGATCGTACCGGCGGCGCAACGGTGTACTTCGAGCTGCCGGCGGCGCCCATGGCCTGAACCGCGGGCGTGATGGAAAATTGAGGATCCGGGACCGGCGCGTGAGGATCGCGGCCGGCGCCGCGGTCTAGTCTTGGCGGCGCCGGGTGGCATGACCCCCGGTCGGGGACCCGCGATGAACCTGCACCACATCCGCTATTTCCTGGCGGTGTGCGAGACGCTCAACTTCACCCGGGCGGCGGAGCAATGCCACGTCACGCAGCCGTCGCTGACCCGCGCGATCCAGAATCTGGAGCACGAGCTCGGCTGCCAGCTGTTCCATCGCCGCCACGGCAGCATCGCGGTGACCCCGGTCGGCGAGGCGGTGCGGCGCGAATTGAGCCGGCTGCAACGCCATGTCGCGGCGGCGCGCATGGCGGCTGCGGGCTGGACCGCGGGCACCGCCGGCCTGCTGCGGATCGCGATTGCCGGTACCGTGGGACCGACCCGTACCGGCCGGTTCTTCGCCCGATTTCTGGCCACCGCCCCGGGCGCCAGGCTGTTCTTCGAGCGCGGCGCGGAGGACAGCGTGCTGAGCGGTGTTGCCGACGGGGCCGTCGACGTGGCGATCGTCGCGCGGCTGGCGGCGACCGACACGGCGACGGGTGGCCGCGCGCTGTTCGACGAGCCGGTCGCGGTGCTGATGCCGCGCGGACATGCATTGGCCGCCGTCAACGCGGTCCCGCTCGCGGCTCTGGCCGGCGAGCGGCTGTTGCTGTCCGGCGACGCCGAGGCCGGCTGCGGCATCGAACGCGCCCTGACCGCCGCGGCGGCCGGGCCCCGGATCGTCTGTCGCGTGCGCGATGCCTGCTGGCTGCCGGCGATGGTGGCGGAAGGGGTCGGCATCGCCGTCGCCCCGGAGGGGTGCGCCCTGCCGCCGGAGGTGGTCGCGCGGCCCCTCGGCCAGCCGGCCCTGGCGCAGACGGTCAGCCTGCACGTCGATCCGGCGCGCCCGCCAACGCCGCTGGTCTGCCGCCTGCTCGCCTTCATCGACGGCACCGGTCCCGCGGCACGCGACCGCCCATCCGCGGTGCCGCAGGCCGAACGGCGCGGTCAGCCCGGAAGCGCGACCAGATCGGTGTGGCCGAAGCCCTTGCGGTAGTCGAGCACCGAGATCACCTTCGGCATCACCCGGATGAAGGCGATGTCGCCTTCCCACGGCGGGTCCAGGTCGGCCACCTGCGGAAACCGGGCCATCATCAGCTTGCCGATATGGCCGACTTCCGCCGGGTCGGTCACCCGCTCGGCCAGTCCGGCCAGCGACAGCCCGCGGATCCCGGTCCAGTCGTCGTAGTCCAGGGTCAGGGTCAGCGACACCCGCGCGTCGCGCGCGATGTTGCGCGCCTTCTGCGAATGCTCGCCGCAACCGAAATAGATGGTCAGGCCGTCGGCGACGTAGCTGACCGTCGTCGCCTGCGGAAAGCCGTCGGGCCGCAGCGTGGCGATGGCCAGATCGCGCCCCTGCGCCAGAATCGCCCGTGCCAGGTCCAAGGGTTCATCCGCCATCCGTCCCTCCGCTGCCGTCGCTACCGTCGCTGCCGAACAAGGGAAAAGGGTGGCACCGGAGCCGGGTATGGCTCCTTGACGCCCGTCAAGCGGGGCGGCGACGGACGGCGGGACCGGCTTCGCCGGTTGAAGGCGGCCGCACGCCGCTATGCCGGCACCACGCTGCGGAAGCGTTGGCGATAGCGGCTCGGGCTGATCCCGGTCGTGCGCTTGAACAGGCGGCGGAACGAGCCGGGATCGTCATAGCCGACATCGCCGGCGATCGCGTCGATCGGCGCGTCGCCCGTTTCCAGCATCTGCTTGGCTTCCTCGATCCGCAGCGTCTGCACGTAGTCGAGCGGCGCATAGCCGGTGGCGCGGCGGAAGCGGCGCTTGAAGGTGCGGCCGTTCAGTCCCGAGCGGCCGGCCATCCGCGCCACCGGGTTGGCTGTCGCATAGTGCTGCGCGATCCAGGCCTGGCAGTCGGCGATCACCGCATCGTCGTGGCGGGCCGGCCGGACCATGGCGGCAAAGGGCAGCTGGCCGTGGCTGCGGTCGCCGAACAGGAACACCTTGGCGATGCGCCGCGCCTCGTCCTCGCCGCAGAAGCGGGCGATCAGGTACAGCGCGAGATCCGCCCACGAGGCCGAGCCGCCCGAGGTGACGATGCCGTGCCCGGCACCCGCCGGCACCAGCACCCGTTCGGGCTGCAGCAGCACGCGCGGATAGCAGCGGCGGAACAGCGGTCCGGCGCTCCAATGGGTCGTCGCCTCGCGCCCGTCGAGCAGGCCGGCCTCGGCCAGCATCAGCGCCCCGGTGCACACCGAGCAGACGATGGCGCCGCGTGCATGCTGCCGCCGCAGCCAGGCCGTCGCCTCCGGCCAGCGGCCGGCGGGCTCGGCGCCCGCGTCCAGCGTCAGGTCCGCGACGATCACGATGTCGGGCCGCGCCGCCTCGGCAAAGGCGAGGTCGGCGACCACCGGCGCACCGACCGCAGTGCGGAACGGCGCGCGGTCGCCGGCGACGACCTGCGGCGCCATCCGGCGCACGACGGACGGCGCGCCGGTCAGTTGCTCCCACACCGTGCCGACGGCCAGGAACACCTCGTGCAGCCCATAGATCACCGCCGCCGAGGCCTCCGGAACCGCGACCAGGGCGATGGCGACCGGGGCAGTGCTGCCGGGCAAGGTCATCCGCCGCGAATGTCATATATGACGCGTTGCAGTCAATTCCGCGTCTTATGCAGGGGCGCGTGACGGTACCGTTGTGCGACCGGTCGCGGCCGCGCGGCCGGTCCTCAGCCCATCTGCCAGGCTCGTCCCGACGCCGGAGCCGTACGGCCCCGGACCATGGTCACTGGCTGGTCGTTCCGCCGCCGGGTGCGGTCAGCGTCGGCAGGGTCGTGCCCGGCACAGTCTCGAGCTGCGGCGCGTTGGCGCCGGGCAAATTGGCGCGGCTGCTCGGCAGGTGGCTTGCCGAATAGGCGGGATCCCAAACGCAATCCTCCTGGGTTCCGGCGGGCGCAACCGTGAGGTTGTTGCAGATCCAGCAGCCATCGGAATAGCAGCACCAGCAAAGCAGACCGCCGCAACCGTTGCTGGCATTGCCGCCGAAGGTATCCCGTTCGCACTGCCCCACCGAGGTGTTGTCAGCCGGGCGGCGGATCAGGGCCTCCGCCTCGGGTGCGGCGGTTAGCAACGCGAGAATGGCGGCCAGGATCGCAGCGGCCGCGGACATCGGCTTCGTCATGACTGTCACTCCGGAATGCGCGACCGACTTCCCGCACCCGCCGGACCGCGCACACCGGCGGACAGGTATCCGAAATCCCGTACTGCTGGCGGAGCGCGCCCCGGGAATCCCGCAACGGCAAAGACCGACTCTAGTGGAACGGGAGGCCGGCCTGCGGGTCGTCGTGCGGCCAAATCGGTGGGAGCGGGGTCGCGCGACCGGCGTCGCAGACGATCTTGCTCGTTCCGGCAGCCGTACCCGGCTTCGGAACCGTGACACCGCAGACAACGGCGCGACGGGCTATGCCGGAAGGCGCCGTGGCGACGACCAGGTTCGGCTGTGGCATGCGCGTACTCCTGACGGAGCGAAGCGCAGCGATCATATCCGCGCGGCGATGCGGCGTCGAGAGCGGCCGCGCGCGATCCACCCTGACAGATTGTTGTCACGGTGAATCCGCCGCGCCGGAACCGAGGCTCAGGACGCGCGGAACGGCAGGCGGTCGCAGGCGACGACACGCGGCGCCATCCGGCGCACGGCGGACGGCGTACCGATCCATAGCTCGCACACTGTGCCGACGGGCCGGAACACCCCGTGCAGACCATGGGTCACCGCCGCCGAGGTCCGCGGAGCCGCGACCAGGGCGATGTTCGCCACCACGCTGCAGGCGGGCAAGGTCATTCGCCGCGAATGTCACATATGACCTGTTTCTGTCAATTCCGCGACTAACACGGTGGCGGGCGACGGCGCCAATGTACGGCCCGTCGCGGCCGCACAGCCGCCTGTTGAGGAGACCAGCCATGCTTTCGGCGACACGACGCAAACTGATCGGCGGCGCCCTGGTCGGCGCCAGCGGGCTTGCCGGCGCCTTCGGTCGCCAGGCCGCGGCCGGCGCCCTGGCCCGCAAGGGACGCATCCTGCTCGACCGGATGCCGGACATCCCCCGCGGCTTGGTCGAAGCGGTCAACTTTCCGCTGATCGAGGCGATCCACGGCCGGCGCTCGCGCCGCTTCGCCCGCGGCGCTTCGATCCCGGACGGACCGCTGGCCTTCACTTCGCGCCAGCCGGCGGCCCGGCTGACCGAGACCGAGCAACTGCTGTTGCTGGCCACGGTCGCGGGCAACACCGGCTGGGCGAACCTGATCCCGTTCAACCGCGCCTACCTGCCGCACATCCCCAACTATGCCGCCGCCGCCGGCGGGCGCAGCTTTCCGTCGGCCGCCGGCTTCCACACCACCGAGGTGTTCTACACCGACGACGACGGCGTCTATCTGTTCCCGACCCGCGACATGACGCCGGACGGGCCGCCCGGCGACGGCGGCACCGATCTGGCAGCATGGCTCGCCGCCCACCGGGCGCGCATCGTCAAGCTTGCCGACGGCCGGCTGAACACGCCGCGGGAAGCCCGGCACATGGAGATGCACAACGCCTGGTGCGCCAACGTGCCCGGCAGCACCCTGATCGTTCCGGTCTCCGACCTGGCCCAGCACCAGATCCTCAACCTCTGCTACCTGGTCCAGAACGGCGCCTGCATCTTCGACGACATCAACGGCCGCGCGGTGCCGGGCATCGAACGGTTCGCGCATCTGGTCGACCCCGAGAACGCCTATCCGCTCAGCTACTTCGACCAGATCGGCGTGACCGAGGTGACGGTGGAGTCGTCGACGGCGTGCTATGCCGGCGCGCTGATGCTGCAGGCGCTGGGGCTTGGCGGCTGGATGTACGAGGGCATCAACCCGTTCTCCATCCTCGGCGCCAGTGGCGACCGGCGGTACCCAGGCTCGGCTTCCGCTACGACACCGATCCGCGCTGGCCGCTGCCCAACGTCACCGGGCTGCCCGGCGTGTTCGAGGGCCACTGTCCGCCGCACTTCCCCGACATGCGGGCCGCCGTCGACTCCGTCGTTGCCCGCAAGTTCGGCGCCGGCGGGCCGTTCGACCCGGCCACGCCCGGCCCCTATCGCGAGACCGCCGCCGTGCGCGGCCGCGGTCTGCCGCACGATGCCGACTTCCGCGCCTGCGTCGCCCTGATGGCGCAGTATGTGTTCGACAGCTTCGGCCGCTTCCCGGCGACCGTGCCGCCGATCTTCACGATGATGTACCTGCAGGCGCACCGGCTCGACACCGCGTTCTACGACGCCCACTTCGCGCCCGGCGCCTATCTGCGCACCCATGCGGACCACGACCGCAACTGGGCCTGACGGCGCGTCGGCGCGGCCGTTGACCGAGATCAACACCTGCCGGGGCCGGCACCGGCACGATCCCAGCCAAACCGGAATGGGAGAGTGCGATGTCCGGACATGCAGGAAATGCCCGCTGGCTGCGCCGCCTGCTCGGCCTCGGCGCCGCCGCGGCAATGCTTTCCGTCGCCGGCCCCGCCGTGGCCGACCACGAGCGCAGCTGCTATTTCACGCTGGAGGTCAACCCGACCGACGCGAGCCAGCAGAACGCGATCTATCCGTTCACGGTGTTCAACACCGTCCAGTATCTTACGCAGGTCAACGACGGCCGGCGGGCGATCCGCCAGCACGTGACAGGCTGCGTCGAGACCCACTGGAACGACCGCAACGCCACGCGCCCGTTCGCCTGCCAGGACTCCGGCCGGATCGACATGGCGCAATACCCGTTCCAGAACATGTACGAGCAGATCCGCCAGGACCTCTGCGACGCCAACCGCGACGCGGTGCGCCTGCCGGTGAACGTCACGCTGTTCATCCGCGGCGAGCGCGGCTGCCTGGAACGCGACGAGGACGTCGGCGTCGACCCGGTGGCATGGGCGGTGATCGCGACCAGCCACCAGCTCAACTGTCCGATCCGCGAGGGCGGCGGCTGGGAGATGTCCGGGCCGCAGCCGCCGGCGAACCCGCCGCTGCCCAATACCCGGTTGCCGGGCCACGACATCGGCGCCCAGGCGGTCGACGACTGGCAGGCCTGCTGGACCCTGTGCGAGCGGACCGACGGCTGTGCCGCCTGGACCTTCCGCGCCGCCGGCACGTCCGGCCCCGGCTCGGCCGCGCTGTGCCTGCTGAAGGACGGCGTCGGCGTGCAGGTGGCCGACGGCTGCTGCCAGTCCGGCACGCGGTAGGACCGCCTCCGTCGCGGCGGCGCACGCCGCTCCGACCGCGCCGCCGCGCGAACCTTCGTTCGCGTGAACAACCGTTCATTTGGCGCCGGCGGCGCCGTGCGCCAGTCTTCGTCTGCCGATCGTTGCCGCAGCGATTTCTTACCGGCCGCGACCGTTTGATTCGCAGTCATTTGACGGTGAAGCGCATGTTGCCAGCCCCCCGCCCCGTCGTCGTCCCCTGCCTCATCGCTCTGTCGCTGACGGCCTGTCAGGGCAGCGCCAACCGGCCGGCGCCGGCGGCGACGTCTCCGCAGGACGGCTATGCCGAAGCCGCGGAAATGAATGGGAACCCCATGCCGCTCACCACGGCGGAGATCCGCACGCTCTATTCCGGCGTGCAGGAGTATTACGAAGACTTCGACCAGCCCGGCATCCGGGTGACTTCCGTCTACCAGGCGGATGGCCGCATGACGTTCGCGTGGAGCTTCCGCGGCGAGGTTCGACAGGGAACCGGCCGCTGGTACGCGGAGAATGGTCAGCTTTGTATCGATTACGACGCGCTGCTGCCGACACCGGAGACCCCCGACCCCAACTGCAGGAGCATGACCGGCGTCCGTGGCGACCGCTCGACATTGCTGGGGGCCACGAACGAGCGAGGCCTCCTGGGTGGCACCATTATCCTGCAGCCGATCGAGTAGCCCGGGCCCGGCCGGAACGTCGCCGGCGGCCTACTCCCGGCCGCGCGGGGCGCCGAAGCTGATCATCTGCCACTGCGCGAGGATGCGGTTGTAGCCGAAGCAGGCATAGAGCCCGCCGAGCCGGCGGATCGCTGCGGTGTCGGCATAGGCCGGCTGGTCGGCGAACCAGATCGCCTCGAACCGGATCGCGCTGGCGCCGTCGCGGTCGGCCACGTCCAGCCCGCCGGGGTTCAGCAGCTGGACGATATCGCCGGCCGCAACGGTGCCCAGCTCATAGGTCGCGGAGGTCGGGTGCATGTAGACGGTCAGGCTCGGCACCGTCACCACGCCGTAGCGGTAGTTCGGGTCGGTGGCCAGCGCCGCCGGCAGCTCGGTGTGGAAATAGGGCGCGCAGAACTTGCCCGGCTCGACGAAGCGGCCGCCATTCTGCAGGATATCGGCCAGCGCCGGCCACAGGTCCCACTGCGCCGCCGGGATCGCGTCCGGCATCCAGGCCAGCTTCAGCGCGTCGCGGCCCAGGTCGGCGCCGTATTCGTCGATCAGCGAGCCGGTGTCGAGGTCCTGCGGCGTCGCGTTCAGCACCGCCTCTGCGTCCATGCGCCGGACCGCGTCGAGCAATGTGGTGCGGAAGGCGGCGAAGCCCGGGTCGCTCGGTCCCTCGTCGACCGGCGTCATCCGGCCGAAGCTGTCGGCCATGGCCGGCGACAGGGCGAAGACCGTGATCGCGCAAACAGCCGTCACCGCCAGCCGTCGGCGGCGGCCGGCGGACAACGACCCCGGCTGGACGCGTCGCTTCGCTCTTCGCAATGACGGCTCCGAATCCTGCATCGTTCAGTCGGCGAAGGGGTCGCGGACCATGATGCTATCCAGCCGCTCCGGGCTTGTCGACAGCAGGGCCACGGGCGCGCCGATCAGTTCCTCGATTCGCCGGACGTACTTGATCGCGGTCGCCGGCAGGTCGGCCCAGCGGCGGGCGCCCTGGGTGCTCTCCTGCCAGCCCTCCATCACCTCGTAGACCGGCTCGACCGCGGCCTGGTCGGCCGGCGAGGCCGGCAGGATGTCGAGCGCCGCCCCGCGCAGGCGATAGCCGGTGCACACCTTCAGCTCGGCGAAACCGTCGAGCACGTCGAGCTTGGTCAGCGCGATGCCGTCGATGCCGGCGACCTGCACGGTCTGCCGCACCAGCACGGCATCGAACCAGCCGCAGCGGCGCTTGCGGCCGGTAACGGTGCCGAACTCGCGGCCGCGCTCGCCCAGCCGCTGGCCGACGGCATCCTCCAGCTCGGTCGGAAACGGGCCGGAGCCGACCCGGGTGGTATAGGCCTTGACGATGCCGAGCACGTAGCCGATGGCGCCGGGGCCGAGGCCGGAGCCGCTGGCCGCCGACCCGGTGACCGTGTTCGACGAGGTGACATAGGGATAGGTGCCGTGGTCGACGTCGAGCAGCGCGCCCTGGGCGCCCTCGAACAGGATGCGCTTGCCTCTGCGCCGCAGCAGGTTCCAGGTCGCGCCACACCGGCCGGGCGAAGGGCAGGATCCGCGGCGCGATCTCGAGCAGGGCCTCCTTGCCCGGCGCGGTCCACCGGCTCCGCACCCAGGCCTTGCGCAGGATGTCGTGATATTCGGCGACGCGGTCGATGCGCGAGCCAGCGCATCGGCGTCGGCGAGTCGCAGACCGGATCGCGCGCCGGCCAGTCTTGTCCTCATAGGCCGGGCCGATGCCGCGGCCGGTGGTGCCGATCTTGTGGGCGCCGCGCGCCTCTTCCAGCAGCCGGTCCAGCTCGGCATGCAGCGGCAGGATCAGGCAGGCGTTGTCGGCGATGGCGAAGCGGTCCGGCGTCACCGAGACGCCGAGCTCGGCGATCCGCCCGATCTCGGCCATGAGTGCCCACGGGTCGATCACCACGCCGTTGCCGATCACCGACAGCTTGCCGGGCCGGACGATGCCCGACGGCAGCAGGCTGAGCTTGTAGGTGACTCCGTCGATGACCAGGGTGTGGCCGGCGTTGTGGCCGCCCTGGAAGCGGACCACGACGTCGGCCTTCTCCGACAGCCAGTCGACGATCTTGCCCTTGCCCTCGTCGCCCCACTGGGCGCCGACCACGGCGACGTTGGCCATCAGCGGTCTCCTTCCGGCACCGGGTGCGGCGCGTCGCCGACCAGCAGGTGGGTGCAGTGCAGGGCGCGCGCGGCGGCGGCCGGATCGGTGGCCGGCGCCAGCGCCGCGACGGTGGACCAGCCCTCGGCGCGCAGCGCGGCGGCGCGCGTCGGCGCGGTGCCCTCGGGCAGCCACAGCCGGCGCGCCGGCGGC
Source organism: Alphaproteobacteria bacterium (assembly GCA_041396705.1). Lineage (NCBI taxonomy): Bacteria > Pseudomonadati > Pseudomonadota > Alphaproteobacteria > Alphaproteobacteria bacterium. The sequence goes on from JAWKYB010000005.1 coordinate 264,831, forward strand.
GGCGGGGCGACCGCCCGCATCACCGAATCCAGGAACAGCGAGAAGCCTGTCGCCGGCTCCGCCCCGGCGCCGGCCAGGTAGCGGCCGCCGTTGCCCAGCTCGCCGCGCACCCGCGGCGCAAACAGGGTGAAGGCGACGCCGCGATGATACTCGAATCCGCGGTTCTCCACCGCGTCCACGGTCAGCTGCAGGCCGGGCAGCCCGGCCACCACCGCGGCAAGCCGGTCGATGTCGTCGCCGGGCAGGTCCAGCCGGCGCAGCGCCGGCAGTGCGGTCTCGGCCGGACCGCCGGCATCGATCAGCGCGATCAGCGCATCCGCCGCCGGCCCGGCGCTGGCCCGCACCGCGGCGCGGTCCTTCTGGTTGAGCGCGTGCCGGGTCTCCGCCGCCGCCTCCGGCGCCAGCCCGGCGGCGTCGAGGATCGCCGTCGCCACCGTCGGCACCGACAGGTCGACGCTCAGCCGCGCGACGCCGGCATGGGCCAGCGCCTCGGCGGCCAGCGCGATCACCTCGATGTCGGCGGCGGCGTTGTCGGCGCCGATCAGCTCGACGCCGGCCTGGACGAACTGGCGCTCCGGCCGGATCTGGCTGCCGCTCACCCGCAGCACGTCGCCGGCATAGGCCAGCCGCAGCGGCCGCGCGCGATGGGCGAGCCGGCTCTGGGCGATGCGCGCGATCTGGCCGGTGATGTCGGCCCTGATGCCCAGCATCTGCCGGCTGACCGGGTCCATCAGCCGGAAGGTCTGGCGCAGCAGGCTGCCGCCGGCACCGTGCAGCAGCCCGGTCTCGAACTCGATCAGCGGCGGCTTGACCCGCTCGTAGCCATGCGCCGCGAAATCGTCGACCAGGCGGTTGATCGTCGCCGCCTCGTGCGCCGCGTCCGGCGGCAGGCCGTCCATCAGGCCGGCCGGCAGCAGCGCGTCGGGGTTGCCGCTCACCGTCCCGTCCTAGAAGAACAGCTGGCGCGCCTGGGTGACGTGCTCCAGCCGTCCGATCGCCGCCAGGCAGCCCTCCGGCAACGGCTGGTCGACGGCGACCAGCGCGATCGCGTCGCCGCCGACCGAGGCCCGGCCCAGGTGGAAGGTGCCGATGTTGATGCCGCAGTCGCCGATCATGGTGCCGAGGCGGCCGACCAGGCCCGGCTTGTCCTCGTTGGCGACATAGATCATGTGGCCGGCGAGCTCGGCCTCGACCGCGATGCCCTTGATGTTGACCACCCGCGGCTTGTCGCCGCCGATCAGCGTGCCTGCGACCGCGCGCTCGCGCCGCTCCGTCGTCACCGTCAGCCGGACCAGGGTGTTGTAGTCCTCGGCGGTGTCGGACTTGCTCTCGGTCACCTGCACGTTGCGCTGGCGGGCGACCTCGGGCGCGTTGACCATGTTCACCGATTCCATCAGCGGCCTGAAGAAACCGGCCAGCAGCGCCGCGGTCACCGGCCGGGTGTTCAGGCCCGCCGCGGCGCCCTGATACTCGATGTGGATCTTGCGCAGACCGGTCTCGGTCAACTGGCCGGCGAAGCTGCCGAGCTGCTCGGCCAGCCGCATGTACGGCATCAGCCGCGGCGCGTCCTCGGCGCTGACCGCCGGCATGTTGACCGCGTTGGTCACCGCGCCGGTCAGCAGGTAGTCGGCCATCTGCTCGGCGACCTGGATGGCGACGTTCTCCTGCGCCTCCTCGGTGGAGGCGCCGAGATGCGGCGTCGCGACCACGTTGTCGCGGCCGAACAGAACGTTGGCCTTGGCCGGCTCCTCGACGAAGACGTCGAACGCCGCGCCTGCGACGTGTCCGCTGTCCAGCGCGGCGGCGAGATCCGCCTCCACCACCAGGCCGCCGCGGGCGCAGTTGACGATGCGCACGCCGCGGCGGCACTTGGCCAGCGCGGCTGCGTCGATGATGCCGCGGGTCTGATCGGTCATCGGGGTGTGCAGCGTGATCACGTCGGACCGGCCCAGCAGCGTGTCCAGGTCGACCTTCTCGATGCCCAGGGCGTCGGCGCGCTCGTGCGACAGGAACGGGTCGAAGGCGATCACCTTCATCGACAGGCCGAGCGCGCGGTTGGCGACGATGGCGCCGATGTTGCCGCAGCCGATCACGCCCAGCGTCTTGCCGCACAGCTCGGTGCCCATGAAGCGCGACTTCTCCCACTTGCCGGCCTGGGTCGAGCGGTCGGCGGCGGGAATCTGGCGGGCCAGCGCCATCATCATCGCGATCGCGTGCTCGGCGGTGGTGATCGAATTGCCGAACGGCGTGTTCATCACCACGATGCCGCGCGCGGTGGCGGCCGGCACGTCGACATTGTCGACGCCGATACCGGCCCGGCCGATCACGCGCAGGCCGTCGGCGCGCGCGAGCAGCTCCTTGCTCGCCTTGGTCGACGACCGGATGGCGAGCCCGTCATAGCCGCCGATCGCCTCGGCCAGCGCGGCCGGGTCGAGCCCGGTCTTCTCGTCGACCTCGATGCCGCGGGCGCGGAAGATCTCCGCCGCCCGCGGGCTCATCTTGTCCGAAATCAGCACCCGCGCCATGGTCAGGCCGCCTCCGCATCCGCCGCGCGGACCGCGCCATAGGCCCATTCGATCCACGGCAGCAGGGCGGCCATGTCGGCCAGGTCGACCGTGGCGCCGCCCCACAGCCGCAGCGGCGGCAGGGCGTCGCGGTGGGTGTTGATGTCGTAGGCGACGCCGAGCTCGTCCAATCGCTGCACCAGCGCCTTGATCAGCGCCAGCTGGTCGGCCACCAGCGGCCGCGAACCACAGGTCGACGATCTTCCAGGCAGATCGAGGTCGACGACCAGGTCGCGGGTCCTCGGCCAGGAAATCGATCCACGCCGTCCGCGCCACCCAGTCGAGGACACCACCGCCAGATTGGCCTCGCTGCGGGCGATCAGGCCCGGCAGGCCCGATGCCCGCAGCCCATCTCAGCCCGTCGATCGCATCCTCGACGCACAGCATCGAGGGCGTGTTGATCGTCTCGCCACTTGAAGATGCCCTCGCCCCAGTCTTGCCGCCGCCGGTCAGCGCGGAAGATCTTCGGCAGCGGCCAGGCCGGCTTGTGGCCGGCCAGCCGCTCGGCCGCCCGCGGGCTCAGCGCCAGCATGCCGTGGCCGCCCTCCCCGCCCAGCACCTTCTGCCAGGACCAGGTCACCCGCATCCAGCTTGTCCCAGGCGACCGGCATGGCGAACACGGCCGAGGGTCGCGTCGCACAGGGTCAGGCCGGCCCGGTCGGCCGGGATCAGAGCGCCGTCCGGCACCCGCACGCCCGAGGTGGTGCCGTTCAGGTGAAGACCACGTCGTGGCTCCAGTCGACCGCGCCGAGGGTCCGGCAGCCGGCCGTAGGGCGCCTCCAGGCTGCGGCTGCCGGCGATCTTCAGCTGCTTGACCACGTCGCCGGCCCAGCCCAGGCCGAAGCTTTCCCACGCCAGCACGTCGACCCCGCGCGGGCCGAGCAGGTTCCACATCGCCATCTCGATGGCGCCGGTGTCGAGCCCGGCACCACCGCGATCCGCCAGTCGGCCGGGATGCCGAGCAGGAGCGCGAGCGCTCGATCACCTCCGCCAGCTTGGCCTTGGCCGGCCCCGCGCAGTGCGAGCGCCCGGTCTCGCGCACGTCGGCCAGCGCGGCCAGCCGACCAGCCCGGCCGCTTCGCGCAGGGGCCAGTCGAGAAGAACAGCACGGACGGCCGGACGGTGGGTTGCATCGCAACGGTCTCCAGGAACGCGGCAATCGAAATGCTCGGCGCCGAATTCGGCGCAGCCCAGGGCCGGCAAAGGCCCTCCGCCCGACCGGTCCCCGAAAAGCGCGCGGAGTGTATGGACGGGCCTGCACAGGGTCAACTTGCGCGTGCGCGCATTTCTGTCTCACCGGCGCGCGCCGGTGCCATTGGCAGGACAACGTGGGGGAAAGTGGCGTACCGGCTCGCCGGCGCCTGCCGCTTCGATCTCGGCTGCGCCCTGGCGCAAGGCAGCCATCAGGCGGCCGGCAGCTGGCGTTGCCAGGGTGACCGGCAAAAAAGACGCGACCGCCGTTCCGCCTGCGCCTCGCTTGGAGGGCTGCGAAACGACGGCCGCGCCTGTCGGTTTGGGGCGGGGCCCGGCGTTGCGGCCGGGCCCGGCCGGAGCGAGACTTACTCGCCGCCGCCCTCGCCGCCGACGCCGCTGACCGCGGTGTCGAGCTCACCGGACACGGTGGTGAACAGCGAGTCGAGCGAGTCGCCCATCGCGCCCAGCGCGGTGATCGCGGCAACCGAAACCAGCGCGGCGATCAGGCCGTACTCGATTACCCGGTCGCGCCGTCTTCCTGGGCGAAAAACTTCTTGAACAGGCGGGTCATGGTGGCCTCCTTGGCACAGGTGTGTTCGTCAGACAGGCCGATCATGAGCATCAAGTATGAACGGTGCGTTAACGCCAAGAATAGCAGAGCAAGAGATGGTTCAAATTTGAAATAATCACAACGAACTTATCTTTGTGCAATTTGAATACAATTTGATACAATTCATTACATTCCGGCCGCCGCGCCGGCGGCGCAGCACCCTTCGCCACACGCCGCCGTTGACATTCGCCCGGTGTTGGCCACGCAATCCGCGCCAGCCGGGCCGGGCCCGGGACGGGGAGCACGGGTGATATTCGGACTGGACGCCTTTGCACCGCTGGTGGTCGGCGCCGTCGTGCTGGCGCTGCTGGCCGCCTTCGTCGCCGAATGGCGCCCGCCGGAGATTTCGGCCGCGCTGGCGGTGTGCGTCCTGATGCTGCTGGGCATCCTCGAGGTCGATGACGTGCTGGCGGTGCTGTCGACCAGCGCGCCGGTGACGATCGCGGCGATGTTCGTCATTTCCGCCGCCCTGGTGCGGACCGGCGCGCTGGACGCCTTCAGTCGGCTGGCCACCGCCGGCGCCGGGCGCCGGCCCCGGCTGGCCGTCGCGCTGTTCCTGCTGCTCGTCGCCGCGATCTCCGCGGTGATGAACAACACGCCGCTGGTCATGCTGATGATCCCGGTCGCGGTGGTGCTGGCGCGCGAGACCGGCCGCGTCGCCTCCAAGCTGCTGATCCCGCTGAGCTATGCCGCCATCCTGGGCGGCACCTGCACGCTGTTGGGCACATCCACCAACATCCTGGTCGACAGCGTGGCGCGCGACGCCGGGCTGGCGCCGTTCCACATCCTGGAGATCGCGCCGCTGGGCGTGGTCACCACGCTGGTCGGGGTCGTCCTGCTGGTGCTCGGCCAGCCGCTGCTGCCGGAGCGCATCACCGCCACCGCGGTCACCGGGCGCGACGCGGTCAAGCGCTACATCGTGCAGGCGGTGATCGAGGACGGCTCGCCGCACATCGGGCGCGCGCCGCGCGACATCGAGGCGTTCCGGCGCGCCGACCGCCAGCTGATCGACGTGGTCCGCGGCGAGGTCTCGCTGCGCCGCGGCCTGGACAAGGTGATCCTGCAGCCCGGCGACGTGGTGGTGATCCGCAGCTCGATCGCCGAGATCCTGTCGATGAAGGAGGAAAGCGAGATCACGCTGTCGGAGGCCGGCCACCTGCAGCAGATGGGTGCGCGCAGTTCGACGGTGGTCGAGATCCTGTTGGGGCCCGGCGCGCGCATCCTCGGCCAGACCCTGGCCCAGCTGCGCCTGCGCCGGCACTACGGCGTCTACCCGATCGCCCTGCACCGCGGCGGCGAGAATCTGGACGAGCGGTTCGAGAGCGCGCGGCTGGCCGTCGGCGACACCCTGCTGGTCGAGGGCGCGCCGGAAGATCTGCGCCGGCTGGTCGAGGAGGCCGATCTGGTCAACGTGTCCGAGCCGGCCGTGCGCGGGTTCCGCCGCGCCAAGGCGCCGCTGGCGCTCGCCGCCCTCGGCCTGGTCGTGGCCGGCGCCGCGGCCGAGTTCATGCCGCTGGCCGGCCTGGCCGCGATCGGCGCCACGCTGGTGCTGGTCACCCGCTGCGTCGAGGTCGAGGAAGCGGTGCAGGCGGTCGAGTGGCGGATCCTCGGGCTGATTTTCGCCATGCTGGCGATCGGCGCGGCGATGGACCGCACCGGCCTGGTCCGCATGATCGTCGAGGCGATCGCGCCGCACCTGGCCGGCGGCTCGCCCGTGGTGGCGCTGGCGGCGATCTATGTGCTGAGCGTGCTGCTGACCGAGGTCGTCACCAACAACGCCGTCGCGGTGATCATGACGCCGATCGCGATCGGCCTGGCCGGCGGGCTGGGCGTCGACCCGCGCCCGTTCGTGGTCGCGGTGATGTTTGCCGCCAGCGCCAGCTTCATCACGCCGATCGGCTATCAGACCAACACGCTGGTCTACAGCGCCGGCGGCTATCGCTTCACCGATTTCGCCCGCCTCGGCGCGGCGCTGACCGTGGTCACCGGCGCGATCTGCATCGGCCTGATCCCGCTGATCTGGCCGTTCTGAGCCCGCCTGCGGTCAGGCGTGGGTCGCGGTCACCGCGATCAGCTCGTGATCGGAAATGGCGTTGCCGGCATCGTCGACCGCCGCGAGCACCTCCGGCGCCGAGCAGGCCAGCCCGCGGCTGAAGAACCAGTCGATCTTGGCGAACGGCTCCTCCGGCGCGCCGTCCGGCAGCGTGCGCATGGTGGTGGCGTGGGCCAGGTTGCAGGCGGTCCAGTCGAGCCCGGCCTGCGCCGCGACGTCGAACATCGGCTCGTGCCGCGACGGGTCGGTCAGCCGCTGCGGATCGTCGGCCAGCGCCCGCGCGATGCCGTCGGGACCGACCGCGCGGAAGCCGACGTCGAAGCTGCTGGTGTTGAAATCGCCGCCGATCAGCCAGGGCAGGTCGGGCGCATAGCGCCGCAGGCCGGCGACCAGCGCGGCCATCTGCCGGGCGCGGTCGGCCCGGTCGGTGTGGCTTTCGAAATGGACCGCGGCGACCGCCACCGGCCCGCCGGCCAGGCGGATCTCGCCCAGCGCCGCGATCCGGCCGCCGACCCGCTTCTGGTAGGCGTCGGCGACGTACCAGCGCCCGGTCGCCTCCAGGCGCAGCACCGCCGGCCGGCTCAGCGGCACCCGGCTGAGCACGCCGTTGCCGTGCAGCCCGTTGCGGTTGCTCTCGCCGGCGTGCCACGTCTGCTCGCGCTTGTCGCCGAGACCGAGCTCGACGAACTCGACCGCGAAGGCATAGCCCGCGCCCAGACCGTCGGCGAGGTCGTGCAGCGTGCGGCGCTGGCCGGACCGGGCCATGCCGTCGTCCATCTCCGTCATCAGCGCCACGTCGGCGCCCGCCGCGCGCAGTCGGGCGACCGACGCGTCGACATGCTTGCAGCGCTCCGCATTCCACGCGACCGCGCGGACCGCGCGCGGCGCCGGCCGTCCGCCGCCGGCCGGTATTCCACCTCGTGCAGGCAGGCGGTGTCGCGATACAGGCCCGGGTGGGAATCGTCCGGCGCCGCCGCCATGGCGGCCCGCCGTTCCGCCTCCGGCAGGCTGAGGCGCGCGACCTGCGCCGCGGCGATCTCGGGTATGGCAGCGTCGGGCAGGGCCATGATTGCGACTCCGTTGATTCGACCCAGCATTCCTATCAGCAGCGCGGCCCGGCGGCCCATCGGCGATTTGCGGCCACAAGCCCGCCCTGGACCCCGCCGCGGATTGACCGCATAGTTGCCCGAATTGTGGGGCAGGAAAGGATCGCCGGCCTGCCGACAACGGCCGGCGTCCGAAGTCATTCCAGCGAGGCATATTCGTCATGGCCGACAGCACGCTGATTCGCGGATTCTCGTTCGGCGACGTCGTGGGCGGCGCCTTCGGCGTGTTCTTCCGCAACTTCCTGATGTTCGTGCTGATCGCGGCGATCGTGAACGCGCCGCTGCTGCTCTATGTGCACTACGCGTCGCCGCCGACCACCCAGAACGCCGCGCTGGCGCAAGGCGTGCTGGTCTTCGTGATCCAGCTGGTCTGCTCGGCACTGACCGCAGCGATGCTGGTCTACAGCACCGCGCAGACGCTGCGCGGCCGCCCGCGCAACGTCGGCGCGACCATCTCGAACGGCTTCGCCGTGCTGTTCCCGGCGATCGGTGTGTCGCTTGTGTTCGGCATCGGCGTGGCGCTGGCCGCCCTGGCCGCCGGCGTGCCCGCCTTCGTCACCGGCTCGCCCTGGCTGCTGGTGATTCCGGTGGTGGTGGCGCTGATCGTGGTGACGCGCTGGTGGGTCGCGGTGCCGGCGGTGGTGATCGAGCGCGAAGGCGTCTTCGCCGCCATCGGCCGCAGCAGCGAGCTGACCAAGGGGTCGCGCTGGACCGTGTTCGGCATCATCCTGGTGTTCGGCGTGATCTCGTGGCTTGTCAACTTCGTGGTGCTGAAGACGGTCGGGCCGGGCTACGCCCAGCCGGCCGACACCACCACCTTCCTCATCGTCGACTGGGTGGCGACCGCGATCCTGTCGGCGCTGTCCTCGGCGCTGGGCGGCGTCGCCTATTTCGCGCTGCGGGTCGACAAGGAAGGCCTCGACATCGACCAGGTCGCCTCGGTGTTCGACTGAGGCCCGCCGCCGCGATCAGCCGCCCGCCGGCCGGTCGCGCTTGCTGGCGCGGCGCTTGCCGAAGCTGAGGTCCCGCTCCAGCCGCGCCCGCTGCGCGCGGTAGAACGCCTGCAGGAACCGCCGCGCGTCGACCGGCTGGTCGTCCGCCGGCTGCCAGCCGGTCTTGCGCCGAATGCGGTCGGCCACCTGCTCGAACACCCTGGCCGAGTCGGCGCCGGAACGGCGCAGCACGTCCTCCAGCACCTGCAGCTCGTAGGCGCCGTAGATCGCGAGCTGGCGCTCGGTGAAGCGGTAGTCGGCCGCCGCCTCCCCCGGCGTGGCGATCGACAGCAGCGGACGGGCGGGGGCGGCGGCGACGTCGGGCAGCAGCGCCTGCTTCGGCGCCGCGATCACCCAGGTGCCTGCGACCATGTCGCCGGCGCGCAGCCGGTCGCGGTTGAACACCGGCAGCAGGGCGAGCACGCCGGTCCACAGCAGGGCGGCCCAGATCACCCAGCGCTCCTCGGCCTGCACCCCCAGCACCAGCAGCAGGCTCAGCGGCAGGAACAGCTCCACCTCGCGCATCAGGTTGCGCGCCAACACCGCGTCGCCGCGCAGCGGTCCGCCGTCGCGGTCGACGACGCGCAGCCCCAGCGCGCGCTTGCCCGGCGAGGCGCCCCGCCACTTCAGCTCGAACCAGGCGAAGTAGAACGAGCGCACGAAGAACGACAGCAGGGTGACCAGCACCCAGACCGCCTCGCTCTCGATCAGCGTCCGCGGCATCGTCAGCAGGATCAGGCCGAGCACCAGGAAGGCGCCGCCGACGAACAGCAGGTCGAGCAGCAGGGCTGCGAAGCGCTCGGTCACCCCCGCCAGCCGCATCTGCAGCGCGACGCCCTCCGGCGCCGCCACCGTGCGCACGTCGCGGCCCCGGCCGTCGTCGAACACGATCGGACGCACGTCAACCATCCGGCCCGCCCCGTCCGCCGCCGGGTCCGCTGCCGCGTCCGGCCAGCGCGAAATAGCCGAGCCACGCGGCCAGCGCCGCCGTGCCGACCAGGATGCGCACGACCGGGTCGTTGATCAGCTGCCGGCCCAGCCCCTCCAGCAGCGCCGCGGCGAACAGCATGACAACGGCGCCGATCACCAGCACCGCCGCATCGCGGCCGCGCCGGGCGAGGTTGTGCAGCCGCGCGTGCCGGCCCGGGAACACCAGGCTCTCGGCCACGACCAGGCCGGCGGCGCCGCACAGCACGATGGCGAACAGCTCGGTGGTGCCATGGATGGTGAGCCAGGCGATCATCTCGCCGCCCAGCCCGCGGTCGGCATAGAGCGCGACGAAGGCGCCGACGCCGAGCCCGTTCACGAACAGCAGCAGCACCGTCGGCACGCCGAAGGCGAAGCCGAGCGCGAAGCACAGCATGCCGATCTGGCTGTTGTGCGAGAACAGGAAGGCGGCGAAGGCCGATAGCTCGTGGGCCGCGTCCGGCGCGGTGTAGAGCGCGGCGCGCAGGTCCTCGGTGGAGGCCGCCGGGGTCCGGCCGGCCGCCATGTCGGCATCGACGAAGGCATAGAACCAGTCGGTGCTTTCCAGCGTGAGAGCCAGGCCGACGCCGATGCCGACGGCCAGGCACAGCGCGGAGACCAGGATGTGCCAGCCGGCCGCGCGCACGCAGGCCGGCCAGCGCTCGGCGAAGAAGCGGCCCACCATCTGCGGCAGCCCGCTGTGCGCGGCATAGACCGAGAGATAGGCGCGGGTGGCCAGGCTCTCCAGGTAGAGCAGCAGGCTGCGGTCCAGCGAGATGCTGCGGGCCACCGACAGCGAGGACAGCGTCGCCCGGTAGAGCATCGGCAGCCGCGCCAGGTCGTCCGGCGACAGGCGCGACGGCCCGGCGACGTCGCTGCGTTCGAGCAGGCGCTCCAGCTCCGCCCAGCTCCGCTCCCGCTCGCGGCGGAACTGGGTGCTGCGCAGTTCGACCTCGGCCATCCTTGCCCTTCCCCCTTCCCGTCCGGCGGCTCAGATACGCTCCTCGCGCTTGATGGCGAGATAGCGGTTGATCAGGTCGACCGCGACCTGCTCGCGCGGCGCCTCCAGGCACATCACGCCCAGGCGGCGCAGGCGCTCGAACACCACCTTGCGGTCGTGGATGAAGCTGTCGGCGATGACCGCGCGGGCGACGTCGCGGAAGCCGGCCGGCGCCGCGTCGACCGCGTCGAACAGCACCGGATCGCGCAGGCTGACGAACAGCACCAGATGCCGCTTCGCCAGCCGGCCGACATTGTCGAGCATCAGCTCCGCGGTGACCGTGTCGACGAAGTCGGTCATCACCACGATCAGCGTGCGGCGGTTGAGGCTGCCGAGCAGCCGCATCAGGCAGAGGGTGTAGTTGGTCTCGTCGAGCGTGTAGTCGAGGCGCGCGATCTCGCGCTGGATGCGGGTAAAGGCGCCGATGCCGCCAACCGGTTCGGCGTAGAGCCTGACCGCGCTGTCGAACCCGAACACGCCGACCCGGTCGCCGGCGCGCAGCGACATGTAGATCATCAGCAGCGCCGCGTTGATCGCGTGGTCCAGCTTGGGCACGCCGTGCATCGGCTCGCTCATCAGCCGGCCGGTATCGAAGGCGAAGATGATCTGGTGGTTGCGCTCGGTCTCGAACTCCTTGCAGACCAGCGCCCGGTGGCGGGCGGAGTGCTTCCAGTCGATCGAACGGTGGTCGAGGCCGGGCACGTAGTCGCGCAGCGATTCGAAGGTGCTGCCGTCGCCCTGCTGGCGCTGCGGCTTGATGCCGAACAGCGCGTCGCGGGCGGCGTAGCGCAGCGCCAGCGTGCGCACCGCGCGCACGTTCGGCACCACCGGCAGCATCTCGTCAACCGCCAGCCGCCAGTGGCGCGCGACCAGGCCGAGCGGCCCGCACCAGCGCAGCCAGACGGCAGTGAACCGGACCTCGCCGCGCCGCGACGGCACCAGCGGCACGGTCAGCACCGCCTCGGCGCCGGGCGCAAGCGCGAACGGCACGGCCGCCGGGGGCAGCAGCGGCCCGCTGACCTCGCACACCAGCGCACCGTCGGTCGCCGGGCCGCGCGCGCGATTGGCCAGCGCCACCTCCAGCGGATCGTCGTCGCCGATGTACAGCAGCGGCGGCAGCCGGGTGGCGACCGCCAGGCCGCGCCGGGTCGGCGCCAGCAGCGCGTCGAGCCCCAGCACGAACAGCGCCACCGCCGGCAGCGCCAGCCCGAACGGCCACAGCGCCTCGCCGGCCAGCGCCAGCACCAGGCTGACCGGGGCGCCGGCGAACACCAGCAGCACGGCGCGGCGGGTCGGCCGCATCAGCGCGGCGCCGGGATCTGGCCCAGCAGCTCGCCGAGCGCGTGCTCCGGCCGCTGGCCCTCGATCTCGGCCCCCGGCGACATCACCACGCGGTGGCGCAGCGCCGGCACCGCCAGCGCCTTGACGTCGTCGGGCAGCACGAAATCGCGGCCGCTCAGCGCGGCATAGGCGCGCGCGGCCGCCGCCAGCATGTTGGCCGCCCGCGGCGAGGCGCCGAACTGGAAGGCCGGGTGCTCGCGCGTGGCGCGGACCAGGTCGACGATGTAGAGCACGATGTCGTCGGCGATGCGCAGGCCGGCCACAAGGCGGCGCATCGCCGACAGCGTGGCGGCATCGGCCGCGCTCGCCACGCCGAATTCCTGTGGGTGGCGCAGGGTGGTGCCGGCGCCGTGGCGGGCGACGATCGTCGCCTCTTCCTCGCGGCTCGGATAGTCGAGCACGTGCTTGAACAGGAAGCGGTCGAGCTGCGCCTCCGGCAGCGGATAGGTGCCCTGCTGCTCGATCGGGTTCTGGGTCGCCACCACCATGAAGCTCTCGCCCAGCGGATAGGTCTCGCCGTCGATGGTCACGGCGCGCTCCTGCATCGCCTCCAGCAGCGCCGCCTGCGTCTTCGGCGGGGTGCGGTTGATCTCGTCGGCCAGCAGCAGCTGGGTGAAGATCGGCCCCTTGGTCAGCGCGAAGTCGTTGGTCTGGAAGTTGAACAGGTTGGTGCCGATGACGTCGCCGGGCATCAGGTCGGGCGTGAACTGGATGCGGCCGAAGTCCAGCGTCAGGCAGGCGGCGAAGGTGCGGGCGAGCAGCGTCTTGGCCGTGCCCGGCACGCCCTCCAGCAGCACGTGACCGTCGACCAGCAGCGCCACCAGCAGCAGGTCGACCGCCTGCTCCTGGCCGACGATGACCTTGCCGATCTCGGTCCTCAGCGTCGCGCTGGTCGATTGCAGGCGTTCAAGATCCATCGAGCATCTCTCGCTTCCAGCTGTTGAGGCGTTGCGCGGCGTCGAGGATCCGCGCCGTGTTGTCGCCGGCCGCCGCCGTCGCGACGTCGCGGTCCAGCCGTTCGAAGGCGGTCGGCACCCGGCGGGCCTGCCCGACCCGGTCGAGCCATGCTACCAGCGCGCGCCGGTCCAGGCCGCGCGGCGCGTGCAGCCGGTCCGCCACCTGCCGGACGCACATGTCGGCAGAGCCGCGCAGGAAATGGCCGCCGTGCCGGCGCGGGTCCAGCAGGCCGGCGCCGGTGTCGAGCAGGGTGGCGGCGCCCGGGGCGAAGGCGCGATCCGGCGGCTGCGGCGGGCCGAACCGCCCGATGCCGGCCCACACCAGCAGGCAGAGCGCGACCAGGCCCTGCAGCGTCGCCAGCAGGAACGGCATCTCGAACATCACGCGCCACAGGTCCGGCCGCTGGGTCAGGCCGTGCACGGTCTCGTCGACCACGACCGTGCCGCCAACAGGCCGCAGCAGGTCGATCAGCGAAAGCGCGAATGCGGCATTGCCGCCCACGCCGATTCCGTGGTTGGCAATCACGTCCGGGTCGGACAGCACGGCGACGCGCAGGCCGTCCACCACGGTGGAGCCGACCAGCATGCCGCGCGAATCGCCGACCAGCGGGTCCAGCCTGGTCGAAGCGATCAGCTGCGGCGCCGTCAGGGCGATCTGCGCGCCGAAGCCGACCGTCTCGACGGCGGCACCGCGCACGATCCGCGCGCCGGGGTCGATGAGGTTCACGATGGCCTCGACCGCCGATACCGGCACCGGCTCGGCCGACCCGATCCAGCGCGGATTGTCGTCCGCCGGCTCGCCGCGCCATTTCGGCAGCACGACCAGCATGGCCTGCAGCGCCGGCGCCCAGGATAGCTCAGCAGAGCGGCGAGGCCCTCGCCGCTCTCCGGCTCGGCGGCGACCAGCAGCGTACCCGCGGCACGCGCCCGACGAATCGAAGCGGCTGACCAGCACCGGAACGCCGGTCTCGCGCAACAGCGCGACGAAGGCGCCATGGCCGATGGCCGAGGTCGAAGGCGCTCGGCGCCCCGCCGTGCGGCGCGGATCGAGCGATTCGTCGAACACCAGCAGATAGCTCGCGGCGCAGCGAAGCCGATCAGGCCGGCGGCGACCAGGCCGATCACGGTCCGTCGGTCGAACACGGCGCGCGGCCGCGCCACCACGCGCGATCGAGCGGCCATAGCGCGCATGGCAGGCCTGGTAGTCGGCGGCGCTGGCCCGCGTGACCGCCGAAATGGCACCGTTCGACCGCGGCAGCGATCGTGCCGAGCGCGCTGGCCCCCGGCGCCGGCAGCGTCCGGCGCAGGAGTTCGCGGTGTGGTCAGGGCAGGCGGCATCGCGTGACCGCCGCGGCGCCGCAGCTCTTCCAGGCCGTTGGCAGCAGCGGTGGATCGCCTCGCCCAGTTGCCGTCGCCGGCCGTGTCGTCGGCATCAGCCAGCGAGGCCGGCGGGCCGGCCGGCGCGGCCGTCGCCGTCACGCGCGCGCGGCTGCGCCGGCCTCGGCCGCACCGGGGTCGCGCAGCCGCATGGCAAGCGAGGCGACCTAGATGGCGACCAGCACCGCCGCCGCCACCAGCCAGCAGCCACAGCAGCGCGTCTCGGCGATCGCGACGGAGCCGGATGCCGGGGCCGGTGCGGGCGACGGCGCTCGTACGCGATCGATGCGTCGCGCCGCATCAGCGCGGCGGCGGCCCGGTGTCCTCTGCGGGCTGCACCGGCGCCGAGGCCGGGCTGGTCGGGCAACGCGCCGCTGGTAGTCGCGCCGTCGACACCACGTTCGACCGCGGACCGCGCGTCCTGGGCCGACGCAGGGCCGCCGTGCAGGCCAGGGCGACGGTCGGCACCAGCGCGCGAAGCGCCCGGCGGAGCGCGCGGCCGCGCTCCGTCGCCGCCCGAGCCGCCGGGCGACGCCACGCCATGTTTCCTCCCGCCGTCACGCCGTCGCCGACCCCGCTGCTGCCCGATTGCGGCCCGGCCCATCTTGCCCGCACCGTCCGGCCCGGCCAAACCCTTTCGCCGCGCCGCCCGGTGTACCGCGGCGTTCAGCCCGGCGGCTCCGACGCGGTGCCGTCGTCCGCCGGCACGAACACCGTAAGCGCCCGTTGCCTGACCGTGAAATCCGCCGGGGTGCTGGCGTCGAGCTCGCCGTCGACGTTGATCTGTTTCGGCCGCGCGGTCTCCACCCGCACGCGGTGCGCCGACATGTTGACCGTGCGGCCGGCGCGGGAGAAGCGCCCGGTCAGCAGCGCCGGCAGCTCGCCGAGCCAGCCAAGCATGCGCACCGGGCGCACCCAGTAGAGCCAGAGCAGGCCGTCGTCGTGGCTGGCATCCTCGCTGATGATCAGGCCGCCGCCGTAGCGCCGGCCGCTGCCGATGGCGAACTGCACGCAGCGCGCGCGCACCGGCCTGTCGTCGACCGTCAGCGCGACGCTGAACGGCCGGGTGACCCGGTAGGCGTCGATCCACGCCAGCGGATAGGCCAGCACGCCGAGCCATTTCTTGCGCGGGCCCTTGTGCGCCTTGGCGACCTCGGTGGAGAAGCCGATGCTGGCGACGTTGACGAACCAGCGTCCGTTGCAGCAGCCGAGATCGATGGCGCGGGTGACGCCGCCGGCGATCACCGCCACCGCCTGCGCCGGGTCGTCGGGAATGCCGAGGCTGGTGGCCAGGTCGTTGGCGGTGCCGAGCGGGACGATCCCGACCGGCAGGCCGAGCGCGAGCAGGTCGCCGGCCAGCCCGCTGATGCTGCCGTCGCCGCCGCCGACGACGACCGCACGCGCGCCCGGCCCGTGTTCGCGCAACAGCGCGCGCGCCTCGTCCGGGCTGGCGACGCCGTGCAGCGAGACCGGCAGCCCCGCCGCGGCAAAGGCCTCCGCGACCGCTTCGGCCGCTTCCTCGCCCGAACGGGCGTGGCGGTTGATCAGGCACAGGATCGGTGACTGCATGGTTCGCCCGGTTGTCTTGGCCGTCGCGATGCCGCGACCGTGCCGACGCTGCGACAATTCACATCGGTCCATTTCGTTCCCGTCGGGTTGGTGGCATCCTGCCTCACCCACTCGCGGCGCGGCCGTGCCGGCGGCGCCGAGCCGGATAGGAGCCACCGATGACCCGTCTCGCCACCTTCGCCCTCTGGCTGCTGTTGAGCGCTGCCGCCTTCGCCGCCGCCGCCTGCGACCATACCATCCGCGGCGTCGGCCAGGACCTCGAAGACACCGGCGAGGCGATCGACGACGCGGTGAACTGACGCCGGGACGGAACCGGTTCGCCGGCAAAGCGTTCCCTTGCAGCGCCCGCCCGCCGGCCCGGCGACGTCCGGCGGGCGGGCGCGGTCGGAACATTGCAAGGGACAAGGACCATGCCGAATCTGAAAGCTCTCGGCCTGCTGCTGGCCATCGCCGCGGCCGGCGCCACCGCGGCCTGCGACCACACCATCCGCGGTGTCGGCCAGGACATCGAGGACACCGGCGACGCCATCGAGGACGCCGCCGAGTAGGCCGCCCGGCGCCGGTCGGCCAGGCGGCCGGCGCCCCTCAGAGCCCCAGCGCCATCCGCAGGGTGGCGCCGATATGGAAGCCGATGGCCTCGACCGCCGCGTCGATGTCGCGGTCGCGGCAGGCGAGCAGCAGCGTGATGTGCTCGTCGAAGGACTGGCGCAAGGCGCTCGGCGTCATCAGGCCGTCGTCGTGGCGCAACAGCCGGATCCGGTCCAGATTGACCGTGTAGATGCTCTCGATCAGCTCGTTGGCCAGCGCCTGCACGATATGGACGTGCATCTGCTGGTCGATGCGATGCGCCTCGGCCACCTCGGCCGGCGTCACTGTCTTGCCGATCGAATCGCGCACCGCCTGGTGGCGGGCGATCAGCGCTTCGGCCTCGTCGGCCGTGCAGGTCTCGCAGAACCGGCGCACCGCCGCGCTCTCGATCATCAGGCGCAGGCCGAAGGCATTGCGGATCGCCTTCGGCGTCGCCTCGGCGATGCGGATGCCGCGCTGCGGGATCACCGTTACCAGGAATTCCGACGCCAGCTTCTGGATCGCCTCGCGCGTCGGCGCGATCGGCATGTCGGTCAGGTCGCACAGCTCGCGCTGCGAGACGAACTGGCCCGCCCTCAGGGTGCCGTCCGAAAGCATGCCGCGGACGGCGTTGTAAGCGCGGTCGCTGAGCCTGGGTGCCATGGCGGCGCCGGGTCAGGCCGCCATGCCGCGGACCAGACCGACGATGTCGTCGACCGCCGCCGCGGCGACCGGATCGAGCGGCGGCATCGGCTGGGCCCACTCCGCCTCGTCCGACAGCGCCGCCATCACCGCCTTCAGCGTCGGCAGGAACGGGCGGCCGTCGAACGCGGCGGCCAGTCGCGCCAGCGCCTCGCCGGCGGCGGCGTTGCCGGCGACCGTGGCCGCGACCGTCTGCGGCACGATGTTGCCGAGGCCGCAGATCGTGCCGACCCCGCCCAGCGCCATCGCCCGCGGGATGAAGCTCTCCAGCCCCACCGCGATGCGCAGGCCGTCGCCGCCGCGCACCATCGGCGCCACCTCGTCCCAGACCAGACCGCTGTCCTTGACGCCGACCACGATGCCCGGATGGGCCCGCGCCAGCGCCTGCACGGTGGCCACCGGCACCGGGAAGCCGGACACCGACGGGATGTTGTAGATCAGCAGGCGCAGCGCCGAGGAGCCGACGCCGGCAACGACGCGGCGATAGGCGTCGAAGATCCCGTCGGCGCCGCCGGCGCGCAGGAAGAACGGCGGCGGCGCCAGCACGGCGCAGCCGACCCCGCAGGCATGCCGCGCCAGCGCGATGACGTCGGCCAGCGCGGTGGCACCGCAGCCGACGATGATCCGGTCGGCGCCGATGCCGGCCGCCAGCAGCCCCTCGACCGCCAGGCAGCGCTGCTGCACCGAAAAGGCAGGGCCTTCGCCGGTGGTACCGAACGGCACCACCCCGTTGCAGCCGGCGGCGAGCACATAGCGCGCGCGGTCGACCAGGCGCGGAATGTCCACCGAAAGGGCGCCGTCGGGGCGCTCGACCACCGGCGTCGCCAGCGCGACGCAGGCCCATCCTGGCTGCTCGAGGATCGACATATCAACTCCCAACGCGCCGGTCCGCACCTGACCGCGCCGTCACGATTCCGCCGACAATCTGCGTCAACTCCGGGCGCGGTTGCCAGCCCAATCGTGCGCAACCGTTGCCGCGTCCGCACGGGCCTTCCCTCGCACGGGGCCTTGCCCTATGGTGCCGGCCGATTTGCCACCACAAGAGTTCTCAATCATCGTGATCGCACGGAACTTGCTGGTATTTGGGTTGGCTGCGGCCGCCTTCGCCGGCGGAAAAGCGGAGGCCCTGGACTTGGAAAACACCATCTACATGGACCTGGACGACGGCCGCGTGGTCATCGAACTGCTGCCCGACCTTGCGCCGCAGCATGTCGAGCGGATGAAGACGCTGGCGCGCGCCGGCTTCTACGACGGCATCGTGTTCCACCGGGTGATCGACGGCTTCATGGCCCAGACCGGCGACCCGACCGGCACCGGCCGCGGCGGTTCGGACCTGCCCGACCTGCCGGCCGAGTTCACCGACGCGCCGTTCGAGCGCGGCACCCTGGGCGCGGCGCGCACCGCCGACCCGAACAGCGCCAACAGCCAGTTCTTCATCTGCTTCGAGCCGGCGCCGTGGCTGAACGGCCAGTACACCGTGTTCGGCCGGATCGAGAGCGGGATGGAGTTCATCGACGCGCTGGAGAAGGGCGAGCCGCCGGCCGAGCCCGACCGGATCCTGCGCATGGCGGTCGCCGCCGACGTCGACGGCGATGCCGACACCGGCACCGACACAGAAACCGACGAATGATGCGCCCCGCCGCGCCGACGCAATGAACGAGTTCAACAGCTACCGCACCGGGCCCGACGAGCGCGGGCATTTCGGCATCTTCGGCGGCCGCTATGTCGCCGAGACGCTGATGCCGCTGATCCTGCAGGTGGAGCAGGCCTACAACGCGGCGAAGGCCGACCCGTCGTTCCAGGACGAGTTCGACTATTACGCCAAGCACTATATCGGCCGGCCGAGCCCGCTGTATCACGCCCGCCGGCTGAGCGCTTACCTGTCGCGCAACGGCAAGGGGCCGAAGCTCTACTTCAAGCGCGACGAGCTCAACCACACCGGCAGCCACAAGATCAACCACTGCCTGGGCCAGGCGCTGCTGGCCCGGCGCATGCAGAAGCCGCGGATCATCGCGGAGACCGGCGCCGGCCAGCACGGGGTGGCGGTGGCCACAGTGTGTGCGCTGTTCGACCTGCCCTGCGTCGTCTACATGGGCGCGGTCGACGTGGCCCGCCAGGCGCCGAACGTGTTCCGCATGAAGCTGCTCGGCGCCGAGGTGCGGCCGGTCACCTCCGGCTCGTCGACCCTGAAGGACGCGATGAACGAGGCGCTGCGCGACTGGGTCGCCAATGTCGACGACACCTACTACATCATCGGCACCGTCGCCGGGCCGCACCCCTATCCGGCGATGGTGCGCGACTTCCAGTCGGTGATCGGCACCGAGGCGAAGGAACAGATGCTTGAGGCCGAGGGCCGGCTGCCGGATTCGCTGGTCGCCTGCATCGGCGGCGGCTCCAACGCCATGGGCCTGTTCCACCCGTTCCTCGACGACCGCGACGTGAAGATCTACGGGGTCGAGGCCGCCGGCCTCGGCATCGAGACCGGCCAGCACGCCGCCTCGCTGACCGGCGGCGAGCCGGGTGTGCTGCACGGCAACCGCACCTACCTGCTGCAGGACGACGACGGCCAGATCAAGGAGGCGCACTCGATCTCCGCCGGCCTCGACTATCCCGGCATCGGCCCGGAGCACAGCTGGCTGAAGGAAAGCGGGCGCGTCACCTACGTCTCGGCCACCGACCAGGAGGCGCTGGACGCCTTCCAGCTTTGCAGCCGGCAGGAAGGGATCATCCCGGCGCTGGAGCCGGCCCATGCGCTGGCCTATGTGCGCAAGCTGGCCGCCGAGGTCGACGATGGCCATATCATCCTGATGAACATGTGCGGACGCGGCGACAAGGACGTGTTCTCGGTCGCGGAGCGGCTGGGAGTGACGCTTTGAGCGCTGCGAGCACCCGCATCGACCGGCGCTTCGCGGCGCTGGCGGCGGAAGGGCGCGCCGGCCTGGTCACCTTCGTCACCGCCGGCGATCCCGACCTGGAAACCTCGGCGCGCATCCTTTCCGAGCTGCCGGCCGCCGGCGCCGACGTGATCGAGCTCGGCATGCCGTTCACCGACCCGATGGCCGACGGCCCGGTGATCCAGGTCGGCAACCAGCGGGCGCTGAAGGCCGGCACCACCCTGCACAGGATCCTGGAGATGGTGCGCCGCTTCCGCGAGCGCGACGACGACACCCCGATCGTGCTGATGGGCTACTACAACCCGATCCACAAATACCGGGTCGCACCGTTCCTGGCCGATGCCAAGGCCGCCGGCGTCGACGGGCTGATCATCGTCGACCTGCCGCCGGAAGAGGACGAAGAGCTGTGCGAGCCGACGATCGCGGCCGGGCTGAACTTCATCCGGCTGGCGACGCCGACCACCGACGACGCGCGGCTGCCGACCGTGCTGCGCAACACCTCCGGTTTCGTCTACTATGTCGCGGTCGCGGGAATCACCGGCACCAAGTCGGCGACGGCGGAAGCGACAGGAGCGGCGGTGGCGCGGCTGAAGCGTCACACCGCCCTGCCGGTCGCGGTCGGCTTCGGCATCAAGACGCCGGAGCAGGCGGCCGAGGTCGCGCGCAACGCCGACGCGGCGGTGGTCGGCTCGGCGCTGGTCGCCCTGCTCGGCGAGGAGGGCGCCGCCGCGGCACGGGCCGACAGGCTGCTCGCCCTGGTGCGGGACCTGTCTCGGGCGGTGAGGGAGGCACGGACGTGAGCTGGCTGACCGATTTCGTTCGACCCAAGATCCAGGCCCTGGTCGGCCGGCCCGACCAGCCGGACAATCTGTGGCACAAGTGCCCGGCCTGCGAGCAGATGATCTTCCACCGCGAGCTGCAGGAGGCCGACCACGTCTGCCCGCACTGCAGCCACCACATGCGGCTCGGCGTCAAGCGCCGGCTGGAGCTGCTGTTCGACGACGGCGAGTACCAGCGCATCGAGCTGCCGAAGGTGGAGACGGACCCGCTGCGCTTCCGCGACCAGAAGCGCTATTCCGACCGGCTGCGCGAGAACCAGTCGAAGACCGGCGAGCAGGATGCGGTGATCGTCGCCCACGGCCGCATCGCCGGCAACCGCGTGGTGGTCGCGGCGCTGAGCTTCGATTTCATGGGCGGGTCGATGGGCGTGGCCGTCGGCGAGGGGCTGCTGGCCGCGGCCCGGCTGGCGGTACTGCAGCAGGCGCCGCTGATCGCCATCACCGCATCGGGCGGCGCGCGCATGCAGGAGAGCATCCTGTCGCTGATGCAGATGCCGCGCACCGTGATCGCGGTCGAGGAGGTCAAGGACGCCGGCCTGCCCTACATCGTGGTGATGACCGACCCGACGCTGGGCGGCGTTTCCGCGTCCTTCGCCATGCTGGGCGACGTCGCCATCGCCGAGCCTGGCGCAATCATCGGCTTCGCCGGGCCGCGGGTGATCGAGGAGACCATCCGCCAGACCCTGCCCAACGGCTTCCAGCGCGCCGAGTACCTGCTGGAGCACGGCATGATCGACATGGTGGTGTCGCGGCACGAGCTGCGCGGCACGCTGGGCCGGCTGGTCGACCTGCTGATGAACCGCAAACCGGCCGCCGCCATCGTACCGGTCCACGCCGAGGCGGGCGAACGGCCGCCGGTGATCGACCTCGAGGTGACCGAGACCGTGCCCGCGCCCGAGGCCGACGCCGCCGAATAGGGCCGGCTCTCCCGTGAACGAATCCCTCGCCGTGGCCGTGCCGCCGGCACCGACGGCCGGCGGTGCCGACGCCGATGCGGTCGATCCGATCCTGCGCCGGCTGACCCAGCTGCACCCGAAGGTCATCGACCTCAGCCTCGGCCGGCTGCAGCGGCTGCTGGCCGCGCTCGGCGATCCGCAGCTGGCGGCGCCGCCGGTGATCCACATCGCCGGCACCAACGGCAAGGGCTCGGTCGGCGCCTATCTGCTGGCGATGCTGCGCGCGGCCGGTCGGCGGGTCCACGCCTATACCTCGCCGCACCTGGTGCGCTTCCACGAGCGGATCGCGCTGGACGGCGCTGCCATCGACGACACCGCGCTCCTCGATTTGCTGCAGGAATGCGAGACCGCCAACGGCGGGCTGCCGATCACGTTTTTCGAGATCACCACGGCCGCCGCCTTCCTCGCCTTCGCCCGCACCCCGGCCGACGTTCTGGTGCTGGAGACCGGGCTCGGCGGCCGCTGCGACGCGACCAACGTGTTCGCGCGGCCGCTCGCCACCGCCATCACCTCGATCTCGATGGACCACATGCAGTTCCTCGGCGACACGCTGGCAGCGATCGCGGCCGAGAAGGCGGCGATCCAGAAGCCGGGCACGCCCTCGGTGGTCGCGCCGCAGCGGCCGGAGGCGCTGGCCGAGGTCGAGGCCTATGCGGCCAAGGTCGGCGCGCCGCTGTACCGCCACGGCCGCGAATGGCGCGTCGAACCGCAGGATGACGGCCTGCGCTTCGCCATGGGCGCGGCGCGCTTCGACCTGCCGGCGCCGGTGCTGCCCGGCCGCCACCAGATCGACAACGCCGGCGTTGCGCTGGCGGTCGCCCGACTGCTGCCGGAGGCGCTGCGCCCGGACGAAGCGGCAATGGCGGCCGGCCTGCGTCAGGCGCGCTGGCCCGCCCGGCTGCAGCGGCTGCGCACCGGGCCGCTGGTCGCGATGCTGCCCGCCGGCTGGGAGCTGTGGCTCGACGGCGGCCACAACGAGGACGCCGGACGGGTGATCGCCGCCCACGCCGAGGGCTGGCGCGACCGCCCGCTGGCGCTGGTGTTCGGCATGCTGGAGACCAAGGACCCGCGCGCCTTCCTGCGCCACTTCGCCGACCGGGCGGCGCGGCTGGCCGCCGTCGCCATCCCGGGCGAGCCGGCGAGCATGTCGGCGGCGGACGCAGCGGCGGCGGCGGCGGATATAGGGCTGAGGGCGGAAACGGCGCCGTCGGTCGCCGACGCGATCCGCGCCATCCTGGCCGACGGCGGGCCGGCCGGGCGCATCCTGATCTGCGGGTCGCTCTACCTGGCTGGCCGGGTCCTGCGCGACAACGGCTAGTAGCGGCGGACGGAGGGGCGGAGGTGGCAGACATCGTCAACCTGCGCCAGGCGCGCAAGCGCAAGGCCCGGGCCGAGAAGGAACGCGACGCGGCGGCGAACCGCGCCCGCTTCGGACGGACCGGCGCGCAGAAGGCATGCGACCGGATGGATCAAGAGCGCCGCGACCGCGGTCTCGACGGCGCGCGCCTGGACGACGACGAAACGCCGCGGCGGGATTGATCGCCGCCGACGCCGGGCCCAGTCTGGTGCGGCCATGAGCTCGATTCCGATCACGCCGCCGCAGTCGATCGCCGTCGCCCCGCCGCTGTCGCAGGGCGACCGCGCACCCAATCTGTTCCTGCCCGCCCAGGACGGCAAGGTCGCCTCGACCAACGACCGGATGAAGGGCGGGCCCGGGCTGTTCCTGTGGTTCCGCGACGAGACCGACCCGGCCGCCGTCGTCGCGCTGCGGGCACTGGCCGCGGCGGCGCCGGTGCGGCTCGACCAGGGCGCCCACCTGTTTGCGATCACGCGGGCGGATGGCGCGGCGGTGGCCCGGCTCGGCGCCGGCATCGACGAGCGGCTGCTGGTCCTGTCCGACGCCGATGGCCGCGGCAGCGCCGCCATGGGCCTGCCGCCGGACCGGCGGTTCATGCAGGCCGTGCTGGTCGACCCGAACCAGCGCGTGCTGGCCGTGTTCGACGAGGCGGACGGCGACCCGGTGGCGCGCGGGCTGGAGGCGCTGGACCGCCAGCTGCCGGTGCCGGAGCCGCGCTTCGTGCCGATGTGCGCGCCGATCCTGATCATCCCGCGCGTGTTCGCGCCGGACTATTGTGCCAGGCTGATCCGCATCTACCACACCAAGGGCAACGAGGAGAGCGGCACCTTCCGCGTGGTCGACGGCAAGGCGGTCGCCGCGCCCAACCACGCGGTCAAGCGCCGGCGCGACCACCACATCACCGACCCGGCCCTGCACCAGGAGATCGTCGACATCTTCCGTCGCCGGGTGCTGCCCGAGGTGCGCCGCGCCTTCGCCTTCAACATCACCCGCTTCGAGGAGTTCAAGATCGTCCGCTACGACGGCAAGGTCGGCGGCTATTTCCGGCCGCATCGCGACAACACCGCGCCGCAGACCCTGCACCGCCGCTTCGCGATGACGCTGAACCTGAATTCCGACGACTACGAGGGCGGTTGCCTGCGGTTCCCGGAGTACGGCAACACCATGTACAAGCCGGGTACCGGCGACGCGGTGATCTTCTCCTGCAGCCTGCTGCACGAGGCGATGAACGTGACCCGAGGCGAGCGCTTCACCATGCTGGCCTTCCTGTTCGACGAGGCCGGGGTGAAGATCAAGGAGGAGATGCGCCAGCGCATCGCGACCGGGCGGTAGCCGGCGTCTGCGGCCGGCATGAAAAAGGGCCCGCGCGGCGAAGCCGGCGGGCCCAACTATTCTTGATGCAGCGGAGCGCGGCTACAGCGCGCCTTCGACCCAGGCGTAGAGATCGCCCTTGGCCATGTTGCCGACCTTGGTGGCGGCAAGCTGGCCGCCCTTGAACAGCATCAGCGTCGGAATGCCGCGCACGCCGAACTTGGTCGGCGTCTCCGGGTTCTCGTCGATGTTGATCTTGGCGACGATCAGGGCGTCGCCCTTGTCGGTTGCCAGCGCTTCCAGCGCGGGTGCGATCGCCTTGCACGGGCCGCACCATTCGGCCCAGAAATCGAGCAGAACGGGGGTCTGGCTGTTCAGGACGTCGGCCTCGAACGAGGCGTCGGTGACGGGCTTGGTGGCCATCTGTCAGGCTCCCGAGGTTGATCCGGTCCGCCCTCTGCGCCCGGTCTTGTTGCGGGGGGCGAGGTCGGGCAGCGTGTGACTCTAGGAACGGCCGGGGGCGGGGTCAAGCGACCCTCCCGCCGCACCCGGAAAGCCCAGGATATCCGCGGGCAACGGCATCAGCAGGGGGCCGTCGGTCCACAACAGCGCGCAGTCGACCGGCCGGTCCGGGAACATCTGCGCCAGCGCCGCGCGATACGCGGCCATCTGCTGCCGATAGACCGCCGGCACGGCGCCGACGCCGGCCGGCGGGCGGCGGTTGGTCTTGAAGTCGACCACCAGCACCCGGTCCGGACCGACCAGCAGCCGGTCGACCTGGCCGGCGACGACGACACCGCCCGGCAGCACGGCGACGATCGGCGCCTCGGCCAGGCTGCCGGGGCCGAACAGCGGGGCGAAGGCCGGGTCGTCGAGGATCGCCAGCACCTCGGCCGCCAGCGCGGCGCGTGCGTCGTCGGACCAGTCGGGCCGGTTGGCGGCCAGGTAGCGCGCGGCGGCCGTCGCGCGCACCTCCGCCGCCAGCTCGGGCAGGCGCTGCAGCAGCCGGTGGGCGGCGATGCCCCAGCCGCGGCCCCAGGCGCCGGTCGCCTCCGCCACGTCGAGCGGCGAACGCACCGGCGCGTCGGCCTCGGCCGGGCGCGACGGCGCCAGCGGCCGCGGCGGGTGCGGCTCCGGCGGCGCCGGCCGGCGGGCCCAGTCCGGCAGCGGCTCCGGCACCGGCGCCGCGGCCTGCGGCCGCTCCGGCTCCACCGCCGCCGTCTGCGGGCAGGACAGCCGGCGCACCGGTCCGAGCTCGCCGTCGTCGGCCGGCTGCAGCGCGTCGGCGAGCCCGGCCTCGATCAGCCGGTACCAGCAACCGTCGGCCGCCGTGCGCTTGCCCGCCGCGCCGGCGACATAGAGCCGGTCCTCGGCCCGCGTCATCGCCACGTAGAGCAGGCGGTGATACTCCTCGCGCATCCGTGCATCGCCGGCCTGCCGCGCCTGCCGGGCGACAGGGTCGTCGCGGTCGCGCCCGCGCAGCCACAGCGGCACCGGCACGCCGCCGTCGACCGCGTGCCAGCGCAGCGGGCTGCGCTCGACCGGTGCCGCGACGGTGTCCGGCAGGAACACCACCGGCGCCTGCAGCCCCTTGGCGCCGTGCACGGTCATCACCCGCACCGCGTCGGCCCCGCCCTGCTCCAGCTCGCGCTTGATCTCGACGTCGCTGGTGCGCAGCCGGAACAGCAGCCCCTGCAGCGACGGCGGCTCGCGCCGCTCCTCCTCCTGCACCAGGGCCAGGAACTCGTCGATCGGGTCCGCGGCGTCACGGCCGAGCCGGGCGATCAGCCGGGCCCGCCCGCTCAGCGGACGCGGCGTCGCCCGCGGATCGTCGAGGTCGTTGAGCAGCCGGTCGTAGAAGGCGAACGGCGTGACGTAGTCCGCCCGCGCGCGCAGCCCGTGCAGCCAGGCGAAGGCGCGGCCGTGCACCGAGGCGCGGTCGGCCCGGGCCAGCTCGCCCAGCCGCGCCCACAACGACCGGGCGCCGCGGTCGTAGGCCAGCGCGAACAGTTCGTCCTCCCCGTAGCCGACCAGCGGCGAACGCAGCACGGTGGCGAGCGTCAAGTCGTCTTCCGGCAGCAGCATCGCCTCGCCCAGCGCCATCAGGTCCATCACCGCCAGGTGCTCGGTCAGCTTCAGCCGGTCGCGGCCGGCAACGGGGATGCCGAGCTCCTTCAGCTGGCGGATCAGCTCCTCGACCAGCGCGTCGCGGCGGCGGACCAGCACCAGAACGTCGCCGGCCCGCACCGGCCGCCCGCGCGCCTCCAGCATCTCGTGGCCGACCATGCGCTGGATGCGGCGGGCGATGCGGCGGGCCAGCATCGCCTTCGGCGATTCGCCCGGCTCCGGCTCCACCGGAGGACGCCAGTGCTCGGTCTCCTCCGCCTCCGGCGCCTCGACCAGCGGCCACAGCTCGACCAGGCCGGCCGCGCCTTCGCGGGTCACACGATGACGCAGCCGGGCTTCGTCGGCCAGGCCGAGCCCGATGCGCGCATCGCTGCCGTTGAAGACCGCGTCGACCGCGCTCAGCACCGCCGCGGTCGAACGGAACGAACGGTCGAGCGTGATGTCGGCCCAGGCCTGCCGGGCCGCCCGCACCTTGCCGGCGAAGTGGATCGCGGCGGCGGCGAAGGCATCGGGGTCGGCGCCCTGGAAGCTGTAGATCGACTGCTTGACGTCGCCGACGGCGAACAGGCTGCGCGCGTCGGCCTCGGCATCGTGCGCGCCCTCGCCGGCGAAGAACTCCCCGGTCAGGTCGCGCGCGATGTCCCACTGCGGGTGGTTGGTGTCCTGCGCCTCGTCGATCAGTACGTGGTCGAGGCCGCCGTCGAGCTTGTACAGCACCCAGGGGGCGCGGCCCGGCGCGCCCAGCAGCGCGCCGGTGCGGGCGATCAGGTCGTCGTAGTCCAGCGCCGCACGCTCGCGCTTCAGCCGCTCGAACACGGCCTGCAGCCGGTCGGCGACCCGGACCAGGGCGGCGGACTGCAGCGCGGTGCGCACCGCGCACAGATGCTGCCAGGCGACATGCACCCGCGTCTGCTCGGCCGGCATGACAACGGCGACATCCGGCTGTGCATCGGCCACCGCCTTGGTCCATTGCGCGCCTTCCTTGCGCGGCTCGCGGTCGGACTTCAGCCAGACGTCGAGATAGGGCTCGGCCAGCGCCAGCCGCTCGTCCGGCCGGGCGGCGAGGAAACCGGCGAGGAAATGCCCGCGCGCCCGGCCGGTGTCGGTGCCGTGGTCGATCAGCGCCCGTGCCGCGCGCCGCAGCCCGGCCTCGTCCATGCCGCCGCCCGCAACCACGCCGGCGAGTGCGTCGGCCTCGGTCTCGTCGGGGCCGGCGCCGAACAAGGCGCGGATGCGTGCGACCACCCCGTCGGTGCCGCCATGCGCCGCGGCGGCGGCGGCAAGCCGGCCGCCGGCGATGACCCCGCCGAGCAGCGCGTCGGCCTGGGTCTCGTGGGTCTGTTCGGTGATCAGCGAGAGCGCGGCGGCGACGTCCGCGCTGCCCGGCTCCCGCATCATCCGGCGGCGCGCCTCGGCCATCAGCTCGGCGGCGCCGCGCTCATCGATCACCGCGAACTGCGGCGCCACCCCGGCCTCGACCGGGAAGCGCCGCAGCACCGACTGGCAGAAGGCGTGGATGGTCATGATCTTCAGGCCGCCCGGCGTATCGAGCACGTCGGCGAACAGGCGCAGGGCGCGGGCGCTCTCCAGCGGCTCCGGCGCGCGGTCCAGCAGCCGCTCCAGGATCGCGTGCCGGCGTTCGGCGCCGGCGGTTGCGAGCTCCGCCAGCCGCTCGACGACGCGGTTGGCCATCTCGCCCGCCGCCGCCTTGGTGTAGGTGATGCAGAGGATGCGCTGCGCTGCCGCACCGGCCAGCAGCAGCCGCAGCACCCGGTCGGTCAGCACCTGGGTCTTGCCCGACCCGGCCGACGCGGTGACGAAGGCGGACAGCCCCGGCGCCGCCGCGCGGTGCTGCTCCGGCGTCGGGCGCGGCGGCAGCGGTCGCGTCTCCGTCATCCGTCCTCGCCCATCGCGGTCGACCATTCGGCGACCCGGGCCAGGTGAACATAGTCGTCATAGTCCGGCGCCATCGCCGGCGACGGCCTGCACAGATAGGCGGTGGCCGGATCGTCGAAGCGGGCGACCAGCCGGGCGAAGCCGGTCTCGGCGTCGTCGATCAGCGCCGCCGGGTCGGCCTTGCCGCCGCCGGCCCGAGTGACCTCGGCCACCGGGTCGCGGCCCTTGAGCTGCCAGTAGTGCAGTGCGATCGCCGCCGGCGCGCCCACGTCCGGGAAGCCGCCGTCGCGCAGGATTGCGCCTTCCAGCGGCAGCTGCGGCGCATAGCCGGCCAGCACCATGTTCGCCGACGGCGGCTTGCCGGTCTTGTAGTCGATCACGGTAACGGTGCCGTCGCGGCCGACGTCGAGCCGGTCGGCCTTGGCGGTCAGGGTGAACGGTCCGCCCGGCGCAAGGAACGCGCGCGAGCCGGCGATCTCGGTGTGGATGCGGGCGATGCCGGGGCCCGCGGCCGCCATGTGATCGAGGAACCAATCGGCGATGCGCTCGAACCGCGCCCACCAGTAGGCCAGGATGTCGGCCAGGTCGTGCCGGGCGGCGAGCGGCGCGAAGCCATCGCGGCCGATGGCCAGCAGCACCGCGCGGGCGTCCGCACCCGGCACCGGGCCGTGGGACGTGACGAATCGGTCGAGCGCGTCGTGGATCAACGAGCCGTAGTCGGCCGGCCCGACCTCGGCATCGAGGTCGTCGAGGCGGCGCAGGCCGAGCACGTGGCGGGCATAGACCGCATAGGGATTGCGCATCCAGGTCTCGACCTGGGTCACCGACAGGCGGCGCGGGCGCGCGGCCAGCGGCGGCCTCGGCGCCGGCCGGGCGCAGGGCTGCACGGCGGGCGGTTCGTCCAGTGCCGCCGCCCAGTTGCGATAGGCCCCGCGGCTGGGCCGCAGCAGCCCGGGCTGGCCGGCGATCTGGTCGAGCACGGCGTCGAGCCGGCGCAGCCAACGGGCCGGGCTGGTCGGCGCGCCGCCGACGCGCGCGGCCCGGGTCATCAGCACCCGCGGCGCGGCGAAGGCCTGGGCGAAGTCGTGCGCCGACAGGCCGATCCGGCGCTCCGGCTGCGGCAGCCCGAAGCCGTGGCGCATCGGCCGGCTCATCCACGGGTCGATCGGCGGTTCCGGCGGCCACACCCCTTCGTTCAGCCCAGCCATCACCACCAGGTCGGCCTGCTGCAGCCGGGCTTCCAGCGGGCCGAGGATGGCGAGGCGGGGATGGGTGCCATAGGCCGGCCGCACCGGCACCGCCGCGGCGAAGGCGGCGAACACGGCGGCAAAACCGGCCAGGCGCATCGGCTCGGCCGCATCGGCGGCCGCCATCAGCTCGTCGATGAGCGCGCGCGCCGCCTCGCCGTCCTCGCGCACCCACAGCCGGTCGGCGCCGGCGCTGTCGGCGCTCGCCGCCAGCCCTTCCGCCGCGGCGCCCAGCGCCGCCAGCGCAGCCCCGAACGGCTGCGGCCCGGGGGCGGCGGCCAGGGCCAGCAGTGGCTGCAGCGCGCGTTCGAGGTCGTCGAGCCAGCCCAGCACCGCCGCCTTTCGCGCCGCGTCCGCCATTGCTGCCGCGGCCGCGCGCAGGCCGTCGATGCCGGGCGCCGGCGCCGGACCGCGCAGCAGCGCGATCTCGACCAGCCGCGCATCCTGGCGGAAGTCGGCCGGCTGGCGTCCGGCGGCGGCGAGCGGGTGCTTGGCCAGCGCCATCAGCGCGGCCGGCGCCAGCGTCCGCTCCGCCGCCGCCAGCAGCAGACGCAGGAAGCCGCCGACCGGCGTCGCCGCCAGCGGCTGACCGGCGGAGTCGTCGACCTCCAGCCCCCAGCGGCCGAGCATCGCCGCCACCCGCTGGCCGAGATCGCGGTCGGGCGTGACCAGCAGCGCGGTGCGGCCGGGCGTCTCCATCGCCTCGCGCAGGGCGAGCGCGGCCACCGTGGCCTCCTCCTGCGGCGAGGCGCAGTCGACGCGGATCACGTCCTGCAGCGCCGATTCCGCCACGGCCGGCGTCATCGGCCCGTCGGCGTCGGCGGCCACCAGCAGGTCGGCCGGGCGCATGGCCAGGCCGGCGAGCCGGCAGCGGTCGGCACGGTCGGGGCCGTCGGCCGCCGTACGCGGCCATGGCGCCACGTCGCCGGGTTCCACGCCCAGCCGCGCCAGCAGCTGCTTCATCCCGAACTGCGGATGGGTCTGGTCGACCGCCTTCCATGCATCTGCATCGAGTGCAAGATCGCGGTCGAGGCCGGGCAGGACGACGCTGCCGCGCGGACAGCCGACCACCGCCGCGATCAGCGCGGCGGCGGCCGGCACCGTGCCGGTCGAGCCGGCCACGATCACCGGATCGGCCGGCGGGTCGGCGCGCCAGCGCGCCGCCTGGCCCAGCAGCAGCCGGTTGCGGCGCTCGGCCGGGTCGATCAGCCCGCGCTCGGCCAGCACCGCCGGCCAATGGGCGGTGACGATCTTGAGGAATTCCAGCGTCTCGGCCCAGTGGTCGGCCAGCGTTGCGGGCACCAGGCCGTCCAGCGCCGACCAGGGCCGCCCTTCGGTCTGCACCTGGTCGATCAGCCGGGCCAGCGCGGCGGCAAGGTGGACCGCCTGCTCGTCGCTGCCGGCGTCGCCGCCCCCGGCACGCGCCCGCTGCCGCACCATCCGGGCCAACAGCAGGATGCGATGCGCCGGCGCGATCGCCGGCGGCACCGCAAGGTCGTCGCCGAACTCGGCCTCCCAGGCGCCGTCGTCCTCGTCGAGCGCGCCCAGCGGCGCCATGCGCGGCAGGATCAGCGCGCGCGCATCGCTGCGGCGCAGGAACGCCTCGCGCAGCGCGCGGCAGGCGCGCCGGGTCGGCAGCAGGATGCGCATGCGGGCCAGCGCC
The DNA here is from genome assembly GCA_041396705.1 of Alphaproteobacteria bacterium. NCBI lineage: Bacteria > Pseudomonadati > Pseudomonadota > Alphaproteobacteria > Alphaproteobacteria bacterium. The sequence goes on from JAWKYB010000005.1 coordinate 296,118, forward strand.
AGCGGGTCGGCGCCAACATCCTCGATCAGCCTGGCGGCCAGCACGTCGAGGAACGGCCGGTCGGGCGCGATGGAGAAGATCGGCGGCCGGTCAGCCATCCGCCGCGCCGGAGCGCAGGCGCCGCGTCGGGGCTCCGTCAGACATAGTGCGCGCGCCGCAGGTCGCCGGCCATGAACTCCTCGGCCATCGCCAGCGCATCCGGTGTGCCGATGTGGAACCACTCGCCGTCGTGATTGAGGCCGTACAGCCGCTCGGCCGCCGCCATCCGGTTGTACAGCAGCTTCATCGAGAACGGGCCCGGCGGCGTGTCGGCGAACAGCGACGGCTTGACGATGATCACGCTGGCAAAGACGAAGGCGCTGGCGCGCCCCTCCTCCCGCGGCACCAGGCGGCCGTCCTGCTCCATCGTATAGTCGCCGCGGTCGTCGTAGCCGAGCGCGCGCGCGGTGTGGTGGACCAACATCAGCCCGTCCATGCGCGCCGGGTCCCACGCCTCCGCCAGCCGCACCAGCGCCGGCCGCGGCCCGTTCAGCCAGAAGGCGTCGCCGTTGATGACGAAGAACGGGTCGGCGCCGAGATGCGGCAGCGCGTTGCGCACGCCGCCACCGGTCTCCAGCCGCTCCGGCTCGTGGCTGATGACGATGCGCGGCCGCCGCCACAGCGCCAGATGGGCCTGCATGCGCGCGGCCAGATAGTGGGTGTTGACCACCGCTTCCTCGACCCCGGCCTCGACCAGCCGGTCGAGGATGTGGTCGATCAGCGCCCGGCCGGCAACCGGCACCAGCGGCTTCGGCATGGTCTCGGTCAGCGGGCGCATGCGCTCGCCCAGGCCCGCGCACAGCACCATCGCGCGCCTGATGGCGCCGACGGCCGCTGCCGGAGGCGTGCGTTTCGCGGTCATGCCCATTCTCTGCCGCAGCGGCTGCGATTCTGGCAAGTCATGCGCGGTTCCCCAACAGCCCGTGCTCCTCATACCACGGCCTCAGCGCGGCGTTGGCGGGATGGGCGAGGTCGGCGGCGAGCCAGGCCAGGGTCCGGCCGACGTCGGCGCGCTGGCGGTCGGTAATCCGTCCCTCCACCCGTGCGCGGCCGAGGCCGCCGAGGATCTGGCTGGCGCGCTGCGCCCCGATCACGGCCAGTGCCTGGTCCAGGCGCGCCGGGTCGAGCCGCGGGAACGCGGCCAGGTAGCGCGCGCGCAGGTCCGCGAGCAGGCCGGGATCGTAGGTGCGGCGGATGTCCTGGATCAGGCAGGCCAGGTCGAAGGCGACCGGGGCCAGCACCGCGTCCTGGTGGTCGATCAGCGCGATCCGCGCGCCTGCGGGTGCCGCCGGGCGCCAGAACATGTTGCCGGGATGGAAGTCGTAGTGCGCCAGCGTGATCGGCACCGCGTTGGCGGCCGGCCAGGTCGCCCGCCACAGCGCGACGAAGCGGGCGCGGCCGGCCGCGTCGCAGCCGGCGCCGAAGGCCGGCAGGTAGAAGTCGCACAGCCGCGCCGCGCGCTCCGCCGCGGTGTCCGCATCGAAGGCGGGCAGGTCGCCGGGCATCGTCGCCGGGAACGCCTTGTGCAGGTGGACCAGCAGGTCGACGGCGGCCGCCAGCATCGGCGCCGGCTCGGCGCCGGCGTCGATCGACTGCGCCACCGTCTGCATGCCGAAATCCTCGACCAGGACCAGGCCGACGGCCGGGTCGGCGTGCAGCAGCGTCGGGACGGGCACGCCATGGGCGTCGAACAGCGCCGTGGTCGCGGCCAGCCGGTCGATCGCCCCGCCGGGCCAGTGCATCAGGATCGCACCGCCGTCGGCGGTCTCGACGCGGTAGAACCGCCGCACCGACCAGTCGGCCGCCACCGGCGTGACGGTCGCGCCGGCAAGTCCGCGTGCGGCCAGGAAACCGGCGACCGCCGGTGCGGGCGCCTCAGCCATCGCAGGCCGCCAACACGCGGTCGAGCCGCTGTTCCCAAAGCGGCGGCGCGGTCGCGGTCAGGCGCCGGGCATCCGGGTCCGGCCCGTCCGCCAGCGCCAGCCGCAACGCGGATTGCGGGATCAGTCCCGCGACATGCTCCGGCCATTCGATCAGCACGACCGCGGTGGCGAAGGCCTCGTCGAGACCCAGTTCGACCGCCTCGTCCGCGTCGGCCAGGCGATAGGCGTCGACGTGCCAGACCGGACCGCCGGCAAGCTCGTAGACCTGGACCAGAGTGAAGGTCGGGCTGGGCACGACCAGCGCCGGATCGCCGGCCCGGGCGCGGACGAAGGCGCGGGCGAGCGCGGTCTTGCCGGCGCCGAGCCCGCCCGACAGCGCGATGACGTCGCCGGCGACGGCCTCCGCCGCCAGCGCGCGCGCGAAGCGTGCCGTCGCCGCCTCGTCTGCCAGTGCGATGATGGTGGTCCTCATGGCCCGGTGTGATAGCCCGCCGGGCCGCCTCTCGCCCAGGGGCTTGATCGGGCCGTCCGGCGCGCCCATGGTGCGCCGTCCCAGGTTGCCGCAGCGCGGAAAGGATTTCGAATGGCCAGTGCAGAGACGGGGTCAGCCGGCGCGCCGATCCGCACCGACGTGGTCATCGTCGGCGCCGGGCCGGTCGGCCTGTTCGCGGTGTTCGAGCTCGGCATGCTGAAGATGCGCGCGCAACTGGTCGACGCGCTCGACATGGCCGGCGGCCAGTGCGCCGCGCTGTATCCGGAGAAGCCGATCTACGACATCCCCGGCTATCCCACCATCGAGGCCCAGGACCTGGTGGCCAGGCTGCAGGAGCAGATCGCGCCGTTCGCGCCCGGCTATCACCTGGGCGAGCAGGTGGTCGCGGTGAACCGGATGGGCGACGGCCGCTTCCTGGTCGAGACCGGCCGCGGCACGCGCTTCGACTGCGCGGCGGTGGTCGTCGCCGCCGGCGCCGGCGCCTTCGGTCCCAACCGGCCGCCGCTGGAGGGGCTGGAGCACTATGAGGGCCGCTCGATCCACTATCTGGTCCGGCGACGCGAGGATTTCCGCGGCAAGCGGATCGTGATCGCCGGCGGCGGCGACAGCGCGGTCGACTGGGCGGTGTCGCTGGCCGAGATCGCCGCGCAGGTGATGGTGGTGCACCGGCGGCCGAAGTTCCGCGCGGCGCCCGACATGGTCACGCGCATGGAGGCGCTGGCCGCGGCCGGACGGATCGAGATGGTGGTGCCCTACCAGCTGGCCGGGCTGGACGGCGACCCGGCCAGCGGCCGGCTGTCGGCCGTGGTCGTGGCCACACTGGAGGGCGAGACCCGCCGGCTGGAGGCCGACGTGCTGCTGCCCTTCTTCGGCCTGGCCATGAACCTTGGCCCGATCGCCGACTGGGGCCTAGCGCTGGAACGCAACCACGTCAGCGTCGACCCGGCAACCTGCGCCACCACCGCCGACGGCATCTACGCCATCGGCGACATCGCCACCTATGCCGGCAAGCTGAAGCTGATCCTGACCGGGTTCAGCGAGGCGGCGATGGCCGCGCACCACATCCACGGCCGGGTGTTCCCCGGCCAGGCGCTGCACTTCGAATATTCGACCACCAAGGGCGTGCCGGGCGCGGACTGAGCCGCGCCCGGCACGGCGGCGGCTACTGGCGCAGCTGCAGCTGCGGCTGAAGCTGCTGCAGCGGGATCGGGTTGCTCACCGCTTCGCCGGGGCGGCGGAACACCAGGTCGCAGTTCGGGCCCTGGCAGGCCAGCAGCGGGATCCGGTCCGGGTTGATGCGCAGCCACGGGGTCACCGCCAGCGTAGCGATGTCGGAGCGCAGCACGTCGCAGCCGAGCGCCGGCGCCGCGATCGCGGTCTCCATGTAGGCCAGGCGCTGGCCGACCTGGATCGGCACGTCGTTGATCTGGGCGACCACGCCGAACGAAACGCCGAAGCCGTCGCCGACATACTGGTAGTCGATGTAGACGGCGTCGGGCCCGAGTGCGGCGGCGTTGAGGATAGACGGATCGGCGCCGGGGTTGACGTCCCAGCGGAACAGCAGGGTGACCGTCGCCGGCCATGCCGGGTCGCGGGCAACGGCAAAGGTGCCGGGGCCGGTCTGCTCGAACGCGGTATGGTCCCACTGGCCGTTCTCGAACACGGCGACCACCACCTCGGTCAGCGTGAACTCGGTGCAGACACCGGCCTCGGCCGGGCTGATCGCAGCGACGGAAACAAGTGCGGCGAGGGACAGCGCGGTGGCCCGCAGACCGTTGCGCAGCGAGACGTTGACGACAGCCATCGAAGGCTCCTTCCGCCAAACAGGGTTGCACTGTGCATCAGTCGACCTCCGCATGTCCGCGGTTCAACCCGCGCCGGGGCGCAGCCGGCCGGACCGGCGGAGTCGCTGTGACCGCCGTCACAGCGCGACACGCTTGCCAAGCGTGGGCCGCCGCCTATTGTGGCGCGCCATGAACCCGCTGGTCCGCATCGTGATCGAAGCCGGCCCGCTGGCCGCGTTCTTCCTGCTGAACGCGCGCGGCGAGGACATCGTCGACAGCCTGGAAGGCACCGAGACGCTGGTGTTCCTGCAGGAGAACGGGCTGGACAAGCCGATCTTCCTGGCCACCGCCGGCTTCATGGTGGTGACGCTGGTGGCGCTTGCGGTCAGCTATGCGATCGAGCGGCGGCTGCCGATCATGCCGATGGTCAGCGGCGTGTTCGTGCTCGGCTTCGGCACGCTGACGCTGCTGCTGCAGGACGAGGACTTCATCAAGCTGAAGCCGACCATCACCAACTCCCTGTTCGCCGTGATCCTGTTCGGCGGGCTGGCCTTCGGCCGACCGCTGCTGCGGCCGCTGTTCGGCAGCGTGATGGAGCTGAGCGACCGCGGCTGGCGCACGCTGACCCTGCGCTGGGCCTGCTTCTTCGTCGTGCTGGCGGTGCTGAACGAGATCGTCTGGCGCAGCTTCGACACCGACACCTGGGTCGACTTCAAGGTGTTCGGCATCATGCCGCTGACCCTGGTGTTCGCGATGACGCAGATCCCGCTGCTGAAGCGCGAGGCGCCGGTGGCGGACGCACCCGAAGGCGGCAGCTGACCGGCGGGGGACCGATGCGCCATTTCATCGACATCGCCGACCACCCGGCCGCGACGCTGCGCGCGATCCTGGCCGATGCGGCGCAGACCAAGGCGGCGCTGCGCGCCGGCGACCGGCCGCGGCCGCTGGCCGGCAAGGTGCTGGCGATGATCTTCGAGAAGAACTCGACCCGCACCCGGGTGTCGTTTGAGGTGGCGATGAAGCAGCTCGGCGGCGACGTCGTGGCGCTGGACGCCGGCTCCAGCCAGCTCGGCCGCGGCGAGACCGTCGCCGACACGGCGCGCGTGTTGTCGCGCTATGTCGACGCGATCATGATCCGCACCAACGCCCATGCGAAGATTCTGGAGCTGCGCGACGCGGCGACCGTGCCGGTGATCAACGGGCTGACCGACGACAGCCACCCCTGCCAGATCATGGCCGACGTGATGACGGTCGAGGAATGGCGCGGCCCGATCGCCGGCCAGAAGGTCGCCTGGCTGGGCGACGGCAACAACGTGGCAGCAAGCTGGATCGAGGCGGCGGCGGTGCTGGGCTTCGACATGGCGCTGGCCTGCCCGGAACCGCTGCGCCCGGCCCGCCGGGTGCTGGACTGGGCCGAGGACCGCGCGCCGGGCCGGGTCAGTGTGGGCGAGGCGCCGGGTCCGGCGCTGGCCGGCGCCGACTGCGTGGTCACCGACACCTGGATTTCGATGGGCCAGAGCGACGCCGCCAACCGCCACAACCTGCTGCGGCCCTACCGGGTCGACGCCGCGGCGATGGCCGCGGCCAAGCCGGACGCGATCTTCATGCACTGCCTGCCGGCGCACCGCGGCGAGGAGGTGACCGACGAGGTCATCGACGGCCCGCGCTCGGCGGTGTGGGACGAGGCCGAGAACCGGCTGCATGCGCAGAAGGCGATCCTGAAATGGTGCCTGGCCGCCGGCTGAGCCGGCCGTGAGCGCGGCAGGCTTCGTCCTCGGTCTGGATGTCGGCTGGTCGACGGCGCGGCGCTCGTCGGCTGCCTGCCTGCTGGGCTGGACCGCGCACGCGGTCGAGGCGGACATCGTCCGCTTCACCGCCGATCCGGCCGACTACATGCCGCGGCTTGCCGCGCTGGTCGGCGAACGGCCGCTGCTGGCCGCCGCCCTCGACGGCCCGCTGCGCGGCGACCTCGCCGAGATCGGCCGCTATCGCCTGGGCGAGCGGCTGCTGACGCGCGGGCTGGCCCGCCACATCGGCAAGCCCGGCCAGTCCAACTCGCCGAACGGACGCATCCTCAACCGCGCCGCCAGCGCCTATGCCCGCCACCTGCTCGACCGCTTCGCCATCGCCGACAGCCGGCATGCCGCCGCCATCCACGGCCGCGCCGTCGCCGAGGCGTTTCCGACCAGCTTCCTCGGCACCATGCTCGACGCCGGCTTTCGCGAGCGCGGCCGTGCCCGCTCGGACAGCTATTTCGTACGGCTGACCGGCGACGACCGCGGCTGCCGCCTGAGCCGGCTGGTCGGCGCGCTGCTGCCCGGCCGCAGCCTGGCCTTCGCGCCCGGCATCCTGCACAACCACGACGACCGCGCCGCGCTGGTCTGCGCGGTGACGGCGCTGTGCGTGGCGCAGCGGCGCTACACCGCCGTCGGCGACGACCAGGGCTGGATCGTGCTGCCGCCGCGGCTGGCCGGCGGCGCCGGCATGGCGGACTGGGCCTGGGCGATCCTGCAGGCGAACGCCGCCGCCGAAGGGGCGGCGGTCCTCGCCGAATAGCCGCGCCTCAGCCGCGCGCGCCGGGGTCCATGCCCTCGAGGTAGGGCCGAAGCGCGTTCATGTCGTAGCCGGCCGCCGCGGCCGCGGCGACGATCGCGTCGGCCGGCTGGCGCCCGGCCTGCGACAGCGCCCAGACCATGGTGGAGCGCGTGCCGGAGCGGCAGAAGGCGACGACCGGGCCGTCGGCGCCGTCGACCACCTCGGCGAACGCCTTCACGGTGACCGGGTCGACCGCGCCGCCGCGCACCGGCAGGTGTCGATAGACCATGCCGTGCCGCGTGGCAGCGGCCTCGATCGCGGCGCCGGCGGGCTGGTCGGGCGCCTCGCCGTCGGGCCGGTTGTTGATCACCGCGCGGACGCCGGCCGCGGCCAGCGCGTCGATGTCGGCCTCGGTCAGCTGCGGGGCCACGCTGACCCGGTCTGACAGGCGGCGCAGGTCGGCCATCGTTCGGCTCCTTCCGGTTGGCATGCATTCGCGGCCGGCCGCGCGATTGCGCTGATGGCGGGCGGCGAAGTCTGATAGGCGATGCGGCCGGGCGCGCGCAAGCGCGGCCGAGTCGCCCGCGGTCCAGGTCCGCCACCGTTGATGTATCATCCCGACGCCTACGACCCGTCGCGGCCGGTGCGGTCCTACTGGGCCGACAGCGCCGGCGTGCCGCCCGCCGACGACGGCCCGCTGGCCGGCGACGTGTCGGCCGACGTCGCGATCGTCGGCGCCGGCTATACCGGGCTGTGGGCGGCGCGCCGGCTGGCCGCGGTGCACGGCAGGTCGGTGCGGGTGTTCGATGCCGGCGGCGCCGGCTGGGGCGCCTCCGGCCGCAATGGCGGCTTCGCCTGCCTGGGCGGCACCGGGCTCGACCACCAGACCACGATCGCCCGCTTCGGCCGTACCGAGGCCGAGCGGCTGTTCGACATGCAGACCGAGAGCATCGCGCGCGTCCGCAAGCTGCTGGCGCCGGACGCGGCGGCGGCCGGCATCCACGGCGACGGCGAAATGGCGCTGGCCCACCGGCCCGGAGCGCTGCGCGCGCTGGAGGCCGAGTGCCGCGCGCTGGTCGACCATTGCCGCCTGCCGGCGCGGATGGTCGACCAGAACGAGCTGCGCGCGATGGGTCTGTACGGACCGCGCTTCCACGGCGGCCTGCACGTGCCGGTCGGTTTCGGCCTGCATCCGCTGAAGCTGGCCTACACCCTGTCGATCGCCGCCCGCGGCGCCGGCGCGCAGGTGCACGGCGGCACGCCGGTGACCGGCATCGCGCGCGACGGCGACGCGCACGTGCTGGCGACGCCCGGCGGCACCTGCCGCGCCCGCCAGGTGATCGTCGCCACCAACGGCTACGGCAACGACGGTCCGACGCCGGCGATGGCGGGACGGATGATCCCGGTGTTCTCCAGCATCCTGGTCACCCGGCCGCTGACCGGCGAGGAGCGCGCGCGCCAGGGGTGGACCGGGGCGATGCCGGCCTACGACTCGCGCCACCTGCTGCACTATTTCCGCCTGCTGCCGGACGGCCGGTTCCTGTTCGGCGGGCGCGGCGGCCGCGACGGCAGCGCCGCCGGCGAGGCCGGCGTGCGCGACTGGCTGACCCGCTCGTTCCGCCGCCTGTTCCCGGCCTGGCACGCGGTCGAGATCACCCATTTCTGGCGCGGTCTCGCCTGCCTGGCCGCGGACTTCTGCCTGCACGTCGGCGCGCTGGATGCCGAGCGCACGCTGTGGTTCGGCGGCGGCTATCACGGCAACGGCGTGGCGATGAGCGCGATGGTCGGCCCGCTGCTGGCCGACCTCGCCGCCGGCAAGGCCGACCCGGAGCGCGACGTGCCGGCGCCGATGCGCGGCGCACCGCCGGTGTTCCGGCTGCCGGGCGGCCGGCGGCGCTGGCTGGGCGCGGCCTATCTCTGGTACCGGCTCCGCGATGCGCTGCCCTGACCGACCCGCCGACGCCGCAGGCCTTGCCATGGCCGGGGCCGGACGGCCATATCGGCGGTGACATGCCGTCGCCGCCCGCAACCGAGCCGCATTCCGTGCTTCCGGCCGACCCGCCGGCGCCGATCCGCGTGATGCACGTGATCAGCGGCCTCGGACTCGGCGGCGCCGAGACGATGCTGGTCAACCTGGCCCGCGCCGGCCGGGCGGCCGGCCTGCAGCCACACGTGGTCAGCCTGCTGCCGGGCGGCGAGAACGCCGAGCGGCTGCGCGCCGACGGCATCGCCACCGAGGATCTGGGCATGCGCTCGGGCCGGCCAAGCCTGCGGGCGATCCGCCGGCTGGCACGTGCCGTGCGCCGCCATCGCCCGCAGATCCTGCAGAGCTGGATGTACCATGCCGACCTGATGGCCTGGGCCGCGACCCGGCTGGTGCCGGCGGCGGAGCGGCCGAAGCTGGTGTGGGGCGTGCGCTGCTCCGACATGCGCATCGACCTCTATCGCCGGCAGCTGCGATGGGTGATCGCGGCCTGCGCCCGGCTGTCGGCACGGCCCGACATGATCATCGCCAACTCGGCGGCCGGCCGGGACGTGCACCGCGGGCTGGGCTATCGCAACGACCGCTTCCTGGTGATCGCCAACGGCATCGAAGCGGCGCTGTTCCGGCCCGACCCGGCCGCGCGCGCGGCGGGCCGGGCCGCGCTCGGCCTGGCCGACGACGCGATCGCGGTCGCCCATGTCGCCCGGGTCGACCCGATGAAGGACCATGCGACCTTCCTCGCCGCGATGGCAGAGCGGCCGGACCTGGCCGGCGTGCTGGTCGGCCGCGGCACCGATGCGCTCGCCCTGCCGGCCAATGTCACCGCGCTGGGCGCCCGGAACGATGTGGCGCAGCTGCTGCCCGCCTTCGACATCGTCGCGCTCAGCTCCGCCTTCGGCGAGGGCTTCCCGAACGCGCTGGCCGAGGGCATGGCGGCGGGGCTGGTGCCGGTGGCGACCGACGTCGGCGACTGCCGCGACATCGTCGGCGAGACCGGCTTCGTCGCCCGGGCGGGCGATGTCGCCGGGCTTGCCGAAGCGCTGGCCGCGGCGGCCGCGGCGGCGCGGGCCGGCGGCGGCGGCGCCGCGCGCCAGCGCATCCTCGACCGCTTCGCCCTGCCGCTGGCCGTCGCCGCCTTCCGCGACGCCTATGCCGGTCTGATCGCGGCGCCATGTGCGGCATAGCCGGCCTGGTCGACTTCGCCGGCGTCGCGGCGCCGGACCTCGATCGCCGCATGGCGCGGGCGATGGACCGCATCCGCCCGCGCGGGCCCGACGCCCAGGCGCACTGGAGCGACGCGCGCTGCGCCCTGTTGCACAGCCGGCTCGCCATCATCGACCTGTCGCCGGACGGCAACCAGCCGATGCACGGCCATGGCGGCTCGATCGCCTATAACGGCGAGATCTACAACTATCGCGCGGTACGGGCCGAGCTGCAGGCCGCCGGCTATGTCTTCCGCACCCAGTCCGACACCGAGGTGATCCTGGCCGGCTGGGACGCCTGGGGCGAGGCGTTGCTGCCGAAGCTGAACGGCATGTTCGCCTTCGCGCTGTGGCGGCCGGGCGAAGGCAAGCTGGCGCTGGTGCGCGACCGCTTCGGCAAGAAGCCGCTGTGCTACCGCCACGCCCCAGGCCGCATCGGCTTCGGTTCCGACGCGCTGGCGGTGGCGGCGCTGGCGCCGGGCGACGACCGGCTGGACCGGGCGGCGCTGCGGCTGCTGCTGACGCTGGGCTACATCCCGGCGCCGCTGACCGTCTACGACGACGTGCGCAAGCTGCCGCCGGGCCACCTGGCCATCGTCGCCGCCGACGGCCTCGCCGTGCGCCGCTGGTACCGGCTGGCCGACCATGTCGAGGCCACCGACGCCGACGCCGACCCGGCCCGCGTCGACGCGGAGTTGCGCGCGCGCTTCGACGCGGCGGTGACCGCCCGGCTGGTCGCCGACGTGCCGGTCGCCGCCTTCCTGTCCGGCGGCATCGATTCGGCGCTGGTCGCGGCCTCGCTCGCCCACCAGGGCCATGCGGTGGAGACCTTCACGGTCGGCTTTGCCGACGCACCGGCCTATTACGAGGAGCGGCCGGCGGCACGGGCGGTGGCTCGCCACCTCGGCCTCGCCCACCACGAGCTCGAGCTGTCGGCCGACGCCGCGCTCGACGGCCTCGACGCCGTGATCGGCGCGATGGACGAGCCGTTTGCCGACAGCTCCGCCATTCCGACCTTCCACCTGTCGCGGGCGATGGCCGCCCACGTCAAGGTGGCGCTCAGCGGCGACGGCGCCGACGAGGTGTTCGGCGGCTATCGCAAGTATCAGGGCGAACTGCACGCGGCGCGCTATGGCCGGCTGCCGGCCGGCCTGCGCAAGGCGGTGGTGGAGCCGCTGGTCGGCGCCCTGCCGGAATCGAAACAGCGCGGCCTGATGGAGAAGGCGCGTCGCCTGCGCAAGTTCGTCGCCCACGCCGGCAAGCCGCTGGCCGAGCGCCAGGCGGCGTGGGCCAGCCTGCTGCCCGCCGCGGAGGTCGACGGCCTGCTCGGCGCGGCTGGCCCCGACCCGGTCGCGGCCCTGGTCGCCGCGCGGCATCGCGAGGTGCCGGCGTGCGATGCGCTGAACCGCGTGCTCTATGCCGACATCGGCCTGGTGCTGCCCGACGACATGCTGGTCAAGGTCGACCGGATGGGCATGGCGCACGGGCTGGAGGTGCGCAGCCCGTTCCTCGACCCGGCGGTGGTCGAGCTGGCGATGGCCCTGCCCGGCGCCGACAAGGTGCGGCCCGGCGCCGGCAAGTACGTGCTGCGCCGCGCCTTCGCCGACCGCCTGCCGGCCGAGGTGTTCGCGCGGCCGAAGAAGGGGTTCGAGGCGCCGGTGGCGCGCTGGCTGGCCGGCCCGTGGCGCGACCGGGCGCTGGCGGCGACCGAGCCGGCGTTCCTGCGCCGGCTCGGCTTCGCCGACGCCGCGACGCCGCGGCGCTGGCTCGACGACCTTGCCGCCGGCCGGCGCGACACGGCCGGCCCGCTGTGGACGCTGATGGTGCTGCACGGCTGGAGCGCGGCCAACCGGCTGGCCAGCTGACCGCCGCCGCGGCGGATTGATCTGCCGCAGGCCGGCGCGCCCGCCATTGCCTAGAATGGCACCAACGATTCGTCGCGGCCGGGAGGGAAATCATGAGCAAGCCGAGAACCGCCGTCATCGGCCTGGGGTCGATGGGCATGGGCATGGCGCGGTCGCTGCGGCGGGCCGGTTTCCCGGTCGTCGGCACCGATATCAGCGACGCGCGCTGCGCGATGTTCGCCGACGACGGCGGCGAGATCGCGCCGTCGGCACGCGAGGCGGCGATGGGCGCCGACATCGTCGTCAGCGTGGTGATCACCGGCGGGCAGACCGAAACCCTGCTGTTCGGCCCGCATGGGCTGGCCGCGACCCTGCACAGCGACGCCGTGTTCGTCTCCTGCGCCACCATGCCCGCCGGCCAGGCCCGCGACCTCGGCAAGCGCGCCGCCGACGCCGGCTTCGGCTTTCTCGACGCACCGATCAGCGGCGGCGCCCGCGGCGCGGAGAACGCGGCGCTGACCGTGATGTCGTCCGGCCCGCGCGCCGCCTTCGACGCCGCCCGGCCGGCGCTGGACGCGATGGGCAAGCGCATCTTCTGGATGGGCGAGGCGCCGGGCCTCGGCTCGGCGATGAAGACGGTCAACCAGCTGCTGGCGGGGGTCAACCTGGCCACCGCCTGCGAGGCGATCGCCTTCGCCATCCGCCTCGGCCTCGACCCGCGCCAGGTCGACGAGATCATCTCCGGCTCGGCCGGCAACTCGTGGATGTGGGGCGACCGGATCTCGGCGCTGGTCCAGGGCGACATGACCCCGCGCAGCGCGGTCGACATCTTCACCAAGGATCTGGGCATCGTGCTGGACACCGCGCGGGCCAGCAACTTTCCGGCGCCGATGGCGGCCGCAGGCCTGCAGGGCTTCCTGATGGCGGCCGCCCGCGGGTGGGGCCGCGACGCCGATTCGTCGGTCGCGCGGGTTTATGCCGAGCTGGCCGGCCTCACGCTGCCGCAGGCCGCCAACGACTGAGCCGTCGACCGGTCGGAGACAGTCCCGGGCTCACAGCGGGTCGCCGGCGATCTCGTCCTCCAGCTGGTGGATGCGCACCAGCGGATAGGCCAGCGTCGGGTGCACCGCCAGCGCCTCGCGATAGGCCTTCAGCGCGGCTTCGGGCTGGCCGAGGGCGTCGAAGATCAGGCCGGCGCCGCTGAGCGCGCCGAAGTGGCGCGGCTCCAACTCCAGCGTCCTGGCCACGTCGACCAGCGACTGCTCGTACTCGCCGAGGAAATACAGCACGGTCGCCCGCTTGTTCCACGCCTCGGCATAGTCCGGCGCCCGCTCGACCAGCACGTCGAAGGCACTGAGCGCGGTGTCGAGGTCGCCGGACTGCAGCGCCAGCACGCCGACCTGCATCAGCCCGGCGCTGCCGGCATCCGCGTATTCCAGCCAGACCCGCCAGATCTCGGCCTCGACCCGCGGCGCGGTGTCGGAACCGGCGTCGACCAGGGCGTCGAACAGAACGTCCAGCCGCGGGTCGCGCTGGTCCGCGGCCGCCGGCGCGGCGAAGGCGATGGACAGCAGGACGGCCGCCAGCTTGCGCATGACGCGATCCTCCGCCGAAGCCGGCGCGGACGCAAGCGCCGCCGCGCGGCACACAAGCAAAGGTGATCGCACCCGCCGCCGCGGCGCAGCGGGCTTGGATCGCGGCCGGCCCTGGGCCAGACTGCGCAGCAACGCAAGAGTCCGGTCAGCAGTCCGACGCCATGGCACACCCCCGCGCCGCACCGGCCCTCCCGCCGCCGCACCGGCCGACCGGATCCGTCCGATGAGGCTGCCCATCGGCCTGGTCCTCGCCGTCGTCATCGGCACGGCGCTGGCCGTCGCCACCGGCGGTACCATCGCCTATCTCAGCGCGGTCGCCGGCGACAGCGCCCGCATGTTGATCGCCGACAAGGGCCGGCTGACCCGCGACCGCGTGCTGGCGCTGGTCGCGGGCGAGATGCAGCGCGCCGCCGACCTCGCCGCCGCGCTCGCGGCGGCGGTGGCGGAAGACCGGCGCCACGGCGATGCCCTGGACGCCGACCGCTTCGCCGCGCTGGCCCGCCCGCTGCTGGATGCGGTGCCGGTGGCGACGGGCGCGCTCTACCGCGGCGCCGACGGTGCGACGCTGGCCTACGACCGCGGTAACGACGCGGTCACCGCGGGCATCGGCCTGGCCGCCGCGCCGACCGAAGGCTGGGCAGCGCCGCTGCGGATGCCGGCCGGCGGCCCGCTCGGCCTGCCGTTCGTGCGGCCCATACCGGCCGGCGCCGTCGCGGTGCCGCTGGACCTCGACCGCCTGTCCGCCGCACTGGCAGCCGCCGCCGGCGACGAGAGCTATGCCGCCTTCCTGCTCGACGGTGCGGGCGCGATCCTGGCCCATTCGGACCCCGCGGTGGCACCCGGCACTGCGCTGGATGCGCCCGGCGGCGACCCGGTGCCGGGGCTGATCGCGCGGCCGTCGCCGGCCAGCCGGCCGATCCCCGGCCTGGACCACGCCTTCCTCGACCGCCGCGACGGCCCGATGTACGCGGTGTTCTTCCGCCCGCTGGCGGCCGGCACGCCGCCGCTGATCGCCGGCGTGCACTATCGCGCCGATGCGCTGGGCGCGCCGGGCGACGAGATCGACCTGGCGCTGATCGTCTCCGGCTTGCTGCTGGTGCTGGTGATGGCCGGCGCCTTCCTGCTCGGCCATCGGATCGGCCGGCCGATCCGCCGGCTGGCCGGTGTCGCCAAGCGGATGGAGACGCTGGCGGTACAGGACGCGCCGCGCCTGCCGCGGTCGCGGCTGCGCGAGATCGACGACGCCAACCAGGCCGTCAACGCCGCCATCGGCGGGCTCGGCGCCTTCGCCCGCGATGTGCCGCGCGACCTGGTGCTGCGGCTGCTGAAGCCGGACGCGATCGGCGCCTTCCAGTCGACCACGCGCGAGGTGACGGTGCTGTTCACCGACATCGCCGGCTACACCGCCGCCGCGTCGAAGATGGCGGCGGCCGAGATCGCGACGTTCCTGAACCATCATTTCGAGCTGCTGACCGCCTGCGTCGAGGACAGCGGCGGCACGGTCGACAAGTTCATCGGCGACAGCCTGATGGCGTTCTGGGGCGCGCCGCAGCCGCAGCCGGACCACGCCGCGCGTGCCGCCGCGGCCTGCCGGGCGATGGCAGCCGCCTTCCGCGCCGACCCGGTGATGCGGGCCGCCGGCGTGCGCCTGCGCATCGGGCTGCACAGCGGCACTGTGATGGTCGGCAATGTCGGGGCGCGGTCGCGGACCAGCTATACGGTGATCGGCGACGCGGTCAACGTCGCCGCCCGGCTGGAGCAGCTGGGCAAGACCATCGACCCGAACGCCGACGTCATCGCCCTGACCAGCGCGGAGACCGCCGCGCGGCTGCCGGCGGACGCGCGCGGCGCGCCGGCCGGCCGCCACCGGCTGCGCGGCAGGGACGCGGAGACCGATCTGGTCCGGCTGGTCTGAGCGCCGCTCCGGCCGCCGAGGCCGATTCTTGACAGCCGCGGTGCGCCGTGGGCACACCCGGCGCTGCCATGTCCAGTCCCGATGCCGCCGTCTTCCGCCTGCGCGACATGTTCGTCGGCTGGCAATGTCGCATCCGCCAGCACGCCATGCGGTCCGAAGGCGGCCGCCCGCCGGCCGGCGCCCGCCCGGCGGTGACCGACGACGACGGGGCGGCACTGGCCGACGCCGTCACCACCCTGATGCTGAAGCGCGAGCCGCAGGACGACACCGCCCGCTTCCGCCACATGGCGACGCGCACCCACGACCCGGCCGAGCGCTACGGCAAGGCGCTGGAATATCTGTGCGGCGACTACTACCAGCAGGCCCGTGCCTTTGCCGACGTGCTGTGCGCGCTGTTCGGCACGGAGTCCGCCCTCGCGCTGGCGCTGCTGCGCGAGGGCCGCTGCGTGCTGGTCTTCGAGCAGTTCCGGCAGCGCTTCTGCATCCCCTGCGCCGTGACCGAGGCCAGCCGCGAGCACCCCGCCTTCCAGGCTACCTACTGGCACAACGCGCTGTTCAACCCGAACATGCCGCCGGCCGTGCGCGTGCTGCTGTTCAAGCCGCGCTGGCTGGAAGCGAGCGCCGACCCGCCGCCGCCCGCCTGATCCGGGCGACCCCAGCCGGGGCCGCGGCGCGGAGCCTGCCGGGCACGCCGGCGGCGCTTTCTTTTTGCTTGCCAATGCGCCGGCCGGCCCGCTATGTCACCGGCTCTCTTCCAAGCGGACCGCCCGCCGGTCCGTCGCGCACGGGGCCGTAGCTCAGTTGGGAGAGCGCTACAATGGCATTGTAGAGGTCAGGGGTTCGACTCCCCTCGGCTCCACCAAGCGAATCAATGGGTTAGATAGCTGGGCGTGCGCGGACGCCTCGGCCAGCAATCAGATTGCAATCGAGCGGTCGAGTCTCAGGGTCACTGACCCCTATGCTTTGCCTGCGAGGCGGTTCTTCAACCCACGCGCATGTCGGTCGGAAGGGCGCAGAGCTGGACAATTGATGATGCCGTGCGCCCGTGCGTTCGCATCACCATTTGCGAAGAGACGATAGCTTCGCATTCACAGGCCCATCGGCATCGGTAAGCCAATTCACCAACAGTGTCCGCCGCCTTTGCCCGCACTTGGGTTTCGATCTCCGAGCGGCCAAGACCTCGGAATATGGTGCAGAATGGCGGACACATACCCGTTCGTCATGTCCGACGGCGGACTACTCGTTGCTTCGCCATCGAATACGGTTTGCGTTGGGATGGACAGCCGCGAAAACTCTCTCTGGACCGACCATAGCGATGGTGACCATCGGAGGAGAGAGTGCAGGACCATGAGAGTGGCGCCGGAACTCGATGTAGATCTCGTCGCTGCGTTGCGAGCGGTCCAGGAGGCAACATCACTGAGAGGCCCCAGGTTCCTTCCGCAAACGGCCAAAGCTCTGGAACGCATGGTCCTCAGTCGCGCGTTCGGCAAGCCGATGCTCGAACTCGCGTATCTGGTGGCAATTGCCGCTGCATGCCGCCGCCCCACCGGTCGCTATGAGGCGTTTTTCTGGAACGATCAGCCCGCCATTGGGGGTGTGTTTCGCGCCTATCTGTCCCGGCTTCGTGAACGGGGCCAGCTGGCGGGCAGCGGCCTAACGCTCGGAACCGACCGGGTCGCGATCGCCACCGACGGTGAGCCCTTTGCCGTTCACTACACCCGCATGCCGCTTCTGGTCGCCTTGGCCGAGTTCCTGATGTCCACCATCGGGTATCCGACGTTCGATGCGGCGGTGCAACCGGTCGCAGTGGGCACCCTGCGGCAGCGCGATGCGTCCGACGTCGCGAATACGCTGTCCCGCGCCCTGCACGGCTATCTGCAGGGCCGGCTTGAGACCGGTCACATCCAGCGCAAGATGAGCGCCATGCTTGAGCACCTCGCCGCCCGCGGTCGCGGCGACGCCGCGAGCATCGACGATGGCGCCATTCTGTCGTTCTGGATTGCAAAGTCGGGCACCGACGAACTCGAAGGAGTACGCACCTTCCGCGGCACCGCGACGGGGTTCATCCACCTGCGTGACGCACTGACCGCCGCACAGAACCGTGCGCAGCTCGACCAGGCGAGGCCGATCGGCACGGATCGAGAGGCCGGTGAAGTCGACCCCGGCGCCGTCGCAGCGGCGTTGGCCGAGCTTGGCGAGGAAAGCGATCTGATATCCGCCCTGACGAGCGCCCCGCTCGCCAGCGTGAAGTTCTGCAACCAGCGCGAACTTGGCCAACTCGACGTCGTGGTCCTTTACGGTCGCCACGGCCCCGGCCTTATCCGCACAGCCCTGCGATATGATGTTTTCGGCGGCGCGCAGGCGCGCATCACCCAGGCCCTGCGCCGCGGTTACAGCTGGCGCCAGGACCCGGACGGGACCTATGTGACACGGGTGGCCGAGCTCCGCCGCCTGCACGAGCAGTTCGATCGGGTGCTCTGGGCCAGCCTTCACGTGCTGATAGAGAAGGAATCACCGGCCGTGATCGATCTTCTGCACGCGTTGCAGCCGGACCTCGATCTGAGTGGGGCGCTGCCGCCGTCCGAGCCGGACTCCGGCACCGAAAACGTTGTGCAACTGCGCCAGATCTCGCCGGCACAGCGCTTCCTGCACCTGCTCAGGTTCGAGCCTGCCGCGCTCGGATCGCGGTTTGCGCAGGTCGCCGCCACGGCCAGTCTGGCCTTCGGCAAGATTGCCCGCAAGGGCTTCGGAGGAGACGACCTGGCCGATGCTGCCGTGATCGACGCATTCCAGGCAGCGCCTCCGGTGCTCCGCCAGTTGCGCGCGCTGCTGGCCCGTTTCACACGTCAGCTCGAGGCGAAGGCCGATCAGGAACTGGAGCGGCTCTTCGCGGACGATCGCGCCGTTTTCTACGATCAGTTCGAGCAGCTCTATGGAGAAGCCTGACATGACATCCTACGCCGAGATGTCCCCGGACGAGCGTGCGTTTGTCGAGCACCTGTTCACTGCTGCCGAACTGATGCGCGCACTCAACGAAACCGGGCAGATCGGAACAGGTCACATCGGGTTTTCGCGCCTGCATGCCTATGTCGCGGAGGGACGCCCGGTGCAGGATCCCGCGATCGACGCCGCGCTGCAACGCGATCCCAAGCTGGCGGCAACGTGCGATGCTCTGGTGCGGAATTTGGCGCCGTATGCCGCGCCGGTGGCCGCCGCGGCCGCCGATACCAAGCCGCTGACGCAGCGATTCGGCAATGGCTGGAGACTCAATCTGTTGGAGGTCCGCAACGCGCCGGATCAGCGTTGGGTGGTGATCCGCTTCGAACGCGAGGATGTTGCGCCACCGAGGGCTCTCTATGCCGGAACCGTGCGCCATGCCTTGCCGGCGATGACGGACGGCCAGGTGCAGTTCCGCATCGGGGTCGATTCCCGCCTGGCGCAAGCCATATCGGATGCCGCCACGGAGCTCTTCCTGTTGTGACCGACGCCGCGTTGCCATCGCGCAGCCGCAAGAACGGCGACAGGACAGGCGCCGCCGCGGGCCGCCTCGCGACCACGAGGCGTAGGTTTGTCGAGGCAGCGGCCCGCAGTGCACTGATCGATGCGATCCTCCGGCGGCGCGCGTGCGACATCTGCGAAAAGACCGGGCTGCTCGCTCACGTGGCCCCGGAGGGAACCTGTGTCGATATCGGCGCAGGATTGGGCCACATGGTCGAACGCATCGCAGCGCACCGGCCCAGCGTCGTCTGCCTGGGCCTGGACCCGAACTGGGGCGTAGCGCCGGCGGTCGCATCGCGACTGCGACACAATGCGCCGGGCCGAGCACGATTCTGCAGAGGCGACGGGCGTGCACTGCCGGTGGCCGATGGCACCATGTCCACGGCCCTCGTCGCGTTCGTATTGCATCATCTGAGCTCGACGGACCAGAAGGCCGTGCTGTTCGAGGCAGCGCGTGTACTACAACCTGGCGGCACCCTCATCCTGCTCGAGGATACGCCGGGATCGGACGCGGACCGGCAACACATCGAGGCCGCCGACCGCAGGCTGAATTTCGAAGGCAGGAACGCAGTGCACTGCTATCTTCGGCCTGACGAGTGGCGCACACGTCTGGAACTGAGCGGCTTCGCAATCCGCGCCGCGATCCCTTTCACGCGCGTTTTTCCGCCCGCGTCGCTGCGATCGGTGCCGCATCACGCCTTTGTCTGCACCGCGCTGCCTGTGTCGGAGTGAGGCCGGGAAAAGCGCGTCAGGTCCGTCCATAGCCTTGTCGGGGCGGAGGCCGCAACCCGCAGCCGACAGTACCGCCCTGATGCATGGAGACCGACATGACCCGCAATGCTGCCACGACGATCCGTCTCGCATTCGCCTTGCTGTTGGGATCGGCCGTTGCACAGCCTGCGCTGGCGCAGGCCACGAACATGGCCACCTACACCTGCGCGATGTTCATGGCTGCCGATGGGGAGGACCAGGTGGCCGTCGCCTACTGGATCGACGGCTACCTGAGCCGTGAGACCTCCGACCTCGTGGTCGACACCGCGACCCTGCTGGATAACATTTTTCAGCTGCGAGAGGTCTGTCCCGGGAACCCGGACGTCCGCATTCTGCAGTTCTTTGGTTTCTAGCGGCGGCGATTTGACGGTCCGACCCGTATCGACGGGTCGGACCGACACCTTGGAGCAGCCGTCCGCCTGCCGCTAAGCTCGATCAACGGATCGGCTCACAGCTTAGCGGACAACACAACATTGGATCGGATTCGGGTATTCGTTGCCACCACGGCGGGACCAAGCGAGGTACTCGGCCTGACCGAGGAGGACCCCGCGGTCCACTCGGCCGTCTGCCTGGGAGGTTCGGAGCAGGATCTGCCGATCAGCCCATCCTACCATCGCTTCGTCCGTGAGCCGACCGGCATCATCGAGCGCCATTTCGGACATCCCGCGTGGCGCATGGACGTCTCCGACCGGATCGAGGTCGGCGATAGCTGGAAACTGGGCATCGTCGCGGCGCACTGTTTGTATGCAGCCGGTCGTCTGGCGACGCGAACCGAACCAGACGCCGAGCACGCCATCTGGCTGACCGGCTCGGTCACCCGAGATCTTTCGGTAGGACCTGTCGGCCAGATCCCCGAAAAGCTGAGCCGTTCGACCGCTCTGATCGAGGACCTGCGCGACCGTGGTGTTGCGGTCAGCCTGTTCATGCCGGCCGACGACGCTGCGCAAATCGACCCTGACGCCCTGCGCGCAGCGGGTGCCGAGGACCTGCCGTTGCATGCCGTCCGAATCGTCGACGATATGACGACGGTGCTCGGGCTCGTGCCGCTGGCCACGGCCGATCGCAAGGGCGCGCGTGGCAAGGCCGGGCGAAAGCGCCTTGCGCTACCGCAAGGCATCGACTTCAGCCCGTTCATGAAGGAAAAGCTGCGCGGTTTCGTCGGCCGACAGTGGCTGCTCGACATGGTGCAGGCATGGCTGGAGAGCGATGACAGTGCCTTGCTGATCACCGGCGACCCGGGTGCGGGCAAATCCGCCTTCGCCGTCCGGCTGGTCGACGCCGCCAACGACGGCACGCCGGGCCCGGACAGCCGCGTTGCCGCCTATTTCTGCTGCCAGGCCGATTCGCCGGCCAGTCTCGACGCCGCGCATTTCGTGCGCACGCTCGCCGACATGCTCGGTAGCTGGCGCGACGAGATCGACGAAGCGCTGCACCAACCCAGGCCCAGGGCGTTCCTCGATCCCGCCGCCATCACCGCCGATCCGCTCAGCGCCCTGGATTTTGGGAGCCTTGCTCCGCTGAGCCATGTTCCGCCGCCCGCCGAGCCGCACGCCATCGTGGTCGATGGACTCGATGAAGCGCTGGCGGTGACCGAGGGCCAAATCTCGATCGCAGACATGCTGGCGAGACGCCTGGAACGATTCCCGCCCTGGCTGAAGCTGATCGTTACCGGGCGCCCGCTGCCCCGCATCCTGAGCGCTTACGCCCAGGCCAGGCGGATAGACATCGGCCGCGAGGACGATCGCAACGTCGCCGACATTCGCCGCTATGTCCGAGAGCGGGTCAGTCGCTTGGACGCTGACGAGCGAATTGCGGCACGACAGATCGAGGAACGCGTCGTGGCTCGCTGCGATGGCAACATGCTGTGCGCACGCCAGCTCATCGACATGGCGCGGTCGGGAGACGAATTGGGGGATGCCGGCAATCTGCCGCTGGGCCTCGCGGGTGCATACCAGCAGTCGTTCGCACGAATGTGGCCCACTGAGCAGGCCTACTGGCCGGTGCGAAATGTGCTGACCACACTGATCGCGGCGCGCGAGCCTCTATCGTTCGCGCAACTGGCCGCGGTCGCCGCCGCCAATGGCGACGTGCTCGCAGCCAACACGATCGATGCCCTGACCGGCTATGTCCGCCAAGTCGGCAACAAGCTCGTCGTCTATCACCAGTCTCTTGTCGATTGGCTGACGGCCGAGGACCGGCGCAGCAACGCGTATTGGATCGACACCCGTGTCGGCCTGTCGCGCCTTGTCGCCTATTGCCGGCAATGGCGCAGCGTGCACGACGTCTATCCGCTGATCCACTTCACCAGCCACCTCCGCGAAGCGGGCGCGGTCGAAGAGCTTGCGTCCTTGATGTCTTCGGACGAGTTCGCGGCCGCCAAGGCAGGGCGCGGCGCCAGCACGGCCGCGCTGCGCGACGACTATCGCAACCTATGCGCCGTGCTGCTTTCAGTCGGTCGCGACGAAGAAGTCGTGACGCTTGCAGGGTCTGGCGACGCCGCACGCCGCGACGGGGTCTTGTCCGGGCTGCTCGCCGCGAACCTGCGCAAGGACCGAGCCGAACGGATTGCATCCGATATCGCCAGAGCCGCCGGCGCAAGGCACCGGGCGGTTACCGCCGCTGACCTTAACGGTTGGCGCGTTGCCGTGACCTTGGCCTGCGCCCACGGCCTGGACAAGATCATCTTGCGCGCCGCGGCACACGACTCCGGACCGGTCAGGGCTACCTTGGTCGCACCGCTGTACCGGTTGTGGCAGCACCAACATGACGCCGGATGGACGATACTCGACGCGCTCATAAGACAGATGAGCGACCGTTTCGGACTGCCACGGACCAACATCTTCGAAGTCGTCGGCGGCGTCTCATTCGCCATACTTGGCTGGCATTTCGATGACGACGAGGCGATGCAGCAGCTCCAGGAGCTGTGGCGAAGATTTGCGGGCACGGTCGCGCGGTCGCCGATCGCGCGCCTCGGTGGTCGGCGACGGGTTATCGGCGTGCTCACCTCGATCCTCCGGCTCGTGATGGCGCGACAGCCCGCCTACCAGCCCCTCAATCTGGCCGAACTCTCCGTCACCTTTGCGCGGCCACCGGCGACCCGCAGGGCGACACTTGCGGTCATTGACTGCCTGTCCGAGCCCAAGCGCGGTCCTGAATCCGTCATCGCGGCGCTTTCGGATCGAGGCGCACCATTCGACATCCATTTGATGTTGGCCGCCGAGCGCGCCCTCGTCCTGCTTGGCGACCGCGATCCGGTCGCAGGGCTGGCCACGCTCAGGCACCTGCACGAGCGGGGGTGTCCTTGGTTCCGGCAATCGGTACTCTATGCCGGCTTCCACGTCCTGAAGGACCTCCCGGTCGCTCGTGTCGACCTGGCTGACGACTATCTTGCGATGGCTGCCGAGATCATCTCGGAGCACGCAGCCACTTTCGCGACCGAGACCGGCACCTATGTCATGGTACCGCACATGACCTGGCCAGAGATCGTACTGCATCGACATCGGCGAAGCGACGGTGCGCAATTTCTCCCGAAAAGGCTCGCCGAGGCGCTGGAACGCGACGACGTCGATTATGCTGCGCGGGTGATCCGCGCCTGCGGCATACTCAGCTTCGCGTACCGGTATCACGCATTGGCACTGGACGCACTGCGCAAGCAAATCGAGGACAGCGACCTGCGCCTGCACGACACGTTGTGCGAAACGCTGGCGAACATCCGATTCAATGACGAAGCGCGCGTCGATGCATTTCTGCACCGGTACGCGCCCAGTTGGCTTGCCGATCGGGTGAAGGCGACGGCTCCGACCTTGGCCGCGGCTGATTTCCCGACCTGGATCGATGCCTTCTTCATCCATCTGCTGCGCACGTCGCCGCATTTCCGCGACGAGGTCGTCTCGGCGCTACGAGCCGCAGCCGAGGCGCACAGCCTGACCGCGTTGTTGCGACATGTGGTGCCTTGGATGCTTCATCTCGTCGCCGAGGATCGATCTGGCCGAGCCCAATAAGCCGCCATTTCGAGGGCCCGCATGCCAATCAAGCAAGCCGGCGAAAAAACCGACCTAGGCCGCCCATAGCAGCATTGCCGGCATCTGCCGGCAATGCTCGAACGGATGCTGCATGGAGACGCTTCACATGGAAGGGCATACATCGGAATGCGCAATAGCAGAACCGGCCCAGGAACGGCGCGTCACTGCAAGGCTTGTGCTCGCGGCGGGCGCGCTGTGGGTTGCTCTGGCCCAAGCGAACCCGGCCCACGCTGCCGACGATCTCGTCCAGATCACATTCCATGGTTGCTCGGCGGCGGAGCAGATCGCTGTCCAGACGGCTGTCACGGATGCCGATCACGCACTCGCTCTGGCCCGCGCGGACCTGCTTGCCCGGCTGCCTGCGCCGACTGTGGAAAGGGCCGCGCAGATGTACTTCGGACGCTCGACGCCCCTGGCGACAATCGCCGACGGCTTCGGCCACATCGCCGCTCGGCTGGACGGAAAAGCCAGCCCGATCGCTGTCCACTGCCATTCTTCGGAACCGAGGATGTTCGGCTGGGTCCCGCTCGAGGATTGCGGTACGGCGAAGGCCGCGGAACTTCATCTCGGCAAGTCGTTCTTCGATGCGGCGGCCTATGTCGGCATCGATTCGCGCATGGGTACGATCATCCATGAGGTTGCTCACTTGGCACCGGGTCTTGGGGCCAACTGCGAGGCCGGTCTCACAGAGCGCTACCGCGAGGACGAAGTTCTGATGCTCGGCCGACTTCACCCCGGCTACGCGTTGGAGAATGCGCAGAACTACGAGTACTACGTAGAGGCCCTGTACGGGCATTGAAACCGGGCGCATCCCGGCGCGTCTTCTCGAAGACGCGCCGGGCACCGGGACTGAGTCGCACAACGCCACACGCGGCGGTCGCATGGCGGCAATCCGGATCCGCCTGCTCAGGGTCACGAGAGAGTTGTCACGATTGCGAAAAGGCCAAAAGAGCAAGGTCTACCGAAGCGCAAGCCTATACTGCGATCGACGTTCCGTAGCGACTTGCCAAAGGTTGCAGCCGAGCCGCTTTCGACATGCAGAGGGGGACGGGACTGATGAGCGCAAGCGATATCGCAACGCTGTTCGGCGTCGACGCGCAGCAATATCTGACTGAGGCGGAGAATCCGCTGCTGGTCGAGGTCGGCGCAGCTTGGTGTGCGCCATGCCGGATGCTTCGGCCGATTCTGGCCAAACTTGCGGCGGAGTTCCGCGATCACATGACCGTCGTCGAGATCGACGCCGACCGGTCGCGCGAGCTGGTCCGCGAATGGGACGTCGAAGGCCTGCCCACACTGCTGCTGCTCAGACAAGGTAGGCTTTCCGACCGGATGACGGGTCTGCCGCGATACGCCGACCTGCGCACCCGTGTCTGTGCGCTTCTTGACGGACTGGCAACAGACCATGGGTCGAATGGCGAGTCTGCCTTCGCGGCTGCGGTGGCGCGAGCCGAAGCAGCCAGAGAGGCACCGACCTCGCCCTCGGACGATCCCGCGCAGGTCGAGCTGTCGCGGGCGCTAACCGCCTACAACGAAGTCACTGACGGCCTTCGTGCACAGCTGAACGGCAACGCCATCTCCAAGCAGGAATTCGACCGGCGGCAAGCGGCGGAACGCGACAGGTTGCTCGGCCCGGTACAACCGGCTCTCGATGCCGCCCTCGCTGCGGGGCGCGCAGCCGAGGCAACATTCATCGCTGCGGTCGAAGGTGCGACAGGTGAATTTCTGAGCGCCCAGCGCGACCTGCCGTCGTCGGCGCCAGAGCGGCAGGCGCGTTTCTGCGCGCCGGGCGATCCCTATTGCAGCCTCGACTAGGTCCGATCGACGTTCGTTTGTCACACGGCTTGCATAAGGTGAATCGCAGGGCTCCTGTTTGGCTGACTTGGAATGCAGTCGATGGTGATAAGGCATGCGCTCTCTGAGGGGCAGTGCCATCGCGTTGCGGACATCACGCCCGGAAAGGTTGGTGACGCAGGTCGCAACTGCGGCGGCAACCGGCTGCTCGTCGACGCAGTTCTCTTGCTGGGCCAATTGCCGATTCCTCTTGTCTCGCAGCAGCGCCCCGCAACGGACCTGCAGTTCGAACTTTCTCGCATCTAGAACGGCACTGCGAAGATGCAGGGCAAGGCGACGACCGGCGCAGGCAGCCAGCAGCTTGGCCTCGCGGCTGGCTGAACCCTTTATGACGGCGACCTTCTGGTCAGCGGCCAGATGTCCACCGCCTATGGGTCAACGCGCCCTGAATTCTTAGTCGCAAGAGTCGCCGACGGCTGGATGCATTCACAGTTCACCGTCGCCGACGGCAAAGGCTGCAAGACGTGCTGGCAGTTTATCGGTTGAACGGACACGGGCGCTCCGGTCATCGTCTCGATGCGCCCCACACGCCATCGATTTGGAGCCCTGATGGCTCACGAGCGAACAGGTATCGCGGCGCCACAGGCCGCCACCAGGCCGGTCAAGGGCCCGCACATGCGCAAGTTTCGCCAGATGGCCCCCGGCGCCGGCCTGCGCAAGCGGATCGCGGCCCTGGCGACCTTGTCCCGGGATCGGAGGCCACAACCTCTTCGAAGGCGGCATGTGTCGCGTCCGGGTCCATCGCCGCGATGATCGAGACCGGCAATGGCGCCGAGGCGGCGCGCCGTGCCGGCTACAGCGAGCGGTCGGCACGCAGCATCACGCACGAGAACCTGACCAAGCCGGACGTTCTTGCGGAAATCGAACGCAGGCGGACCGTGGTGGCCCGGGAGCATGAGGTGACGGTCGAGAAGCTGATTGCCGACTTGCGTGAGGCGCGCGAGCTGGCGATCAAGCTGGGCCGCCCCTCCGCTGCCGTGGGCGCGACAATGGCGATGGCGAAACTGTGCGGCCTGTCGGGCACTACGCCCGAGAGTGGCGCCGACGGTGCGGTGGCCACAGAAGTCGATCTGGACGTCAGCGACCAGTTCCTCGACCGCATGCAGTTCTACGTCGATCGCATGCGGCGGCTGACGCCGGAGCAGCGCGCCCGCATTCGCGCCATCGGTCGGTAGCCATCACGCACAGTGCGTCACGGTGTCGGTCGCGACGCCGTCGACTCAACGCTGACACCTGTTCGATGCCCGTGGCCGGTCCGAATGCTGCCGATCGGCATTCCCTTCGTGGCCACCATCTCGCATGCCACAGCGCCAGTGCTGGCCCGGACCGTTGTCTTACGCCGGCAGCAGCACCTGCTCCGGATCCATCAGCCAGGGCGGCACCCAGCCGAGGATGTCGCTGAGCGGCAGCACCTCCTCGGCCAGCGCGATGCCCAGGGTCTCGACGGCGAAGGCACGGCGCGCCTGCATCCGCTGCCAGACGTCCGGACAGTCGCGGGCCAGCGCGGCGCGCAGCGCCGCATCGGCCAGCACCACGCCGTCCTCGGCATTGGCGCCGAAATGGCCGTCGCGGGTGACCGGAATGATGTCCATCTGCAGCGCCATGCCGGACTTCAGCGTGATCCTGCCGCCGCGGACGAACGGCGACGAGACCCACTCGTCGATATGGATCAGGTGGCCGGGGTTCAGCGCCGCCCGCTCGATCCCTCCGGTCAGCTCCGGCTCGACCGCGGCGACGATATCGCCGCCGGCCGCGCCGATGCGCAGGCCCTCGTACCAGGTCACCACGGCGCCGTAGTACGGCATCAGCACCGCTTCCAGCCAGTCGCGGTCATGGGCGGGCAGATCGGCCGGCCCGGACGCCACATAGCCGGCACGCACGCTGTTGGCACCCCAGCCGCCCATGGTCATGAACACCGGGTCGCCGCGCTCCAGGCGCCGTCCGCTCGGGCTGGCAAGGCCCAAAGCCGTGCGCGGCCCAGAGATCACCACCGGATGGTAGTTCAGCGGCTGGCCGACCCAGCCCAGCTCGGCCGCCAGCGCGTGCTCGGACTTGCCCGGCTGCACCGACCGCACGGCACGCAGTACGCCCTGCGAAGCGCGGCATGCGGCGAACTCGAAGGCGGCGATCTGGTCGGGCTCGCAGCGGGTGCGCAGCCCGCCATCGGCGGCCATGAACAGCGCGGTCGCATTGATCGTGCGGTCAGCACCGCCGACGATGTCGCGCACCGCCTCGACGATGAACGCCGGCAGCTCGCTGGCCCGCGCCGGATCGGGCGCTTCGCCGGCGGCGAACGTCTTCCAGCCGGCCAGGCCCACCGTCATGCCGGGCTTCAACCCGGCCGCCGCCAGCACGTCGGCCAGCGATATGCCCAGGCTGCGGTCCTGGTCGATCAGGCTGAAGCTCTGGCACAGCTTCACATCGAGCGCGAGCGGGCTGATCGCGGCATAGGCCACGCCCTCGTTGCCGACCATCAGCACAGGGTCGCCGGTCGGCAGCAGGACCGCCAGCGCCTCCTCGAATCGCGGGTCGTAGCCGGTCAGCCAGGCGATGTTGCCGGCGTGCTCGCGGTCGCCATAGACCACCAGTGCTTCAAGGCCCGCGGCGGCCATCCGCGACCTTGTCGCCGCCACCCGCGCGGCATAGGTTTCGCGCCGGATCGGTGGCGCCGCCTCTGGCGGTGTCAGCGCGGGTGGTTGCGCAGGACCGAGCTTGAAGTCGCGCGCCATGATTTCCTCCCCGTGCATTTAGGTCGTTGGCGGACATGATAGCAGCGCAGCCAGCAGCTCGGAAACGGGCAGGCTGGTCGAGGCTGGTCGATCCGGATCGCGCTGCCGGTCGCCGCGACAGGCCGACGACCGGCGCGATTGCCCCGGGTGCCTACGGCGCAGGCCGGCATCAGTTCGCGTAGAGCAGCTCCTCGACCGTGCGGCGCATGACGGCGGGGTCGACGTCAAGCCCGGTCCAGTACTTGATCGCGATCACGCCCTGGTTGACCAGCATGCCGAGGCCGTCGAGGACCGTGCAGCCGCGCGCCTGCGCGTCGCGGATCAGATGTGTGCGCGGCGGGTTGGGGATGCCGTCCGCCACCACCATCCCGGATGTCAGTGAGCCGATGTCGAGGTCGAGACGTGCATCAACGTCGGGATAGAGCCCGATCGAAGTAGCGTTGACGACGATATCGGTACCTTCGGAGACGCGAAACGGCTCCCGCCACACCGTAAGCGCCGCCTCGGTCGGCGTCCGTGTGTTCAACAGCTCCACTAGGCTTCCGCCGCGCTCGGCGCTGCGGTTGACCACCTGGACGCGCGCCACACCCGCGAGCGCGAGCTCGACGCCGACCGCGCGTGCCGCCCCGCCGGCGCCGAACAGCACCACCGATTTGCCGGCGGGATCGACGACCTCGCGCATGGCCTGGACGAAGCCCTTGCCGTCGGTGTTCTCGCCGATCATGCGGTCGCCGCGGCGGACCACGGTGTTGACCGCGCCCATGATCTCAGCCGATTCGCCGAGCCCGTCGAGATGGTCGATGACGGCGACCTTGTGCGGGAGCGAGCAGTTGAAGCCAGCCCACCCCATTGCCCTGGCGCCGCGCACCGCGTCGCCCAGGTCTTCCGGCCGGACTTCGCAATTGATGTAGCGCCAGTCGAGGCCGTGGTGCCGATAGGCCGCCTCGACCATTGCCACTGTCGGGTTTTCCGCCGCCGGCATCGCGAACGAGCCGGTCAGCCGGCTGAGGAAGTTCGGGGCCATCATGCTGCTCCATTGAGCGATGGCGGCACGGTAGGTTGGCGTAGCAATTCCAGCAAGTTCCGCGGTCCGTCGGGTTACCCTATGGGCCCGCATGACCCCGAGTTCATACCGGTGGGAGCTGGGCATCGCTCTGCCTTTGAGGGCGAAGCTATGTGGGGCCGCTCCCGCGACCTCGCCGTGCAGGAACAGTACCGCTGCACCGAAGCCGCTTTGCTGCCAGTGCCCTCCGGTCCTTGTCTCCCATCCGCCATGTTCAGGACTTGGGCGCCATCGGGGCGCCGGCTATGTCGCTCAGGCGTCACTGGGGCATCGTCTGTGTCTGTCGAAATCGCCGCGCCAGGACGCTCATCGCCGAGGCGGCAGCGCGATATCCCATGAGCGATTCGCTGTGGGTCGACGATCGGCGCAGTGCCATCTTTTCGGGTGACGAGGCGACCGCGGCCTGCTCTGTTTGCGCCTGCCGAACCTTGCGGTATGCACGGTCGACTTTTCCGATGCGGCCCATCTCCTCGACCAGCGAGCCGAATCGCTCCGGCTCCGCATCGGCGGCGTTCATCACGGCGGCAATCTTCTCCACCGTGCGGCCGGAAACACCGGCAATCGCGCCGATCTTGTCGGCAGAGCGGTCGGGCGACTTGCGCGAAACTCTCACAAATGTTCCGGACAGAACGGTGCGCTCGCCCTGCCGCTTCTTCGCCTCGCCCTTGACGGCCGGCGCCATCGGACAGCGGAACGCATCGATCTCGGAGGGCAGGCAAGATTTTCGGAGGGCGTTCTCGGCGTACTCGCCGCGCACGACATCGGGCAGGACGACTACGGTGACGGGCACCTCGGTCCAGCAGGTCGACTACACCACCGCCTGTCGGCGCGCTCCTGCGATCAGTCGATTGGCGGGCGTGATCACGTATCGAGTGCAGGTGACTGCCGCTCGCGCCAAGTCCGGGCTGGCTCCAGCGCAGCAAGCTGCCGATCATGCGGTCTAGCCGATGAACGGCTGCGCGACCCCAGCTTCGAGGACACAGATCCCACGATCGACGTTGTGCTGTCGGTCGTTGCACTTGCCATCGTTTGTCACCGTTGGTTGCTGAACCTTCTGTGGGCTTCATCGAATGGCTGGCAAGCCAATGAGAGCGAAGAGCAAATAGTGGCGATCGCGCGCCCACGATTTGATATGCTGGAACCGGGGTGGATTCGCGATTTGGCGATCCCTGCTCTCCGCGGATATTTCCCTGTCTTGTACTTCCAAATTCCCTGTTCGAGATCACGCACTCGGTAGCTTGTGACCGCAAAGAGGCAACGGAATGTAGGCACATCATCGCCGATGGGTCCTCGAAATGCGCGATGCCCCCTGTGTCTTCCCTGGCAAACAGGGCATGCGAGCAGAGACGGGTTCGCCATCGTTTCCCTGCTCCACCAAGCGAAATCCGAGTACAGGCGCGGAGCGCGCTGCCGGCGTAAGGCCGGGCCGTCGCGGCGGCGTTGGCCGCCGGTGCGGCGTCACGACCGGTCGCGGCAATTGGCGGCAGCGCGCCCTGCGGCTATGGTTCCCCGGCGAACACACGGGCAGGCGACCCGAACCCCACGTTGGGCGCCTCGACACCGGGCACGAGAGGGAACGCACACCATGCGCTACGAAGCACCCGCAACGATGGACGAGGCGGTGGCGCTGCTGGCCGGCGCCGCAGGCAATGGCCGCGTGCTGGCAGGCGGCACCGACCTGCTGGTGCAGCTGCGCGCCGAGCGCGTCGACCCCGGCCTGGTCGTCGATATCAAGCGCGTGCCCGGCATGCTCGATATCCAGCAGACCGCCGACGGCTTTCGCATCGGCGCGGCGGTTCCGGGCGCGCGGCTGACCGAGCATGGCGCGCTGTGCGCCGCCTGGCCGGGCGTCACCGAGGCGGCCGGGCTGATCGGTTCCGACCAGATCCAGGGCCGCGCCTCGCTGGGCGGCAACCTGTGCAACGCCTCGCCCGCCGCCGACAGCGTGCCGGCAATGGTGGCGGCCGATGCCAGGGTCGTCATCGTCGGTCCGGGCGGGCGGCGCGAGTTGCCGGTCGCCGAGGTGCCGAGCGGCCCAGGCAAGACCGCCCTGCAGCCCGGCGAGATCGTCGAGGCGATCCTGCTGCCGCCACGCCCACCCGGGTCCGCGGACGCCTATCTGCGTTTCATCCCCCGGTCGGAGATGGACATCGCCGTGGTGGGCGTCGCGGTCAACCTGACGCTGGACGGCAGCGGAACCTGCACCGCGGCACGGGTCGCGCTCGGCGCCGTGGCCGCACGCGTGCTGCTGGTCGAGGACGCCGGTGCGGCGCTGGTCGGCACCTCGCTGGACGATGCGGCACTGGACCGGCTTGCGGCCGCCTGTTCGGCCGCCTGCCGGCCGATCGACGACAAGCGGGGCACGATCGAGTTCAGAACCAAAGTCGCGGGCGTGCTGGCCAGGCGCGCGGCACGGACGGCGCAAGATCGCGCGCGGAGGGCATGATGGCAGGCATCGCGGTCAATACGACGATCAACGGCGACGAGACGTCCTATCTCTGCGCGCCGGAGGAGACGCTGCTGGACGTGCTGCGCGACCGGCTGGCGCTGACCGGCGCAAAGGAGGGCTGCGGCAGCGGCGATTGCGGCGCCTGCAGCGTGATCCTGGACGGCCAGCTGGTCTGTGCCTGCCTGGTGCTCGGCGCGGAGGCCGAAGGCCGCACGGTCGAGACCGTCGAAGGCATGGCGCGCGGCGACCGGCTGCATCCGCTGCAGGAGAAGTTCCTGGAGCACGCAGCGCTGCAATGCGGCGTATGCACGCCGGGCTTCCTGGTGGCAGCCAAGGCGCTGCTCGCCCGCAATCCGGATCCGTCGGAGAGCGAGGTTCGCTACGGGCTGGCCGGCAACCTCTGCCGGTGCACCGGCTATGACAAGATCGTGCGCGCCGTCCTGGACGCGGCCGCGGTGATGAGGGCTGAGCGATGAACGAGATGAAGCAGACGTTCAAGGTCGTCGGCAGTCGCCCGCTGCGGCCCGACGGTGTCGACAAGGTCACCGGCCGCGCCAAGTTCGGCGCCGACCAGACCGCGCCCGGCATGCTGGTCGGGCGCATCCTGCGCAGCCCGCACGCCCATGCCCGCATCAGGAAGATCGATGCCGGCAAGGCGCTGGCCCTGCCGGGCGTCAAGGCCGTGGTCACCCACGCCGACTTCGCCAAGGTCGGGCCGAACCTGGACGACTGCCTGGTCCACGCCATGGCGCGTGACAAGGCGCTGTACGACGGCCACGCCGTCGCCGCCGTCGCCGCGACGACAGCCGCGATCGCGCGCAAGGCGCTGACCCTGATCGACGTCGACTACGAGGTGCTGCCGCACGTCACCGATGTCGACGAGGCGATGAAGCCCGACGCGCCGGTCATCCGGCCCGGCCTGATCACCGAGGGCATCGACCCGCCGCCGGCGAAGGACTCCAACATCGCCCACCGCCACGAATTCGGCCATGGCGACCCCGAGACCGGGTTCGCCGATGCCGACCTGATCGTCGAGCGCAGCTTCAGGACCGCAGCGACCCACCAGGGCTATATCGAACCGCATGCCTGCCTGGCCTCGATGGGGCCGGACGGCCAGGGCGAGCTGTGGTGCTGCACCCAGGGCCACTTCTGGGTGCGCGACACCTGCGCCGCCATGCTGGGCATGGACACCTCCAAGCTGCGGGTCACCGCGTCGGAGATCGGCGGCGGCTTCGGCGGCAAGACCACCGTGTTCATCGAGCCGGTGGCGCTGGCGCTGTCGCGCAAGGCCAACCGGCCGGTGAAGCTGGTGATGTCGCGCGACGAGGTGTTCCGCGCCTCCGGCCCGACCTCGTCGACCAGCATCGACGTCAAGATCGGCGTGAAGAAGGACGGCCGCATCAGCGGCGCGCTGGCCACGCTGCGCTATCAGGGCGGCGCCTTCCCCGGCTCGCTGGTCGACATGGGCGCGATGTGCGCTTTCGCCTGCTACGACATCGCGCATGTCAAGGCGATCGCCTATGACGTGCTGTGCAACCGGCCGCGCCAGGCCGCCTACCGCGCGCCCGGCGCGCCGATGGCCGCCTTCGCGGTCGAAAGCGTGCTGGAGGAGATCGCCGAGAAGCTCGGCATCGACCCGATCGACCTCAGGCTGATGAACGCCGCGCACGAGGGCACCAAGTCGTCCTACGGGCCGGTCTACGGCCCGATCGGCATGGCCGAGACGCTGCGCAAGGCCAAGGCCCATCCGCACTATTCGGCACCGCTCG
The DNA here is from genome assembly GCA_041396705.1 of Alphaproteobacteria bacterium. Lineage (NCBI taxonomy): Bacteria > Pseudomonadati > Pseudomonadota > Alphaproteobacteria > Alphaproteobacteria bacterium. The sequence continues at coordinate 329,544 of JAWKYB010000005.1, forward strand.
GGCCGAACCAGGGCCGTGGCGTGGCCTCGGGCTTCTGGTTCAATTTCGGCGGCCAGACCTGCGTGTCGCTCAACGTCAACGCCGACGGCAGCGTCGTGCTGTCGGTGGGCACGCCGGACATCGGCGGCTCGCGCGCGTCGATGGGCCTGATGGCGGCGGAGGAGCTGGGGATTCCCTACGACAAGATCCGCACCATCATCGCCGACACCAGCTCGCTCGGCTACAACGACATCTCCGAGGGCAGCCGGGTGACCTTCTCGACCGGTATGGCGACGATCGCCGCCGCGCGCGATGCCGTTGCCAAGCTGTGCGCCCGCGCCGCGCTGATGTGGGGCATCCCGGCCGACGCGGTGCGCTGGGAGGACGGCCACGCCGTGCCCGCCGGCTCCAACGCCGGCGAGTTCGAGCCGCTGTCGCTGGCCGAGATCGCCAAGAAGGCGGCGGAGACCGGCGGACCGATCGCCGGCCATCACGAGGTCACCGCCGCCGGCGCCGGCGTCAGCTTCGCCACCCACATCGTCGACGCCGAGGTCGACAGGGAGACCGGCTACACCCGCATCGTGCGCTACACGGTGGTGCAGGACGCCGGCAAGGCGATCCATCCGAGCTATGTCGAGGGCCAGTACCAGGGCGGCGCGGTGCAGGGCATCGGCTGGGCGCTGAACGAGGAGTATATCTACGGCGCGGACGGCCGGCTGCAGAATCCGGGCTTCCTCGACTACCGCATCCCGGTCGCCTCGGATCTGCCGATGATCGACACCGTCATCGTCGAGGTGCCGAATCCGGGCCATCCCTACGGCGTGCGCGGTGTCGGCGAGACCTCGATCGTGCCGCCGCTGGCCGCGGTGGCGAACGCGGTATCCGCCGCCGCGGGCGTGCGGCTCACCGAGCTGCCGGCCTCGCCGCCGCGGGTGCTGAAGGCGCTGGAGCGGCAAGCGGCGGCGGAATGACCCGATGATCCGGGTCGTCCTCAGCGGGCCGCTGGAGAAGGCTGCGGGCAACCCCGGCCCGATCGAGATGGAGGCCGCGTCGGTGCGCGAACTGGTCGAGCGCCTCGGCGCGGCCTATCCGGCCCTGAAGCCGACGCTGGACAAGGGCGTCTCGGTGGCGGTCAACGGCCAGTTGCACCATCGCCCGACCTATCTGGCCCTGCCTCCCGGCAGCGAGGTGCACCTGCTGGTGCCGCTGTCGGGCGGGTGACTCGCTGCGGCGCAGGCACCGGCCGGACTTGTCAGGTCGACGGCGCGCCAACACCATGCCGCGCCGCTGCGACGAGCCGGCGAAGACGTCGATGCATTCGCCGGGCGCCGGCGGGCCCTATGGCGAATCCGTGGGGCCTGCGACCCTGGTGAACGGAATCCGCCGCATGTTCGGTACCGTGGCGCCGGGGGTGTCGGCCACCAGGATGCGGGCGGCGATCGGCGCATAGGCGGCGCGGAAGTGCGACGGCGACTTGACGAACACCAGCCGGGCCGCCGCCGGATCGAGGCCCTGGCTGGTGAACACCGACGGGTCCCACTCGAACAGCGGCTCGGAACGCACCGCCACCCGGATCGATCCGATCGCGATGACCGCGCAAGGGCCGGGATCCACCATGATGCCGTTGCCGGTACGGTGCCGCCCCGAGGCCAGGCTGACGACGTCGAATGTCGCCGCGACCGGTGTGCCGAGTTTGCGCGAGAAATGGTGGCCGAGCGGTGCCGTCAGCCGCGCGCCGACGCCGTGGCGATGGCATGTCGCGGCGACGACCGGGTCGCAGAGCGTGAGCAGCGTGGTCGCCTCGGCGCGGTCGGCGCCGGCTTCGATCAGGGCGCGCACCACCGCGGCGCTGTCGGCGGCCGCGCCGCCGGACGGTGCGTCGCCGGCATCGCTGACCACGGTCAGCCCGGGCCCGGCAAGGCCGACCGCGATCGCCTGGTCCAACGGTGTCAGTGCGGGTTCGAAGGCGCCGCGCGCGTCCCACAGGGCATCGGCGACGCGCTCCGCGACCGCCCGGGCCTGCGCCGCGTCGCCGTCGGCGCAGGCCAGCACGCTGCAGCCTAGATCCGGCACGTCGAGCCACGGCTGCACCGTGAAGATCGAGACGTCGAGCATGCCGGGCTGGGCGTCGGCCAGGCCACGGACCTGCCGCAGCGCCGGGGCGTCGGTGGTGGCGGCGATCGGGTTCACGATCATCGGCCGCCGGGCCAGGGCCATGCGCGGCGCCACACGGCCGCGCAGCGTGTCGAGCAGGATGCGCGCGCACTTCGCCCCGGTCTCGGCCATGTCGAGATGCGGATAGGTCTTGTAGCCGATCAGGTGCGTGTGCGGCTGCAGCATCCGCGGCGTGATCAACCCGTGCAGGTCGAGGCTGACGCCGATCGGCGTCCCTGCCGGCAGTGCAGCGCGCACGCGCGCCAGGATCTCGCCGTCGGCATCGTCGCCGTCCTCGGTCAGCATCGCGCCGTGCAGCGCGAGCAGCAGGCCGTCGAGCGGCGCCGCCGCCGCCAGCCCGACGAGGATCTCGCCGAGGATCGCCTCGAACACCGGCCGCTCGACCGGCCCGCCGGCCATGGTGTAGGCGGCGACCAAGGGAACCGCCTGCGCGCCGGCGCGGCCCAGCTCGGCCAGGAAGCCGGCGCACTCGACCCGGGTCGCGGCCAGCACCCGAACGATCGCATCGCCCCGGTGGATGTAGCCGCGCTCGAACGCGGTGCGACCGGTGGGCAACGGCGAGAAGCTATTGCTTTCCTGCATGAACGAGGCGACCGCGATGCGCATCGTCGTTCAGTTGTTCCGCACCGGATCGGCCGCACGCAGGGCAACCGTGCCGGTCATGATCGCGACCCCGCGGTCGGCGAGCGCCATGGTCGGCGCGTTGGTATTCGCATGCGGCACCGACGGCATCACCGACGCGTCGAACACGCGCAGCCCTTCGAGGCCGCGCACCCTGAGGTCGGCGCCGACCACGGCACCGGGATCGTCCGGCCGGCCCATCCGGCAGGTGCCGCAGGGATGCCAGTTGGTCTTGACGGTGCGGCGGCAATGGGCGGCGAGCGCCGCGTCGCCGTCCACCCCCGGTCCGGGCACGATCTCGCGCGCGATTGCGTCGCGCATCGGCCGCGCCGCCAGCACCTGGCGCGCGAAGCGCACGCCGGCGACCTGCAGCGCCAGGTCGGCCGGATCGCGCAGGAAACCGGGATCGATCGCCGGCCGGTCGCGCGGATCGGCGGAGGCGAGCGTGACCCGGCCGCGGCCGCGCGGCTGCAGCAGGCAGGCGGTCAGCGTGACGCCGTCGGCCGGCTTCACGCCGGCGATGTCGCGATCCAGATAGACCGAGGGCACGCAGTAGAGCTTGATCGTCGCCGGCGCCGACGGGTCGTCGGGGTTGACGAAGGCGCAGGTCTCTGCGCCGTTGGTGGCGACCGGGCCGGTTCTGAACAGCAGATACTGCAGGCCGTTGCGCAGCATCCGCCAGCCGCGGTCCTCGCCGAAATAGCCGTAGCGCCCGTTGGTCAGCGCGACCACCGGCGCCTCGTGATGGTCGTGCAGGTTGGCACCGACGCCCGGCAGGTCGGCACGCACGGCGATGCCGTGGCTGCGCAGGTGGTCGGCCGGGCCGATGCCGGACAGCATCAAGAGCTGCGGCGTGACCAGGGCGCCGGCCGTCAGAATGACCTCGGCCGCGGCGTGCGCGCTCTCGACCGCGCCGCTGCCCCGCCGCACGAAATCGACCCCGGTCACCCGGTCGCCGGAAAACCGCAGGCGCACGACCCGCGCCCCGGTCCGCAGCGTCAGCCGCGGGTCGCCGCGCACCGGCCCGAGGAATGCCGTTGCGGCGCTGCACCGGCGCCGGTCGGCGATGGTGTATTGCATGAAGCCGACACCGGCCTGGTCGCGGCCGTTGAAGTCGTCGGCGAAGGGGATGCCCAGGCCCTGCATCGTGCGCAGGTAGATGTAGCTCATCGCGCAGGCATGGGCCGGGTCGGAGACCTTCAGCGGCCCGTCGATGCCGTGGAACGCGTCGTTGAGACGCTGGTTGCCTTCCTGGGCGATGAAGTGCGGCAGCATGTCGGCATAGCCCCAGCCGGCGCCGCCGACGGCTGCGTCCCAGCCGTCGTAGTCGCCGGGCCGCCCGCGCATGTAGACCATGGCGTTCACGCTGCTGCCGCCGCCGAGCACGTTGGCCTGGATGATGATCTGCCGCCGGCCGTCGAGCTGGTCCTGCGGGCTGGAAACGTGCTCGGTGACGTAGCGGCTGCCGCGGATGAAACGGACGAAGCCCGCCGGCATGCGCAGCAGCGGATGGCTGTCGGGCCAGCCGGCCTCGAGCAGCAGCACCCGCGCGCCGTGCTCGCCCACCAGCTTGCCCGCGGTCACGCAACCGGCGCTGCCGCCGCCGACGACGATGTAGTCGAAGTCGGCGCGCGTCATCGCCGCCGCTCGCCGGCGCCGGCCACCTGCGGGCACGCGGCGCGTTGCACCCCGCCCGACTCTGGCTAGCGTGCCGGCAGCAGGCCGCCGACCGGAGCCGCAGCCGTCCCCGGCCGCCGTCGCGCATAGGCGACGCAACCGAACCGCGCGGAGCCTGAGCCGCCATGACATCGATCGCAACCGATCTCGACTTCGACCGCAACGGGCGCCAGGTCGGCGTGCTGCGGCTGCCGCATTCGCCCCACCATGACGCCTGGGGCAGCGTCGCGATCCCGGCCGCGGTGATCAAGAACGGATCCGGCCCGACCCTGCTGCTCACCGGCGGCAACCATGGCGACGAATATGAAGGACCGGTCGTCCTGGGCGAGCTGATCCGCGACCTCGACCCGGCGGCGATACAGGGGCGGCTGATCATCCTGCCGGCGATGAACACGCCGGCGGTCAAGGCCGGCCGCCGCACGTCGCCGGTGGACGGTCTCAACATCAACCGGACCTTTCCGGGCGATCCATCAGGCTCCACCACCCGACAGATCAGCCACTACGTCGCCAATGTGCTGATGCCGATGGCCGATGTCTTCATCGACCTGCACTCCGGCGGCAGCTCGCTCGACTTCATCCCGTCCGCCTTCCTCGAGCGGTCCCCGGATCCCGAATTGCGGCGGCGCGGCGAGGCGGCGGTGCGCGCCTACGGCGCCCCGCTCGCGGTGGTGGCCGACACCCTGGGCGAGGCGCGCACCTCCACCGCCACCGCCGCCGCCCGCGGCATGATCGCGCTGGGCAGCGAGATGGGCGGCGGCGGCGTCGTCGACCCGGAGGCGCTGGCGATCTGCCGCAGGGCGGTGCGCAACCTGCTCGTCCACTTCGCCGTCGCCGACGGACCGGCGGCCTCGCCGGCCTATGACGGCCCGCTCTACGAGATCAGCGGCCACGCCTCGCACGTCTATGCGGCGGACGACGGCGTGTTCGTACCCGCCGACCGGCTGGGCACATCCGTCAGCGCCGGACAGCCGGCTGGCGCGGTCCACTTCCTCACCGACCCGGGCCGGGCGCCGGAGCCGCTGGTCTATGGCCAGTCCGGCCTGCTGATCTGCCACCGGGCCATCGGCCGGGTGGAGGCCGGCAACTGCGTCGCGGTGGTCGCCAGCCCGATCGGCTGACGCCGGCCGCGGCACGCCTGCAAGATCGCCGCTTCGCATCCACGGATTCCCCTGCCGGACGGGTGGGTCCACCCCCCGTCTTCAGATCATGTAGTCGCCGCCATTCATGTTCATCGAGGCGCCGAGGAAATAGGCGCCGTCGTCGCACGCCAGCAGCAGTGCGGCCGGCGCCACCTCCTCCGGCTTGCCGAAGCGCTTGATCGGCAGCTCACCGAGCTTGGCGTCGAGCCAGTCCTGCGGAATCGCGCGCAGCAGCGGGGTGTCGATCGGGCCCGGATTGATGCAATTGACGGTGATTCCCTCGGCGCCGACCTCGTAGGCCAGCGCCCGCGTGAACCCCATGATGCCGGCCTTGGCCGCGCAATAGTGGACCATGGTCGGTGCACCCTTGTGCGCGAGCTGGGACGAGAAGTTGATGATGCGCCCCCACCGCTTCCGCTTCATGGCCGGCAGGACCTCGCGGGTGCACAGGAAGGTGCCGCGCATGTGCACGGCGATCATCCGGTCCCAGGCCTCGACCGACATCTCGTGCAGCAGGCAGGTGGCATCGATTCCGGCGCAGTTGACCAGAATGTCCGTCTCGCCGATCTCCGCGGCGCCCGCCGCGAAGGCTGCCTTGACCGCGCCCTCGTCGCTGACGTCGGCGACCGCGGATGCCGCCTTCGCGCCGGGCTGCAGCGCAGCCGCGCCGGCAACCCCCGCCGCCTTGTCGCCTGCGACGTCGACCAGGCCGATCGACGCGCCCTCGCGCGCGAACAGCAGCGCGATCTCGCGGCCGATCCCGCTGCCGCCGCCGGTGATGACGGCCGTCTTGCCCGTCAGCTTGCCCATGGTCATTTCCTCCTTCTCGTGTGCGTGCGCCCGTCCACTCAGCGCCCGTCCGTTGCGATCGCAGCCGCCGGCACGCCGGCGCTCAGGACACGCTCGGCCTCCACCTGGAAAGCCTCGAAATAGTCGACCGCGCGTTCCTGCCGCGCCACCTCCTCGTGCCGGATGCAGTGCACGAGGTGGCCGGGCTCGACGGTCTCCGCGGGGGGACGGGCCGCGCGGCAGCCATCGACCACCATCGGGCACCGGCCGGCGAGGAAACAGCCCTTCGGCAGGTCGATCGGGCTCGGAATCTCGCCCGAAAGCCGGATGTCGGTCTCGCGCCGCAATCTGGGATTGGGCAGCAGCACCGCGGACAGCAGGCCGACCGAATAGGGGTGGCTCGGCGTGGCGAACAGCTTGGCGGCGGGGCCCTGCTCCACGATCATGCCGAGATAGAGCACGGCGACGCGGTGGCTGACGTGGCGCACCGCCGAGAGATCGTGCGAGATGAACAGATAGGCCGTGCCCAGTTCCCGCTGCACGTCGATCAGCAGGTCGATCACCTCCGCCCGGGCGGTCGGGTCGAGCGCCGAGGTCGGCTCGTCGAGGATGATGATCTCCGGATCGGAGATGATCGCCCGCGCGATCCCGACCCGCTGCTGAACGCCCATGGAGATCTCGGCCGGATAGGCGGTCAACAGCGTCTCGGCAATGCCCACGCGCGCCGCCGCCTGGCGGGTGCGACGCTCCCGGTCGGCGCGGTTCACCCCGGCGGCGCGCAGCGGCTCGCCGATCAGCTGGTGGATCTGGTGGCGCGGATCGAGGGATTCCGCCGGCTCCTGGAACACCAGCTGCAGCTTGCCGCGGACCTCCGGCGAGCGCACGGTGCGTTGGCCGCCCATCGCCAGATCGCGAAATCGGATCGAGCCGGCGGTCGGCTTGATCAGCCCCAGCACGCAGCGCCCGATCGTCGTCTTGCCGGAGCCGGATTCGCCGACCAGGGCCAGGGTCTCGCCCTTCTCGAGCTGGAACGACACGTCGTTGACGGCCTGCACGACCGCCTTGGTGCCGGAGATCCGGAAGTGCTGGACCAGGTTGTCGACGGTCAGTATCGGCATCGGCTAGCGCTCGATCGGGAAATGGCAGCGCACCAGATGGCCGGGCCCGAGTTGCCGCAGTTCCGGCGGCTCGGTGGCGCAGCGCGGCTGGGCCCTGACGCAGCGGTCGCGGAACACGCAGCCGGCCTCGGGCGGGCCGGCGACGCCGGCCTCCGCCACGTCCTCGCGCAGCCAGTAGCGCCGCAGCTTGGCGTTGTGCGAGAACGCGGCTAGCAGCAGCACGGTATAGGGGTGCGCGGGATCGTCGAAGAACGCGGTCCGGCCCGCCACCTCGACGATCTGGCCGGCATAGATGACGGCGATCCGGTCGGCGAAATGGGCGGCGATGCCGATGTCGCGGGTGATGAACAGCATCGACGAGCCGCGCTCGCTGATCAGCCGCCGCAGCAATTCGAGCACCTGGGCCTGGACGGTGACGTCGAGCCCGGAGGTGGCGTCGTCGGAGATGATGAATTTGGGCGAGCACGCCAGCGCGATCGCCATCACGACGCGCTGGGCCATCCCGCCCGACAGCTCGTGCGGAAAGGCGCGATAGCGCCGCTCCGGATCCGGAATCTGCACGTCGCGCAGCAGTTCCAGCGTGCGCGCCCGGGTTTCGCGCTCGCCGAGTCCGAGATGATGTTTCAGCACGTCGCCGATCTGGCGGCCGACCGTGCGCAGCGGGTCGAGCTCGCCGCGCGGGTTCGAGACCACCATGGCCATGTCGCGGCCGCGCAGCCGCCGCAACGCCTCCTCGCCGAGCTTCGTCAGGTCCTGGCCGTCGAAGGCGATCGCGCCCCGGTCGATCCGGCCCGGCGCGGGCACCAGGCGCATCGCAGCGCGGGCGAGCATCGTCTTGCCCGACCCGGACTCGCCGACCAGCGCGACCACCTCGCCGCGGTCGACCCGCAGCGCGATATCGCGCAGCACCGTGCGCCGCTGTTGGCCGAACCGCGGGAACGAGACCGAGAGCCCGTCGATCGCCAGAATCGGCGCACCCGCCGGCGCACGCTCCGGCCCGCGCGCTTCCACGTCTGTACCGGCGGACAGCACCATGTCAGCGTGTCCGCGGATCGATGGCAAAATAGACCAGGTCGACAATCAGGTAGATGACCAGCGACAGGATCGCGGAGGCAAGCACGAAGCCCAGCACCGGGTTGAAGTCGGCGTTGAGCACGCCCTGCACGGCGTACTGGCCGGCGCCGCCCCAGCTGAACACGATCTCGACCAGAACCGCCCCGCCGATCAGGAAGCCGTAGAGGACGCTGACGATGGTGACGACCGACGGCAGCGCATTGCGGAATGCCTTGCGGGCGATCACCTTCGGGGGCAGTCCGCACATCTGCGCGTATTTGCTGAAGTCGGACTCCAGCATGCGCTCCATCGTCGACTGCGTCATCTTCAGGATCGGACCGGCGTTGATGATGCCGAGCGTGACCACCGGCAGCACAAGGTGCCCGGCGGCGTTCTCCAATGCCGCCCAGTTGCCGGCCAGCAGGCTGTCGATCAGCAGGGATCCCGAGATCACCTCCGGCGGCAGGATGGCATAGTCGATCCGGCCCAGCGGAGCCGGCACGACCCCCAGCATCGTGTAGAACACGAAGACCAGCACCATGCCGAGCCAGAAGTCGGGCAGGGCGCCGGCGAACAGCCCGTAATAGTCGGCGATGCGGCGCACCACGCCCTTCTTGCGGCGCGCACCGGCAACACCGAGCGGCACGCCGATCACCAGCGCCAACGCGAGGCTGAGCGTGATCAGCTCCAGGGTCGCCGGCAGGCGCTGCGCCAGGTCGGTGGTGACCGGCAGCGTGGTCTGCCACGACTCGCCGAGATCGCCCTGCACCACGTTGCCGAGGTAGATGAGGAACTGCTCGAATACCGAGCGGTCGAGCCCCAGCTCGATCCGCAGCTCGTTCAGCGCCGATTCCGTGGCGAACGGTCCGAGCATCAGAACCGCCGGGTCGCCGGGGATCAGCTTGATCAGCAGGAAGCTGACCAGCAGGATGCCGACCAGCTGCGGCCCGACGAAGACCAGCCGCTTTCCGATGTAGAGGGCCAGCGCGCGCATGGCGGTCAGCCCTGCCGCTCGGCCCGGTCTTCGCCGGGCTGGACCAGGTCGCCGAGCAGCGCGCGCCGCCGCGCCGGATCGGCGAGCGTCTCGATGCTGGAGCCGATCAGGGCGAAGGCGAACACGGTGACGGCCAGCGCGATGCCCGGGAAGATCGACGGCCACCAGTGGCCCGTCACGATGTTCTGGAAGCCCATGGCGATCATGCTGCCCCACTCGGGAGTCGGGGCCTCGACGCCGGCCCCGATGAAACTGAGCGCTGCGGTCAGCAGCACCGCCCAGCCGATATTGACCGAGAGCTGGGCCGAGCACGGGCGCGATCGCGTTCGGGATCACATGGCGGGTCAGGATCGCGAAGTCGGACGCACCGGAGACGTATGCCGCCTCGACATAGCGCAGGCGTCGAACCGACAGCGTCTGCGCCCGCATCAGGCGCAGATAGATCGGCGCGTTGACGAAGGCGATGGCGAGCACGAGGCTCTGCACGCTCTTGGCCCATGACCGCCACCACGGCGATCGCGAACACGAAGACCGGGAAGGCCTGCAGCACGTCGGCGGCGCGCATGATGAAGCCGGAGCCGAACGAACCCCAGCCGCGCACCGACTCGTAGTAGCCGGCGACGGCGCCGAGGGCCACGCCGACGACGGCGGAGGTGAGGGTTCCGGCCAGGGCGATCGCCAGGTCGATGCGCGGCGCGTAGATGACGCGCGAGAACACGTCCAGGCCGGTCGCATCGGTGCCCATCAGATAGGGCCAGCCCGGCGGCCGCAGATAGACGGAGGGGTCGGCCTTGATCGGGTCGAACGGCGCGATCAGCGGCGCGAAGACCGCCAGCAGGACGATCAGGCCGACCAGGATGTAGCCGAGCGCGAACGCCGGGCGGCGCCGCAGCACGGCCAGGAAGAACGCGAACCCCCGGCGCCATGTGGCGCCACGAAGGGGCGGGCGCGCAGGCGCGCCCGCTATATCGGTCACCTCGGCCTCCCGGGATCGAGCCGACGGCGGTCAGCCGCGGCCGAAATCCTGGAAGCGGATGTTGTTGGACGTGTAGTACGTCCAGCCCATCAGGTCGGCCTTCCGCGCCATGGTGTAGTTCGGATAGGCGATGAAGGTCCACGGCGCCTCGTCCATGACGATCCGCTGCGCCTCGCCCATCGCCTCCAGCCGCACGGTCTCGTCGGCGGTCGACGCCGCGGTGGCCAGCAGTTCGTCGACCCGTGCGTTGACGTAGTTGGAGTAGTTGACGAAGCTTTCGCTCTGGAAATAGAGCTGCATCGAATAGCCCGGATCCGGGCACCACGGGCTGTCGACATAGAAGATCATCGGCTCGCCGCGCTGCGACACCGCGTTGTAGAACGAGCCCGCCGGCACCTTTTTAAGCTGCAGCTCGACGCCGATCTCGCGCAGCGACGACTGGTACAGGATGGCGATCGGCTCCTGCACCGGGTCGCCGGCGTTGTAGGACAGCGTGGTCTGGAACCCGTCGCCGACGCCGGCGGCCTGCAGCAGCTGGCGCGCCTTGTCCAGGTCGTAGCTGTAGGGATCGAGCTCGACATAGCCCGGATAGATGTTCGGCATGCACCCGTTCAGCGGCGAGGCCAGCCCCTGATAGACGGACTGCATGATCTGATCGCGCGGGAACGCATAGTTCATCGCCCGCCGCACGTCGACGTTGTCGAACGGCGTCATCTTGGCGTTCAGCTCGATCCAGATCATGAACGAGGCCGGCACGGTCTCGACCGCGACATTCGGCACCGACTGCAGGCTGATGATCTCCAGCGGTTGCAGGTACTGGGCGATGTCGACGGCGCCGCCCTGCAGCAATTGCACGCGCGCGGCCGACGTCGGCACCTCGCGGAAGATCACGGTGTCGATGGCCGGCTTGCCGCCCCAGTAGTCGTCGCGGGCGCGGAACACCGCCTGCTGGCCGCGGGTCAGCTGCTCGAGCCGGTAGGGACCGAAGCCGGCGCTGTCGTTCTCGATGAACTGCTTGGCCCACGGATCGTCGGCGGTGGCCATCTCCTTGCACTTCACGGAGTCGTAGATCGGCCCGCCATAGAGGTTGGGCTGAATCTTCAGCAGCAGCGGGTTGGGCTCGTCGAGGTTGAACGAAACCTCGTACTTGCCTTCGACCCGCACGTCCTCCGGCCGGTTGAGGCCGATCACCTTGGTATAGAACGCCCCGAGCGCGGCCAGGCCGAATTTGCGGTCCCAGGTCCACTTGACGTCTTCCGCCGTCAGCTCGTTGCCCCAGTTGCTCATCACGCCCTCGCGCAGCTTGAAGCGCGCGAAGCGGCCCTCGGGGTCGATTTCCCAGCTCTCGGCCAGCTTGCCGACCATCTTCACGCCGCCGGGCTCTTCCGGGTGATAGCTGATGTCCTCGCGCCGGGCCGTCGGCACGCCCGGATCCGCAATGATCTCGAAGCCCAGCAGATGGTCGTACATGGCGGCGATCGCCTCGAACGTACCGAGCGAGACGTCGAACTCGCAGTCGAGGCTCTGCGGCGTTGCCGGCGCCGCGATCACCATGGTCGAGCCTTCCTGCGCGGCCGCGGGCGACATGCCAATGATGCGCGGCATGACGGCGAGCGAAGCCATCGCCGACGTGGCCTGCAGGAAGCGGCGACGATCCAACGCGCAGTGCGCGTTCCAGGCGGTCTTCATCGGATACTCCTCCCCATTTGCATGGCCTGCCGGACGGTGTCCATCGGCCCCCGGCCGGCCATGCAGCAAAACATGTGCCAAACCGGTGGGAATCGCAACGCGTTTGCCGGAGCACCGTGCGCCGCGCAGATGCCACCGTCCGCGCACACCCGACCGCGACCGGCGCCGGGCAGGCTGATTGACAGTCCTCTCCGGACCGCATGATACTCGGCGCGGGTCGGGCAATTGGACTTGTCGTGCCGTCGCGACTTCGCGACGGCACGATTGGGCGGCCGGCATCTTCGATTTGGGGTTGTCTTGCTGAGGGGGAGGCAATCATGCTTTCGGCCGCGTATCGCGTGCAGGAACTCAATCCGGCCAAGCTGGCGGCGCTGTATCGCCGCGAGTTCGAGCTATGCAAGGTGAAGGCAGGCGAGACGATCTGCTGCATCTCCGACCTGTCGACCCGTCGCGAGTATCTGCAGGCCGCCTTCGCCGCGGCCGACGACCTCGGCGCCGACGTCTACGAGATGTGCGTCAACAGCGTGCCTTCGTGGACCAAGGTCGGCGTGGCCACGGTCGGCCAGTGCAAGGGCACGCTGCAGGCGGCGATGGCCGCCGATATCATCGTCATCTTCCACGTGCCGCTGTTCACGCGCTGGCTGAAGGACGTGATGGGCGCGGGCGTGCGGGTCCTGATGATCATCGATGCGCCGGACGACCTCGAGCAGTTGATGTCGCCGCCGGGGCTGAAGGAAGCGTGCCTCTATGCACACGGCCTCTATGAGCGCACGCGCGAGGTGCGGGTGACCTCGCAGGCCGGCACCGACCTGACCTATACCCGCGGCGAATATCCGGTGATGACCCAGTGGGGCTATGCCGACGAGCCGGGCCACTTCGACCACTGGGGCGGCGGGCACATCCACACATTTCCCGACGAGGGCTCCGCCAACGGCACGGTGGTGATGCAACCCGGCGACATCGTCATCCTGCCCTACTGCCGCTATGTGCAGGACGAGGTGCGTGTCGAGATCCGCGACGGCTTCATCCGCAAGATCGAAGGCGGCCTGGACGCCAAGCTGATGCAGCGCTGGCTCGACGACAACCGCCAGGGCGACGACGACATGGACCCTTATGCGGTCTCCCACCTCGGCTGGGGCCTGAACCCGCAGGCGCTGTGGTACGGGATCGCGCTCAACGGCGACGAGCCGGAGCGCAGCCGCGCGGCCGCGCGCACGTTCCCGGGCAACTTCCTGTTCTCCACCGGGCCGAACTCTCAGGGCGGCGGCAAGCGCACCACGCGCGGCCACTACGACGTGCCGATGCGCGATTGCACGATCACGCTGGACAATCAGACGGTGATCGAATGCGGCCGGATCGTCGACCCGAACATGATCGTCGAACGGGTCCGGGTCGTCTGACCTGGGAGTCGGCGCTTGTATCTGGAGGAAAGCTTCGTGGTCAACGCGCCGCGCGAACGCGTGTGGCGGCTGATCCGCGACCCGGTGGCGATGTTGCCCTGCGTGCCGGGCTGCAGCGCGATCGAGAAGGTGGACGAGGCGCTGTACAAGGCGGTGATCGAGGCGGCGGTCGGCCCGATCAAGGCCCGCTTCAGCATCGAGGTGGAGATCACCAGCCAGACCGCGCCGGAAGAGGTGCTCTCCATCTCGCGCGGCGAGGAAGGCACCCGGGCCAGCATCATCCAGTCGCAGAACACGCTGCGCCTTTCCGAACAGGAACCCGGCGTCACCCAGGTGTACTACGCCTCCGACGTGTCGATCACCGGCCGGCTCGGCCGGTTCGGCCTCGGCATGATGAAGAAGATCGCGACCCGCAAGGCGCAGGCGTTCGAGGAGGCCTTCCGGCAGCGCGCCGAGGCGCTGGAGACGCCATGACCGGCGCGGCGTTTCACAAGCCGGCGACGGTCGAGGAAGCCGTCGCGCTGCTGGCCGATGCCGGCGAGCGCGGACGCGCCCTGTCCGGCGGTGCGACCCTGGTCGCGCTGATCAACGCGGGCCTGGTCCAGCCGGAATGCCTGGTCAGCCTGGCCGGCATCGCCGAGCTGCGGCGGTTCGACCGCCTGCCCGACGGCACGGCACGGATCGGCGCGATGCGCCGCCATCGCCAGACGGCGCAGGAAAGCGACCTGCGCGACGGGCAGACGGTCGTCAGCCTGGCCGCCGCCCAGATCGCCAACCCGCCGGTGCGGAACATGGGCACGATCGGCGGCTCGATCGCCTTCGCGGATCCCGCTGCCGACTATCCGCCCGCGCTGGTCGCCGCCGACGCCGCGATCGAGATCGCAGGACCGGGCGGCCGACGCACGGTGCCGGCCGAGGACTTCTTCCTCGGCTGGTACGAAACGGCGCTCGGACCGGGCGAGCTGGTGTCCGCGGTGCTGCTGCCGCCGGCTGCAGCGGGCTCGGTCGGGCACTACGCCAAGCTGTGCCGCGTCGCCGGCGATTTTGCCATCGCCTCGGTGGCGATCGCGGTCGCGGTGGAAGCCGGCGCGGTGAGCCGGCTGCGCCTGGCAGTCGGCGGCTGCGCCGGCGGGCCGGTGCGTAACGCCGAGGCGGAGGACCTGCTGATCGGCACCGCGCTCGATGCGCGCGCGGTCGCGGCGGCCGGCGACTGCATCGTGGCGGCACTGGACCCGGTCGACGACGTCCGGGCCAGCGCGGACTATCGCCGTCTCGTGGTGCCCAGGCTGCTGCGGCGCGCCCTGGCCGAAGCGACGACGCCGTTCGGTCTGGCGGCATGAACGCGCCGGCTTCCGTCGTGCTGCGGGTGAACGGCCGGACCCATGCCGTGGCGGCGCCGGCACCGACGACGCTGCTGACGGTGCTGCGCGACGACCTTGGACTGACCGGGGCCAAGCGCGGCTGCAACCAGGGTGTCTGCGGCGCCTGCACGGTGCTGGTCGACGGCGATCCGGTCCGCGCCTGCCTGTCGGTCGCCGCCAACTGCGAGGGTCAGGACATCACCACGGTCGAGGCCGTCGCCGCAGCCGGCGTTCTCGCGCCGGTCCAGCAGGCGCTGGTCGACACCGGGGCGGTGCAGTGCGGCTTCTGTACCTCGGGCGTGATCATGACCGCCTACGCGCTGTTGCGCGACAACCGCCGCCCCGATGTCGACACGGTGCGTGCGGCGCTGTCCGGCAACCTCTGCCGCTGTTCCGGCTACACCAAGATCGTCGACGCGGTACTGCGCGCCGGCGGAGCCGCGGCGTCATGACCGCGGCTTCCGGAACCGGTGCCGTCGGCGCCAGCCTGCCCCGCCTGGAGATCCTGGAGAAGGTCACCGGCAGCGCGCAGTACATCGCCGACATGGCGCGGCCGAACATGCTGCACGCGGCGATCGCCCAGAGCGCCGTGGCGCACGCGCATATCCGCGGCTACGACATCGCCGAGGCGTTGGCCGTGCCCGGCGTGGTCGCCGTGCTGACCGGCGACGACTTCCCCGACGGGCGGATGGGCGCATTCATCAAGGACGAGCACGCGATCGCCAAGGGCAAGGTGCGCTATGTCGGCGAGCCGGTCGCCGTGGTCGCGGCGGAGACCGAGGCGGCGGCGCGAACCGCGGCGCGCCTGGTGCGGGTGGACTACGACCAGCTGCCGGCGATCCTCAGCCCCGAGGAGGGCCTGGCCGAGGGCGCGCCGGCGATCCACGAGGATCTGGCGTCCTATGTGAAGGTGTTTCCCGCGATCTGCGGCGGCAACCTCGCCTCCGAAACCGAGCTCTGCGAGGGCGACGTCGCGCGCGGCTTCGCCGAGGCCGACATCGTCGTCGAAGGCAGCTACGACACCGCCGCCCAGGCCCATCTCGCCATCGAGCCTTGCGGTGCGCTGGCCGAGGTCGACCCGCAGGGGCGCATCACGCTGTGGTCGGCCAACCAGTCGGTGTTCCGGGTGCAGGCCAATGTCTGCGAGAGCCTGCGGCTGCCGATGAGCAAGCTGCGTTCGCTGACCCCGCGGGTCGGCGGCGGCTTCGGCAACAAGATGGAGCCGCATGTCCAGCCGATGGTGGTCAGGCTGGCGCAGGCGACCGGCCGGCCGGTGAAGCTGATCCTCAACCGCGAGGAGGATTTCGAGTGCGTGCGCGCCCGCCATCCGTTCAAGGTGCGCTGCAAGACCGGCGTGACCCGGGATGGCGTGATCACCGCCCGCGAGGTCGAAGTGCTGCTCGACTGCGGTGCCTATGGCGACGACAGCCCTGGCGTCCTCGGCTACAGCCTGCTGATGGCGCGAGGCCCGTACCGGATCGCCAATGTCCGCTGCCACGGCCGGCTGGTCTACACCAACAAGCTGCGCTTCGGCGCCTTTCGTGGCTTCGGCAACCCGCAGGTGGCCTTCGCCGGCGAGACGCAGCTCGACGAGATCGCGGCGCGCCTCGGCATGGACCCGCTCGACCTGCGCCTCGCCAATCTGTGCCGGCCCGGCGACCCCTGGTTCGGCGGCGCCGCGGTGGCCTCGAACGGTCTGGCGGCGTGCATCGACGAGGCGACGGGCGGCGTCCGGCTGGGACAGGCGCGCCGCGTTGGCGGCGCCGCCCGGCAAGCGCCGCGCGCTGGGCGTGGCGATCGGCGCCCATATTCCGGCCTGCTCGGCACCGGCGCGATCGTGCGGGTCCTCGAGGACGCTCCGTCGTGCTCAACACCGGCGCGGTCGACATCGGCCAGGGCTCCGACACGGCGCTGGTGCAGATCTGCGCCGAGGCGCTGCAACTGCCGGTCGACAAGGTCGCGCTGGCCAGCCCCGACACGGACGGTTCGCCCTACAACTGGGGCACGACGGCCAGCCGCGTGACCTATACGACCGGGCGGGCCGTGGTGGCCGCCGCCGGCGAGGTGGAGAAGCAGCTGCGGGCGCATGCCGCCCAGATGCTGGAATGCGCCGACCTGGATCTGGAGCTGCGGCCCGGCGGCAGCGTCGCGGTCAAGGGCACCGACCGGCAGGTGTCGTTCCACGAGATTTCGCTGCGCGCCCACTGGGCGGCCGGCGGGCCGATCGTCGGCCACAACACCTGGGTGTTCAACCAGGCGACGATCGACCCCAAGCGCGCGGTCGCCAGGGGACTGCCGTTTCCGCAGATCGGCGTCTACAGTTTCGGCTGCGTCATCGTCGACGTCGAGGTCGACGAGGCGACGGGCAAGGCGGAGGTGCGCGAGGCCTGGTCGGCGATGGACGTCGGCAGGGCGATCAATCCTGCCGCCGTGGAGGGCCAGATCGAGGGCGGATTCGTCCAGGCGATGGGTTTCGCCCTGACCGAGGAAATGGTGTGGGACGGCGCGCGGCTGGCCAATCCGAGCCTGCTCGACTACAAGGTGCCGACCACACTCGACTGCCCGCACGCGATCCACGCGATCATCGTCGAATCGCACGAGACCGACGGACCGTTCGGCGCCAAGGGCGTCGGCGAGATCTGCCTGGTGCCGGTGCCCGCCGCAATCGCCAACGCGGTTGCCGTCGCGGCGGGCGGCCACGTCCGGTCGTTGCCGATGACGCCCGAGAAGATCCTTTCACGCATGCTGGATGAGCGCGATGCGGCCTGACGACTATCCGCCACAGGAACCCTTCAGCAAGATCGGTGCCCTCTACCACGAAACGGTGATGGCGCTGCCGTCGCCGCCGCCCGCCCTGGAGGTGCGGCATGGCGACGATCCCTATCAGGGCATCGCGATCTATGCCGCCGAGCGGCCGAGCGGCATCGTCCTGTGCGTCATCCATGGCGGCGGCTGGACCAACGGCTACAAGGAATGGATGGCCTTCATGGCGCCGGGCCTGGTCGCGCGCGGCGTGACGATGGTCAGCCTCGGCTATCGCCTGGCGCCGCAGCATGTCTACCCGGCGGGCCTGGAGGACTGCATGGCCGGCGTCGCGCTGGCCCGCGACCGGGTCGCCGCATTCGGCGGCGATCCCGACCGGATGTTCGTCGGCGGCCACTCGGCGGGCGGGCACTATGCGTCGCTGCTGGCGCTGATGCAGGACTGGCAGGCGCCGCGCGCGATCCCCGCCGACCCCATCAAGGGCGCGCTGCCGATCTCGGGAACCTACTATTTCGGGCCGGATTCCGGCCTGTCGATGCGGCCGCGCTTCCTGGGCGAGGAGAGCGCGGAACGCGACGCGGCGGCCTCGCCGATGCGCCATGTCCACGGCGCCGCGCCGCCGTTCCTGGTCGCCTGGGGCGAACGCGACTTCCCGCATCTGGTGCGCCAGTCGCAGGAATTTGCCGCCGCACTCGAACATGAGGGCGTCGAGGTCGAGCGGACACAATTGGACGACTGCGACCATCTGGGCGCCAGCTACGCATCGGGCGTGGCGGATGGTGCCTGGATCGATCGTGCAGCGAGCTTCATGTCCCGTCACGCGTGACCTCGCGCGACGGCAGATGGGAAGGATCGGAAACGGCCGCCATGAGGGGGAGGACAAGATGGCACGGATGATCTCTGGAATTGTTGCGCTTGCGTTCGGCGCGACGGCGGCGACCGCGCTGGATGCCGAGCCGGTGCGGATCGGCTATTTCGATCGCCTCGACCGGCCTGTTCTGCAGGCGGCGCCGTCGCAGGTCACGGCCTACGAGCTCTGGGCGAACCAGGTGAATGCCGCCGGCGGCCTGGACGTCGCCGGCGAGCGCCGCCCGATCGAGCTAGTCTGGTACGATCGACGAGTTTCCTGGATCCGGCAGGCGGCCAGAGATCTGCAAATCGATTCGACGACGAGGTCGACGCGCTGTTGCGGCCCGGCACGCTGTGGTCGCCTGAACGTCGCACGGCGGTCGAGCCACGGCTCTCGATGGAGTCGGCACCACGCGCAGCCGGTGGCGATCCGCGAGGTCCAGCCCGGCAACATCTGGTTCCCGACCTCGGCGAATCCTCGACAAGATCGGCCCGAACTGGCCGCTCTGGCGAAGTCGGCCGGCGTCGATCGGTCGCCGTCATCGCCAACGTGCTGCCCTTCGCGCAGGAGAACCTGCAGTTCCTGATCCCGGCCCTGGAAGCGCAGGGCATCGAGGTCACGGTCAACGAGAGCTATCCGCCGGACATCTCGGACATGACCCCGCCGTTGACGCGCACTGGGCGGCGTCCGGCGCCGACGGCGTTACGCGCTTCCTATCCGGCCGATTCCTTCCTCTACATGGGACAGGCCAGCGAACTCGGCATCGACCAGCCATTCCAGTTCCTGCTCGTCGGCCCGACGATCGCCGCCTTCCAGCAGGCCTTCGGCGAGGGCGCCGACGGGATCGTGACCCTCGGGCACTGGAGCCCCTACCAGGAGGCGTGGCCGCGCGGCCGCGCGTTCTTCGACGCCTATGTCGCGGCCTATGGCATGGCGCCTGACTATCTCGACAGCGCGCTCGCCTACATGTCGCGAGATCCTCGAGCAGGCGGTGGCGGTCGCCGGCTCGACCACGACGTTGCGCGAGACCATCGCCACGACGACCTTCGACACGATCAACGGCCCGGCAGTTCGATGGCGTCGAGAACGTGATCACGCCGACCGCCTTCCTGCAGTTGCAGGGCGGCGAGATGCACCTGATCTGGCCGGATTCGGTGGCCACGTCGCAGTTCCAGCCGCGCTAGCCGCCGGCGGCCGAACGCCGTCCTGCAAAGGACGCCTTGCCGTCATGGCGGGGCGTCCTCGGCCGGCGTCGGCGTGCGCGATCCCGGGAGAGGTCGTCTCTGGACATCGTTCTTTCACCGCAGCTGCTGTTCTCGGCCCTCGTGCTCGGCGCGCTCTACGGCGTCATCGCGCTCGGCCTGAACCTGGTCTACGGCACCATGCGCCTGCTCAACATCGCGCATGGCGATCTGGTCATGATCGGCGCCTATGGTGCGTTCTGGCTGTTCACGCTGACCGGCGTGTCGCCGCTGATCGGCCTGCCGTTGATCGCCGCGCTGACCGGGCTGGTCGGCCTGGGGCTCTATGCCGGGCTGTTCCGCGGCCAGCTGGCCGGGGGCCAGGCGATCGAGCGGCTGGAGGCCAACTCCCTGCTGCTGTTCTTCGGCGTCTCGGTGATCCTGCAGAATGCGATCGCGCTCGCCTTCACCGCCTCGGCCCAGGCCTACCAGCATCTGGACGACGTCTACCGCGTTGCGGGAATCGCCATGACCGGCAACCGGATCGCGATGCTGCTGGTCGCCGTCGCGGTGCTGGCCGGCGTCCTCGTGTTCCTCAGGACCACATTCTACGGCCTCGCGGTCTCCGCCCTGATCCAGAGCCGCGAGGCGGCGCAGATCGTGGGCATCGACGTTACCCGGGTGCAGCGCACCAGCTTCGTGGTCGGCTTCGCGGTCGCCGGCATCGCCGGCGCGCTAATCAGCATGGCCGAGCAGATCTCGCCGTTCATGGGCTTCCCGTACACCATCGCCGCATTCGTCGTGATCATCCTCGGCGGTCTCGGCAACATCGTCGGCGGCATCGCCGCCGGCTTTCTGCTCGGCTTCGTCGAGATCTATGCGGTGGCGCTGACCTCGGCCAACTACCGGTCGATCCTGCTGTACGGGGTTTTCGTGGCGATCCTGCTGGTCCGTCCGCAGGGCCTGTTCGGCAGGCGGCGGCGCACATGACCGGCATGCCGCGCGGCACCGGCTTCTACGCGGGTCTGGCCGTGCTGGCGGCGGCTGGGCTCGCCACCCCGCATGCGCTCGGCGCCTATTGGACCCTGGTCGCGCTCAACCTGGCGATGTGGATCGCGCTGACCCAGAGCTGGTCGCTGTTCTCGGGCATGACCGGCTACATCTCGCTGGGTCACGTGGTGTTCTACGGCATCGGCGCCTATGTGGCGGTGGTGTCGTTCGGCACGCTGCCGCTGTGGCTCGCGGTGCCGCTCGGCGGGCTCGCCGCCAGCGCCTTCGCCCTGCTCGTGGCGATGCCGGTGCTGCGCGTGCGCGGGCCCTATTTCGTGATCCTGACCTTCGGGCTGGCGGAGCTGGTCAAGTACAGCGTGCTCAATCTGGAGACGGAGCTCGGCGTGTCCAGCCGTCTGCTGTTCGGCGCGCCGACGGCCGAGACGCTGCTCTACGCCATGATCGCGCTGGCAGTCGGCGCCAGCCTGCTCACGCACTACGTCAGGTCGTCGCGCTTCGGCCATGGCCTGATCGCGATCCGCGAGGACGAGACGGCGGCCGAGACCGTCGGCGTGCCGATCGTACGCTACAAGGCGATCGCATTCGCCGCGTCGGCGGCCGTGCCGGGCATGGTCGGCGGCCTGATGGCGATGCGCTCCACCTATTTCGAGGTGCTGCAGGTCTTCAACCCGCTGGTGTCGTTCACCGTCGTCACGATGGCGATCATCGGCGGCAGCGGCGATGCCCGCGGGCCGCTGCTGGGGGCGGTGTTCCTGACCGCGCTGTCGGAACTGCTGTGGTCCAACGCGCCGCGCCTCTACATGATCCTGCTCGGCGCGTTCCTGATCGGATTCGTCCTGCTGGCGCCCGGCGGCCTTATCGGGCTCGCCGGCCGGCGCGGTGCAAGGGCCGCCGCATGACCCTGCTCGACGTCAGCGGCGTGAGCAAGTCCTTCGGCGGGCTGCGGGCGCTGACCGACGTCTCCTTTGCGGTCGAGGCCGGGGAGATCGTGGGGCTGATGGGCGCCAACGGGGCCGGCAAGACCACCCTGTTCAGCATCATCGCCGGCCATGCCCGCGCGAGCCGGGGCGACGTCCGGTTTCGCGGCCGCTCGATCGCCGGGCTGCGGCCGGACCGCATCTGCCGGCTTGGCATCGCGCGCACGTTCCAGATCGTGCGCCCGTTCGCCGGGCTGAGCGCGCGCGAGAATGTCGAGACCGCGTTGATCTTCGGCGGTCGGGTGCACAAGCGGGGCGACGCGGTCGCGCGGCGCGCGCTGGAGATCCTCGACGAGGTGGGCCTGGCCGACCAGGCGGAGAAGCCGGCGGGCGCGCTGACCCTGTCCGGCCGCAAGCGACTGGAGGTGGCGCGGGCGCTGGGCACCGGGCCGGCCCTGCTGCTGCTCGACGAGGTGATGGCCGGCCTGACGCCGACGGAGGTCGCCGCCATGCTGGCGACCGTGCAGGAAATTCGCCGCGCGCGGGGGCTGACGATCCTGATCGTCGAGCATGTCGTGCGCGCGCTGGTCGAGCTCTCCGAACGCATCGTCGTCCTGCATCATGGCGAACTGATCGCCACCGGGACGCCGCGCCAGATCGAGCGCGACCCCGCGGTGCGCGCGGTCTATTTCGGCGAGGCGGCCGGATGAGCGACATCCTCAGGATCGTCGGCCTGTCGGCGGGCTACGGCGAGGTCGGCGTGCTGCACGGCGTCGACCTGACGGTCGCGGCCGGCGGGGTCACCGCGCTGGTCGGTTCCAACGGGGCGGGAAAGACCACCCTGTTCCGCTGCCTGACCGGCCTGTTGCCGGCCGCGGCCGGCGAGATCCATTTCGAGGGTGCGCGCATCGACGGCCTGCCGTCGCACGAGCGTGTCGCGCGGGGCATGGTGCTGGTCCCCGAGGGACGCCTCGTCCTTGCCGACATGAGCGTCGAAGCCAATCTGCGGGTCGGGGCGATCAATACGCGCGCCCGCGCCGCCTGTGCTGAAACCCTCGCTTCGGTCTACGCCCTGTTCCCGAGGCTGCGGGAACGGCGGTCGCAGACCGCCGGCACGCTTTCCGGCGGCGAGCAGCAGATGCTGGCGCTGGGGCGCGGGCTGATGGCGCTGCCCCGCCTGCTGCTGCTCGACGAGCCGACGCTGGGCCTCGCACCCGCCGTCGCCAGCCAGATCTTCCGGATCATCCCCAGGCTGGTGGAGCGCGGGGTCACCGTCCTGATCGCCGAGCAGGATGTGACGCGGACGCTGTCCTGCGCCGACACCGGCTTCGTCATGGAGAACGGACGGATCGGTCTCAGCGGGCCCGGCCGCGCCCTGCTGGCGATGCCGGACATTGCCGAGGCGTTCCTGGGCGGCGGCGCATAGGCGCTCCGCGCGGCGGGCAGATCGCCAAGCCATGGATGCGTGGGCGCGGCAAAACGGCTAGCATGGCCGGGCGCAGCCTGCCGCGGTCGAGGAGTACCACAATGGTCGATGCCCGAAATCTGAGCCGAGAGGGGTCGGAACGGGT
Organism: Alphaproteobacteria bacterium; assembly: GCA_041396705.1. Taxonomy (NCBI): domain Bacteria; kingdom Pseudomonadati; phylum Pseudomonadota; class Alphaproteobacteria; species Alphaproteobacteria bacterium. The sequence goes on from JAWKYB010000005.1 coordinate 352,808, forward strand.
CGCGACCGCCGCGCTGCATCCGCGCAACCCGGGCATGGCGCTGACCCCGGCGCTGTTCGAGGGCGTTCGGATCAACCGCTCCGCGGCGGAGCGGCGGGCGGCCACCCTGCCGGCACGCCGCACGGTGAAGAAGCAGTGGCAGGCGGCCTGGCTGGTCCGCGCGCTGGAATGCATCGACCTGACCACACTGGCCGGCGACGACACCCCGGGCAAGGTACGCCGGCTGTGCGCCAAGGCGCGCCGCCCGCTGCGCGACGACCTGGTCGCCGCGCTGGGGCTGGACGACGCCCCGCCGCAGGTCGGTGCCGTCTGCGTCTATCCGGCCATGGTACCGCACGCGGTCGACGCGCTCGACGGCAGCGGCATCCCGGTCGCCTCGGTCGCCACCGGCTTCCCGTCCGGGCTGACGCCGATGCCGCAGCGGCTGGCCGAGATCGCCTATGCGGTCAGCGCCGGCGCGGCGGAGATCGACATCGTCATCACCCGCGCCCATGCGTTGACCGGGAACTGGCCGGCGCTCTACGACGAGGTCCGGGCGATGCGCGAGGCCTGCGGGCCGGCGCACATGAAGGCGATCCTCGCCACCGGCGACCTCGCCACGCTGACCAACGTCTATCGCGCCAGCATGGTGGCGATGATGGCCGGCGCGGACTTCATCAAGACCTCGACCGGCAAGGAGGCGGTCAATGCCACCCTGCCGGTCAGCCTGACCATGGTGCGGGCGCTGCGCGACTATCGCGACGCCACCGGCGCCGAGGTCGGCTTCAAGCCGGCCGGCGGCCTGCGCACGGCGAAGGACGCGCTGGCCTGGCTGACCCTGATGAAGGAGGAGATCGGCGGCCCGTGGCTGACGCCGCGGCTGTTCCGCATCGGCGCCAGTTCGCTGCTGACCGACATCGAGCGCCAGCTCGACCACCACGTCAGCGGCCGCTATGCCGCCGCCCACCACCAGCCGATGGGCTGACGCCGCATGAGCGCCCACCACGCCGCAATTGCGAGCAGCGCAGCGACGCGGCAATCCACGGCCACGGCACAAGCGTCGGTGCGTCGGCTTCCGGATCGCCATGCCGCCTTCGGCGGCTCGCGATGACCGGAGGGTTGCGCGTCCGCGGACCTCGAGGGCAATGACATGACCGCGATCAGGGACATCCTCACCACCATGGACTACGGACCCGCGCCGGAGGCGGCCGACGTCGCCGAGGCCTGGCTCGGCCGCAACAAGGGCCGGTTCGGCCACTTCATCGACGGGGCGTTCGTCCATCCGCGCGGCGCGAGGGCCTTCGACGTGGTCAACCCGGCCACCGGCGCCCGTCTGGGCCGCGCGCTCGCCGCCACCGCCAAGGAGGTCGACGCCGCCCAGGCCGCGGCCGCACGCGCGTTCAAGGGCTGGGCGGCGCTGCCCGGCGCCGAGCGGGCGCGCCACCTCTATGCGCTCGCCCGCCACATCCAGAAGCATGCGCGCCTGCTGGCGGTGCTGGAGAGCCTGGACAACGGCAAGCCGATCCGCGAGACCCGCGACCTCGACGTGCCGCTGGCCGCCCGCCATTTCTACCACCATGCCGGCTGGGCGGCGCTGGCCGAGACCGAGTTCGCCGGCTACCGGCCGGTCGGCGTCTGCGGCCAGGTGATTCCATGGAACTTCCCGCTGCTGATGCTGGCCTGGAAGGTGGCGCCGGCGCTGGCCGCCGGCTGCACCGTGGTGCTGAAGCCGGCCGAATACACCCCGCTGACCGCGCTGCTGTTCGCCGAGATCTGCCAGGAGGCCGGGCTGCCCAGGGGCGTGTTCAACCTGGTCAACGGCGCCGGCGACACCGGGGCGCTGGTCGTGGACCACCCCGGCTTCGCCAAGCTGGCCTTCACCGGCTCCACCGAGGTCGGCCGCATCATCCGCCGCGCCGCCGCCGGGACCGGCAAGGCGCTGTCGCTGGAACTGGGCGGCAAGTCGCCGTTCATCCTGTTCGAGGACGCCGATCTCGACGGCGCGGTCGAGGGCGTGGTCGATGCGATCTGGTTCAACCAGGGCGAGGTCTGCTGCGCCGGCTCGCGGCTGCTGGTGCAGGAGGGCGTGGCCGAGCCGATCTACGCCAAGCTGAGGGCGCGGATGGAGACGCTGCGCGTCGGCGACCCGCTCGACAAGGCCATCGACATCGGCGCGGTCGCGGCCACGGCGCAGCTGGAGCGCATCCGCGGCCTGGTCGCGCGCGGCGTCGCCGAGGGCGCGGCCTGCTGGCAGCCGCAGGCGGCGGTGCCGGCCACCGGCTGCTTCTACCCGCCGACGCTGTTCACCGGCGTCGACCCGGCCTCGACGCTGGCGCAGGAGGAGATCTTCGGCCCGGTGCTGGCCGCCACCACCTTCCGCACGCCCGACGAGGCGGTGGCGCTGGCCAACAACACCCGCTACGGGCTGGCCGCCTCGATCTGGTCGCAGACGCTCGACGTCGCCTTCGATGCGGCGCGGCAGGTCAAGGCCGGCGTGGTCTGGATCAATTCGACCAACCAGTTCGACGCCATGGCCGGCTTCGGCGGCTATCGCGAGAGCGGCTTCGGCCGCGAGGGCGGCCGCGAGGGCATGTTCGAGTATCTGAAGCCGGACTGGGAGGCGACGGCGAAGCCCGCTGCCGCGCCGGCCGCCCTGCCAGCGGCGCTGCCGCTGCCCGACGGCGAGGGTGCCGGCTTCGACCGCACCGCCAAGCTTTACATCGGCGGCAAACAGGCGCGGCCGGATTCGGGCTACAGCTATCCGGTGGTCGATGCCAGGGGCGCCGCGATCACCGAGGTCGGGCTCGGCAACCGCAAGGACATCCGCAACGCGGTGGAGGCGGCGCACAAGGCCGGCGCCTGGTCGGCGATGACCGGCCACGGCCGTGCCCAGGTGCTGTATTTCCTGGCCGAGAACCTGGCGGCGCGCGCGGCCGAGTTCGCCGCCCGGCTGGTGCGGATGGGCGAGCCCAAGGCCCGCGCCGACAGGGAGGTGGCGACGTCGGTTGCGCGCATCGCCTACTACGCCGCCTGGGCCGACAAGTTCGACGGCGCGGTGCGGGCGCCGCAGGCGCGCATGCTGGCGCTGGCGCTGAACGAGCCCTGGGGCGTGATGGGCATCTCCTGCCCCGACGAGGCGCCGCTGCTGGCTTTCGTCTCGCTGGCGCTGCCGGCGATCGCCATGGGCAACCGCATCGTCGTCACGCCGTCGCCGACCCGGCCGCTGGCTGCGCTCGACCTCTACCAGGTGCTCGACACCTCCGACGTGCCCGACGGCGTGGTCAACATCGTCACCGGCGAGCGCGACGCGCTGGCCAAGACGATGGCCCAGCACGACGACATCGCCTGCTGCTGGTATGTCGGCTCGGCCGAGGGCGCGGCCACGGTCGAGCGCGAGAGCGCCGGCAACCTGAAGGCGACCTGGGTCAACCACGGCAAGGCGCGCGACTGGACCAGCCCGGTCGCCGGCCAGGGCCGCGACTACCTGCGTCGCGCGGTGCAGGTGAAGACGATCTGGACCCCGTTCGGCGCCTGAGCCGTCACCCGATGCCCTGCGGCCGCGATGTGCGCGACGGTCGCAGGCATCCCTAAACGATTAATTAGGGCAGCTTAAGTGATGATTGGTGCGGCAATGATCCGGCACGCGCACTGATCCGCCGTGCGCGGCCGTTCCGCAGGTAGCGATGGCCGGCCGATGCTCGAAGAACTTTGGAATACTCTGACCGACCCGAGTCTGAGGGTGGCGCCGGCCTATCTGGCCGCCTTCATTTTAATTGCATTTGCGATATACTTGCTGCGCCGCCGGGCGGAGCATCTTCCCGGCTTTCTTGCCTGGCTGTTTCCGCGCCGGGTCTACACCGACCGCTCCAACCTGACCGATGCCGGGCTGTTCCTGGTCGGCCGGCTGATGGCCTTCGTCGGCGTGTTCCGCGCGGTCGGCCTGCGCACGCTGACCACGGTGGCGGTGGTGGCGCTGGCCGGCGCCGCGACCGGCGCATCGATCCGCGAGGCGCCTTGGTCGGCCGGCGACACGGTGCTAGTCACAGCGATCTACCTGCTGTTCGCCGACTTCGCCGTCTACTGGGTGCACCGCTGGCATCACGAGATGCCGCTGCTGTGGCCGTTCCACATGGTGCACCACAGCGCCGAGGTGATGACGCCGCTGACCGTCTATCGCAAGCACCCGGTCTACGACCTGCTGTCGGCGATGATCAGCGACCTGATGGTCGGCCTGGCCATGGGCCTGGTGCTGATCCTGGTCACCAACCACCTCGACATGCTGGCGATGGCGGGCATCCACGCCGGCTATTTCCTGTTCAACATGTTCGGCTCCAACTTCCGCCACACCCACATCTGGATCGGCTACGGGCCGGTGCTGGAGCGCATCCTGATCTCGCCGGCGCAGCACCAGATCCACCACGGCCGCGCGGTGCGCCACCACGACAAGAACTACGGCGAGGTGTTCGCGCTGTGGGACTGGATGTTCGGCACGCTGTACGTGCCGAAGGGGCGCGAGGCGGTCGAGTTCGGACTGGCCGAGCGCGACGGCACGCCGATCCCGCAGCCGCACCCGAACCTGGCCGCCGCCCTGCTGGTGCCGTTCCGCCAGTTCGCAGCGCAGCTCGGTGCCCGCGGCCGGGACGTGAACGGCGCCGCCGCGCACACGGAAGCTGCCGAGCGATGAACCGCGGCCTTTCGCATTATCTCGACGCGCTGCGCGTCGGCGCCGCGCTGGCGGTGCTGGCCTCGCACCTGGCCTATCCGCGCTTCACCGACGGCGTCTATCTGTTCATCCGCGAGCTCAACCTGGGCAGCGACGCGGTGGTACTGTTCTTCGTGCTGTCCGGCCTGGTCATTGCCCATACCGCCGAGGCCAAGGACCGCACCGCCGGCCGCTTCCTGTTCAACCGCGCCACCCGCATCTACTCGGTGGCGATCCCGGCGCTGCTGCTGACCATCGGCTTCGACCGGCTGGGCGCGGCGCTCTATCCGGACGACTATGACGGCTGGTGGTACAACGCCGCGCCGATCGGCGAGACGCTGGCCTATGGGCTGAGCTTCGCCAACGAATGGACCGGACAGGCCTTCCGCATCGGCACCAACGGGCCGTGGTGGTCGCTCAGCTACGAGGTCGCCTATTACCTGATCTTCGCCGCCTGGAGCTATGCCGCCGGCGTGCGGCGGGCGGTGCTGGTCGCGGCGCTATGCCTGATCGTCGGGCCGAAGGTGCTGCTGCTGGCGCCGGCCTGGCTGCTGGGCGTGGCGACCTGGCGGGCGATCGCCGCCGGCCGCCCGGCCGCGCTGTCGCCGATCGCGGCCTGGACCATGGCGCTGCTGCCGGTGGCGATTTACGCCTTCGCGCAGACCATCCACCTGCCCGCCCTGCTGCTGCACCTGACCGGCGCCGCGCTGGGGCTGCACGATGCCCCGCCCTTCGCGCTGCTGAACTTCTCCGACGAGTTCGTCTGGAACGGCCTGCTCGGGCTGCTCGCCGCCGCCCACATCGTCGGCGTGGCGGCGCTGGCTGCACGGCGACCGGCCGCAGACGCGGCGCCCGGTGTCGCGGCGCGCGCCATCCGCTGGGGCTCCGGCGCCAGTTTCTCGCTGTACCTGATCCACTATCCGGTGCTGCAGTTCTTCGGCGCCGCCGTGCCGGCCGACCTGCCGATGGCGCTGCGGCACCTGGCGCTGCTGGCGGCCACCGTCGCGGTCTGCCTGGCCGCCGCGGCGCTGTTCGAGCGGCCGCTGCCGCGCTGGCGCGCGCTGGTCCTCGCCCTTGCCGCGCGGCTGTCGCGCAGCCGGCCCGCACCCGCCGACGAGCCCGCGCATACCTAATTCTTAACCGCTTTCGGGCTAGGGCTGGGGCGACTGCCGGGCACTGCTGGGATGTGCCGGGCAAAATACCGAACCGAGACGAAGCGCGACGATGACCGATCTCGACGGATGCGCCGGCGCGCCCCTTCCGCGCGACGAAGCGGCACGCCTGGACACGCTGCGCGCCTGCTGCGTGCTCGACACGCCGCCGGAGGAGTGCTTCGAGCGGATCACCCGGCTGGCGGCGACCCTGTTCGAGGTGCCGATCGCGCTGGTCTCGCTGGTCGACGAGCACCGCCAGTGGTTCAAGTCTGCCTATGGCACCGACGTGCGCGAGACACCGCGCAGTTGGGCGTTCTGCGCCCACGCCGTGCTGGACTCGGCACCGCTGGTCGTCGCGGACGCGACCCGCGACCCCCGCTTCGCCGCGAACCCGCTGGTCACCGGCGCGCCGGGCATCCGCTTCTACGCGGGCGCGCCGCTGACGGTTGCCGACGGCCAGCGCATCGGCACGCTGTGCGTGATCGACACGCGCCCGCGGACGATCACCGCGAGCGAGCGCGCACGGCTGGCCGACCTCGCCGCGCTGGTGGTCGACGAGCTTGAGCTGCGGCTGGCCCGGCGGACGGCGGAGGACCGTGCGGCCGCACTGGAGGCCGCAACGCAGGCGGCGCGCGACAACGAACGCCTGGGCCGGATCGTCGAGCGGGCGCAGCAGGAGATCTACATCTGCGATACCGGCAGCTTCCGGTTCCTCGACGTGAACCAGGGCGCCCGCCGCAATCTGGGCTACACGCTCGATGAACTGCGCCGGATGACGCCGGCCGACCTGGTACCGCACATGAAGCGGATCGAGCTCGAGACCATGCTGGCACCGCTGCTGACCGGCGAGCAGGATTTCGTCGTGTTCGAAACCGAGCAGCGGCGCAAGGACGGCTCGACCTATCCGGTCTCGGCCCAGGTCGAGCTGGCGTGCGATGGCGACGGCCCGGTGTTCATCGCCTTCCTGACCGACGTCACCTCGATCCGTGAGATGGCGCACATCCTGCGCGAACGCGAGCGCGAGCTCGACAACCTGCTGCGCTGCATCCCCGATTTCGTGTCTCGTGCCCGGCCCGACACCACGCTGATCTACGTGAACGAGCCATATGCCCGCTTCCTCGGCCGGCAGCCGGACGACCTGGTCGGCAAGTGCTTCATCGACCACGTCCCGCCCTGCGAGCGCGGCGCAGTCGAGGCCTATCTGGCCGGCCTGTCTCCCGAGCGGCCCCAGGCGTTGTTCGAGCAGCGCATGGTGGCGCAGGACGGCAGCGAGTCCTGGTTCCTGTGGTCGAACCGGATGGTCTACGACGGCGGTGTCGCGCGCGAGATCGTCTCGGTCGGCCGCGACATCACCGCCCAGCGCCGGGCCATCGACACCATCGCCGCCCAGGCGGCGGAACTGGAGCGCGCCAATGCCGCGCTGCGGCAGAGCGAGCAGCGCTTCGAGCTGGCCGTGAAGGGCGCCAGCGTGGGCATCTGGGACTGGGTCGACGTCAACGCCGACGCCGAGATCTGGTCGGAGAAATTCCACCACCTGCTGGGCTACGAGCCTGGCGAGCTCGAGCCGAGCCTTTCCCTCTTCCTCGAGCTCCTGCACCCGGACGACCGCCAGCGGACGATCGCGCTGGGCGATGCCCACCTGCAGACGGGCCAGCCGTTCGAGACCGAGTATCGCCTGCGGCACAAATCCGGCCAGTACCGCTGGTTTCTCGGCACCGGCCAGGCCTCGCGCGACGCAACCGGCAGACCGGTGCGGATGGTCGGCACCATCATGGACATCCACGACCGCGTCGTCGCCCAGGCCGAGTTGAGACAGAGCGAGCAGGCCCTGGCGCGGCGCAGCCGCGAGCTCGAGCTGATCTTCGACAACATGCCGGTGCACATCTACCACAAGGACGACAGGAACCGGGTGCTGCGGATGAACCGCACCGCCGCCCTGGCCATGGGCGTGGCGGAGTCGACGCCGGTGCCGCTCGATGCCTACGAGCATTTCCCCGACACCGCCGCGCAGTACCACCGCGACGACCTGGAGGTGCTGGCCAGCGGCCGGCCGAAGCTCGGCATCGTCCAGGAATACAAGCCCCGCGGCGGGACCGACCGGTGGATCAGCACCGACAAGGTGCCCTACGAGGACCCGGCGACCGGCGAGCCCCGCGTGCTGGTGACGGCGACCGACATCACCGAGCTGAAGCGGGCGCAGGTGCGGCTGACCGCGCAGGCCGAGGAGCTGAAGCGGTCGAACCGCGAGCTCGACCAGTTCGCCGCGCTGGCCTCGCACGACCTGAAGGCGCCGCTGCGCGCCGTGGCCAACCTGGCGACGTGGCTGGCCCAGGATCTGGATGCGTCGCTGACCGAGGAGAGCCGGCGCAACCTCGGCCTGCTGCTTGCCCGCGTCGCCCGGATGGACAGCCTGCTCGACGGCCTGCTGCGCTATGCGCGGGTGGGGCGGATGCACGCCGAGTCGCGCAGCGTCGATCTCAATGCCGCGGTGCGCGAGGCATTCGACATGGCCAGCAGCGGCCGGCGCTTCTCGCTGCGTCACGATCCGATGCCGACGATCCGCACCGGGCCGGTGCCGCTGCAGTTGGTCCTGCGCAACCTGTTCTCCAATGCGATCAAGCACCACGACCGCGACGAGGGCTCCGTCACCGTCACCTTGCGCGACCAGGGCGATCGGCTTGCCTTTGCGGTCGCCGACGACGGCCCTGGCATCGAGCCGTGCTTCCACGCCCGCATCTTCGGCATGTTCCAGGTGCTGCGGCCACGCGACGAGGTCGAAGGCAGCGGCCTCGGGCTTGCGATGATCGAGAAGCAGCTTGCCCAGCTCGGCTGCACCATCGCGGTCGAATCCGACCCGGCACTGGGGCGGGGCGCGACGTTCCGCTTCACCTGGCCGAAGGTCTGGCCGGAGGCGGAGGCCGATCCGGC